>JBEKJZ010000021.1:0-70583 GCA_050010955.1 Xanthobacteraceae bacterium | reverse complement strand
CGCGCCAGCGACTTTGCGCTCCATTCGTCCGCGTGATGGTTGAGGTAGTCCATCGCCACTTGCGCGAACGACTCGCCAGCGACCGCCTGAGAGCGTTTACGGGGCATCTCGGCGCCATTACGACGCGTGACATTCGCCTCATCAAGCCGCTTGCGCGCTTGCGCGAGCGACACCTTCGGGTACGACCCGAACCCTTCCGACGAATAGATGCTACCGTTGGTGCGCTTGGGGTCGCGATAGCGGTGGACCCAGTAAGCGCGCCCGGGCCCGCGGACCAAAAGGAAGAGCGACCCACCGACCGGGTGACTGCCCGGCTGGAGAGCCAACTGGGCGACCTCGGCCTTGTTGAGGGGGTGTGAAAGACGAGGCATTGGGGACCCTCAGCAAAGAATGTGTAACCGAATAGTTACACATACAGTTACACATATTTTGGAGGGATCGGGAAAAATCGTCAAGTATCGCCAAGGCACAAATGCCTGAAAATGCTTAATATCTTGGTGCTGCCGATCTTCCCCGATGCGGCCGCTCGTCCACTAGCGTCGGACCCTGGCGCGCCGCGGCGGCGGAGAAGGTTTCGACGGCGTTGGCGCCTGCGGCGGCGCTGCCGGTGCCGTCGGCGGTGCCTCGGCTTCAGTATCCTCCGGTTCGCCCAGCCGCGTCCGGCCGACACCGAGATAGATCAGGATCGGCGAGGCGATGAATACCGAGGTATACGTGCCGACCAGCACCACGCCGAACATCATCGTTGCCGTGAAGCTGCGGATCGCCTGTCCGCCGAACAGCAATAGAGCAAGCAGCGACAGCGAAACCGTGAGGTGGGTGACGATCGAGCGCGACAACGTCGCATTGACCGACGCATTGAGCAGATCGGGCATCGGCATGCGCTTGTAGCGGCGCAGCATTTCGCGGATGCGGTCGTAGATCACCACCGTGTCGTTGAGCGAATAGCCGAGAATGGTGAGCAGCGCCGCGATGCTGGTGAGATCGAAATCGATCCGCGTCAGCGACATGAAGCCGACCGTCAGCACCAGATCGTGGACGTTGGCGATCATGGCGCCGAGCGCGAACTGCCACTCGAAACGGAACCAGAGATAGATCAGGATCGCGCCGATCGCGAGCACGAGGCCGATGGTGCCGTAGGAGAGAAGTTCCGTCGAGACGCTCGGTCCGACCACTTCGACGCGCCGATAATCGACCTCGTTGCCCAGCGCATCGCGCACCTTCTGCACCGCGACCTCTTGCGCCGCGTCGCCGCCCGGCTGTTCGGAAATGCGGATCAGCACGTCGTTCGGCGCGCCGAACTGCTGGAGCTGGAAATCGCCGAGATGGAGCGAGCCGATGGTCGCTCGCATCTTGGCGAGATCGGCCGGTCCAGCTTTCGTCTGCACCTCCATCAGCGTACCGCCGACGAAGTCGATGCCGAAATTGAGCCCGTGAAAGAAGTAGAGCAGAATCGCCACGATCGACAGCATCGCCGATATCGGAAAGCTGATGCGCCGAAAGCGCATGAAGTCGAAACGGGTGTCGTCGGGAACGATGCGAAGCAGGCGCACGATGGTTCACATGGATGAGCGGGTTAAATGGGGACGGTGCGCGGCCGCCACAGACGCACCCAGTAGGCCACGATCAGGCGTGTCAACGTGAAGGCGGTGAACAGGCTGGTGAGGATGCCGATGCCGAGCGTCACGGCAAAGCCGCGCACCGGTCCAGTGCCGATATAGAACAGCACCGCCGCGGCGATGAAGGTGGTGATGTTGGAGTCGAGAATGGTGGCGAGGGCGCGGGAAAAACCGGCATCGATCGCGTTGATCGCGGTGCGGCCGGTGCGGACCTCCTCGCGGATGCGCTCGTAGATCAGCACGTTGGAATCCACCGCGATGCCCACCGTCAGCACGATGCCGGCGATGCCGGGCAGCGTCAGCGTCGCGCTGAGCATCGACAGTACGCCGAAAATCATGGCGACGTTAATGGCGACGGCGATGTTGGCGAACAGCCCGAACAGACCATAGGTCACCAACATGAAGAAGACGACGAGCGCGGCCCCCACATAGGCGGCATGCTCGCCCGCATTGATCGAGTCCTGGCCAAGGCCGGGTCCGACTGTGCGCTCCTCGACGACGGTGAGCGGCGCCGGCAAAGCGCCGGCGCGCAACAGGATGGCGAGATCGTTGGCCTGCTGAACGGTGAAATTCCCGGAGATCTGCCCGGAGCCGCCGAGGATGGGCTCGCGAATGACCGGCGCCGAAATGACCTTGTTGTCGAGCACGATAGCGAACGGCTTGCCGACGTTCTGCTGTGTGGCCTCGGCGAACTTGCGCGCACCGGTCGAATTGAAGCGGAAGCTGACGATCGGCTCGCTGTTGCGCTGGTCGAAGCCCGGTTGGGCGTCGATCAAGTCGGCGCCGGAGACCAGCACGCGCTTTTCGATGAGATATTTCGTGCCGCCCTCGCCGTCGAGAATTTCGGAGTCCGACGGCGGGTGCGTCGCCATCGCCTGCTCCGGCGTCATCGACAGATCGACCATGCGGAAGTCGAGCTTGGCCGTCTTGCCGAGAATCTCCTTCAGCCGCGACGGGTCCTGCAGGCCGGGCACTTGGACGAGAATGCGCGAGGCGCCCTCGCGTTGGATGGTCGGCTCGACCAGACCGAGCTCATTGACGCGGCGCTCGATGATCTGGATCGACTGATCGACGGCCTGGCGGATGCGCTCGGTGATCGCCGCGTCCGACGGGGTGAGCGTGATCAGACCGCCCTTCTCCGTTATGTCGATGCTGCGCTGTCCCGAGGAGCCGAGTATTCCGGACAGCGGTTGCGACAGCTCGCGCAGCTTGCTGAGCGCGGTATCGACGTCGCCGTCGCGCGTGATGTGCACCTCGACGCTGTTGCCGTGAATGGCGCGTCCGGTGAAGGGAGTGCGGGCTTGGCGCAGCACGCGCAGTACGTCGTCGGCAAGCCCTTGCAGCCGCTCCTTGCGCACGGCATTGGTGTCGACCTCCAAGAGCAGGCTGGAGCCGCCCTGCAGGTCGAGGCCGAGCACGATGTGACGCTGCGCCCATGACGGCCACGTCCGCAGCGTGCTTTCGGAAAAGAAGCTCGGCAGGGCGAACAGGCACACGATGAGTGCCGTGAGCAGGATACCTGCCGCCTTCCACCGTGTGAAAAACAACATCGATTCGATAGTCCTCGTTACGATCGCGCCGTGCCGGACGAACGATCAGCTCGCGCTCTCGTCCTTCACCGGCTCGCCCTTGGCGCGAACCTCGGACACCATCGAGCGCATCTGCCGCACCCGCACGCCATCGGAGATTTCGACCTCGATCTGGTCGTCGTCGACCACCTTGGTGACCTTGCCGACGAGCCCGCCATTGGTCACCACGGTATCGCCGCGGCGCAGCGCCTTGACCATCTGCTGATGCTGCTTCACCCGCTGCTGCTGCGGCCGCAGCACCAGGAAATACATGATCACGACGATCAAAATCAGCGGCAGCAGCGAGGTGATCATACCGCTGCTGTCGCCGCCGCCGAGGCCGAACGGCAAGCCTTGCGCGTATGCGGGCGTGGTCAGCATTGCTCCTCCGGTCCGTTTGGGGACGCGCCGGCCTCACGATGAAGGGCCGATTTTGCGCGAGAAATCGGCGCGGACTATAGCGGCCGTTGGCCTAATTGCAACGCCGCGCCTGCCCAGCGGCGCGCTTGCGAGGGTTCCAGCGCCCCGCTAAGGGGAAGACCTCGTAACGCGGTGCAATCATGGCTAAAACTCCTCCAAGCGTCCGGCACAAGGCGGCGGATGCGCGCGCCGGCAATGAGACAAAACAGCGATCCCTCGGTGATGGCGCCGTCGATGACGTGCTGGGTCGGATTGCCGAGGCCCTGGAGCGCCTTGCGCCGCCCTCGCCGCCTGGGCCTGATTTTGCCGCCGCCGAGGCGTTCGTCTGGCATCCCGAGGGGCGAAGACTCGCGGCGGTGCGCCGCGTCAACCGTGTAGAGATGTCGCTTCTCAAGGGCATCGATCGGGTGCGCGATCTGCTGGTCGAGAATACGGAACGCTTTGCGCGCGGCTTGCCGGCGAATAATGCGCTTTTATGGGGCGCGCGCGGGATGGGGAAATCCTCGCTGATCAAGGCCGCCCATGCCGCGGTCGGCGCCGCGCATCCCACCGCCGGGCTCAAGCTGATCGAAATTCATCGCGAGGACATCGAATCGCTGCCTGAACTGATGGGCCTACTGCGTCATACGCGGCAGCGCTTCATCGTGTTCTGCGACGACCTCTCCTTCGAGGCCGAAGACACCACCTACAAGGCGCTGAAGACCATGCTCGAAGGCGGCATCGAGGGCCGGCCGGAGAACGTCATCTTCTATGCCACGTCGAACCGGCGCCATCTGATGGCGCGCGACATCGTCGAGAACGAACGCGCCACCGCGATCAATCCCGGCGAGGCGGTCGAGGAGAAGGTCTCGCTGTCGGACCGCTTCGGCTTGTGGCTCGGCTTCCACCGCTGCAGCCAAGACGAATACCTAGCCATGGTCGAGGGCTATGTGGGCCGTTACCGCATTCCGCTTGCGGGCGCCGAACTGCGTCGCGAAGCGCTCGAATGGGCCACGACGCGGGGCGCGCGTTCCGGCCGTGTGGCCTGGCAATACGTCCAGGACCTGGCGGGCCGGCTTGGGGTGCGGATTGAGGACGGACGACAGACGACAGAGGACGGATAAAGGCGATCTGTCATCCGTCGTCTGTCCTCTGTCGTCCGATTTCAGGCCCCGTTGAGATATTGCGACGGATCGACCGGCGTGGCGCCCTTGCGGATCTCGAAGTGCAGTTGCGGCGCCGTCACATTTCCGGTCTCGCCCGACTTGGCAATCATCTGGCCACGTTTGACCATGTCGCCGCGTTTGACCAAAATTTCGCTGGCATGCGCATAGGCAGTGACGAATCCATTGCTGTGGCGCACCAGCACCAGATTGCCGTAGCCCTTGAGTTCGTTCCCGGCATAAGCGACGACACCGTCTTCCGCCGCCTTAATCGGCGTGCCCTCGGGCACCGCGAGATTTATGCCATCGTTTTGCAGGCCGTTCGGCTTCGGGCCGAAGCCGGCGATGATCCGGCCGCGCACCGGCCAACGGAATGACGGCAGCGCGCCGGCGGGTTCTGCGGTCTTCACCGCGCTTTCCTCGCCGCTCGGCGCAACCGGCGCGGCAAGCCGCGCGCTATGGGGAGATTCCGCGGTGGCAAGATTTGGCCCGGCCGCGGCGGCCGCCGGCGCTTCGGCGCGTGGGGCGACCGGGGCTGGCGGCGTGGGCGCCGCGGATACCCGGACGTCGGGAATGACGATGCGCTCGCCGATCTTCACCATGTTGTCCGGCGGAATGTTGTTGGCCTTGGCCAGCGCCAGGACCGGCTTGCCGTAGAGCCGCGCAATGCTGTGGAGCGTCTCGCCCGGCGCCACGACATGGACGCTCGTGGTCGGCGCGAGCGCGGTGCGGGGTGGGCCGACCGGCGCGGCTGAGGGCACGGTCGCTGCGGTCGTGGCTATACGCGTCGGCGGCACTGATGGGGCTGCCGCCAGTCCGCGACGGCGCGGAATAACCAGATGTTGGCCGGGATGCACCATGGCCGGGGCGGTGATGCTGTTGGCCTCCATGATGGCCGCGACAGGCACGCCATACCGCCGCGACAGCGTTTCGAGGTTCTCGCCTGGGGCCACTGCGATCGGGGTGCCACCTTCCCAGGTCCAGACCGGCGGCGGTGGGGCCGCTGGCGGCAAGGAGCCGGTAACCTCGCTGTTGCCGGGCTGGTAGGAGCCCATGCCCCGGCCGCCGCCCGAGGCCCCCTCGCCGGCATTACTGGCTAGGTGCGGCAGCGGCCGGCTCTCGACACTCTTCGTGCCCTGCGGGATCGATCCGGTCGCTTCATTGCGCGAAGCGCTGCCGGAGCCGAAAACGTCCGAAAAGCGGCCGGAATCGCTGCTGCAACTGGCGGCGCCCAATCCGATTAACGCAATGACAACCAATTGGGGCCCAACGGCCGAACGACGCAATGCGCACATGGTGACTCGCTCGCACGCAACTTTACCTACGAGCGAATAAACATCGTTGCGGTAAACAGGGCTTTAAGTATCCGAACAAGAAACAAATAATGCCGCCTTGCGATAAAATGGTCACAACTCCCGCGCCTGGCCGCGCAACAGCGGCACAAATCTCACGGCGATGAGATTTTGACGTGTCAGCCCGCCGCCCGCCGCCTTGAAAAGCTTCACGATGTGCTGCGTGCCGTGGCGCGGACCGAGCGGCAGCACCATTATGCCGCCCTCGGCAAGCTGATCGACCAGCGCTTCGGGCACTTCCTCGGCGGCCGCGGTGACGATGATGCGGTCGAAAGGCGCCCGCTCCGGCGCGCCGGCAAAGCCGTCCCCGGTGAGAACGGTGACGTTGGTATAACTCAGCGTCTCGAGGCGTTCGCGTGCGGTATCGGCGAGCGTCCGGTAGCGCTCGATACTCACGACTTCGCGTGCCAGCCGCGAGAGAATGGCGGCCTGGTAGCCGGAGCCGGTGCCGATTTCAAGAATGCGGTGATGCGGTTCGACTTCGAGCTGCTCCGTCATATAGGCGACGACGTAGGGCTGGCTGATGGTCTGGCCGCAGGCGATCGGCAAGGCCTGATCGGCATAGGCGCTGTCGATCAACGTGGAAGCGACGAACTGCTCGCGGGGCACCTTCTCCATGGCGCGCAGCACCGTCTGGTCGCTGATGCCACGCCGGCGCAGCCCGAGCTGAAACTCCATGCGTTCCACATCAGCCGCTTTGATTCCGGTCACCTTGACCTCGCTCTTCTGAACGCGCCGCGGCGTGTTCTACCATTATGCCGCGATGGCTTGCACCGGGTGTTCGGGTATCGCGGTCTGTTGTCCTGCCCCGCTTTGGCGGCAGGCACCAGACCGAGCAAGCCGCACTCGGAACCGATCGTGCGCTTTCGGCGTTGTGGTTTTCAATGCGGGCGTAGGGTCCGTGTTTGCCGACCGGCGGCGATTGATGCACAGGTGGATTGCGAAGTAATTTCGAATGCTTGGCACGGGGTCTCGAATGAAAGCAGCGGTGAAATCTCCTGCGGGCAAGCGCGTCCTTGTGGTCGAGGACGAGTTGATGATCCGCATGCTGCTCCAGGACATGCTGGCGGACCTCGGCCACACGCTCGCCGGCGAAGCCGGCGGGATCGAGGAGGCTTTGGCGCTGGCGAAAGAAGGCGCATTCGACATCGCCATCCTCGACGTCAATCTCAATGGCCAGCCGATTTCGCCGGTGGTCGAGATCCTGATCGATCGCGGACTGCCATTCGTGTTCGCCACCGGCTACGGCCAGCGCGGCGTACCGGAACCGTATCGCAACACGCCGACCCTGCAGAAGCCGTTCCAGGCGGACGCGCTCGCACAAGCGATCGAGGCGGCCGCGCCCCGCGTCCGCAGTTGATGGTCTCTTACTCGAACAGTTCAGCGAGCTTCGTCATATAGGGCTCGTCGGTCATGTCGAGCCGCAGCGGCGTGACCGCGATGCAGCGCTCCTCGAGCGCGGCAAAATCGGTGCCCTCCGGCGCCTTGGCAAAGCCGTGGCGTACATACGCGATCCAGTAATAGGGATTACCGCGACCGTCTTTGCGCCGATCGATTTCCAGCCGCTCCTGGCCGCCGCGCCGTCCCTGCGTCGTGACGGCGATGCGCTTGACTTCGTCCGGCGGGCAATCGGGAAAATTGACGTTGATCAGCACGTCGCGCGGGATGCCCTCGGCGAGGACGCGGCGAATGATGTCGGGCGCGTAGCGCAGGCTCGTCTCCCAATAGGGTTCACGTCCGCTGCGCCCCGCATAGGCTTGCGACAAAGCGAGAGACGGAACGCCGATCACGGTACCTTCCACCGCGCCGGCGACGGTGCCGGAATAGATCACGTCCTCGCCGGCATTGCGCCCGCGATTGACGCCGGAAAGCAGGAGATCCGGCCCCTTGCCGTCAAGCAGGTGGCGCGCGCCCATGATGACGCAGTCGGTCGGGGTGCCGCGCACCGCGAAACGCCGCTCGCCGATTTGGCGCAAGCGGAGCGGATCGTTGAGCGACAGCGAATGGGCGACGCCCGACTGGTCGTATTCCGGCGCGATCACCCAGACGTCGTCGGAGAGCTCGCGCGCGATCTTTTCGCACACGTCGAGCCCTTCGGCGTGGATGCCATCGTCGTTGGTGACCAGGATGCGCATCGGGCTCTTCATTTCTCGATCTTCTTGATTCCGCCCATATAGGGCGCGAGCGCATCCGGCACGGCGATCGCGCCGTCCTCCTGCTGATAGGTCTCCATCACGGCAATGAGCGCACGGCCGACAGCCACGCCGGAGCCGTTGAGCGTGTGCACGTGGCGCACGTTACGCCCTTCCTTGGTGCGATAGCGCGCATTCATGCGCCGCGCCTGGAAATCGCCGCAGACCGAGCACGACGAAATCTCGCGGTACATGTTTTGACCCGGCAGCCATGCTTCGATGTCGTAGGTCTTTTGCGACGCAAAGCCCATGTCGCCGGTGCACAACGTGACCACGCGATAATGCAGTTCGAGGCGCTTTAAGATTTCTTCGGCGCAGGACAGCATGCGCTCGTGCTCGTCCCTCGATTGTTCGGGCGTGGTGATGGAGACCAGTTCCACCTTGGTGAACTGATGCTGGCGGATCATGCCCCGCGTGTCCTTGCCGGCGGCACCGGCCTCGGCGCGGAAGCACGGCGTACAAGCCGTCACCCGCATCGGCAGTTCCGCTTCGTCGACGATGGATTCACGGACGAGGTTGGTCAGCGGGACTTCGGCGGTGGGAATGAGCCACCGACGATTCGCCGATGCTTGCCGAAGGGCCTGTTCGGCGAACTCTCGACCAAAGGCGTCTAGAACAGTTTTAAATTGAAGAACTGTGACAACTTCTTTGTTGTCTTCATAGAACTTCAAGATCATGTCGGGAGACATGTCTTTCACGGTTGGCATTGGCCAGCCATGTTCAGCATTAACGTAGTTGTGAAAAATTTCGCTTTTCACACGCTTTGATAAGTTCTCAGCTTCTTCCTCAGAAAAGAGCTGCAGGGAAATTGATGCAAACTGATCATCTCTGAATTTCGGCAATTGAGCCGTGCCGAACATTGCCTCGTCGCGCACAAGCAGCGGAGGCGCAACTTCTGAGTAACCGTGCTCACTCGTATGCACGTCGAGCATCAACTGGCCGAGCGCGCGTTCGAGCCGCGCGAGGCCCTTCTTCAAAACGACAAAGCGCGCGCCGGAAAGCTTTGCCGCGGTCTCGAAATCCATCTGGCCGAGCGCTTCGCCGAGATCGAAATGCTGCTTCGGCGTAAACGCATAATTGCGCATCGCCCCGAACCGACGATGCTCGACGTTGTCGCTTGCGTCCTTGCCGTCGGGCACGTCGTCGAGCGGCAGATTGGGAATTTGCTCCAAGAGTTTGTTGAGTCTTTCTCCAGCCTCTTTCTCCTCGCTCTCCAACTTCGAAATGGACGCCTTACATATGGCAACCTCGGCCATCAATTCTTGGATCTTTGATTCGTCCTTTTTAGCTTTGGCTTGACCGATTGCTTTCGACGCTGCATTTCGCTTGGCCTGCCAGCTCTCAAGAACCCGGATGAGCGCGCGCCTGTGGTCATAAATGGAAATAAGATTCTGTGACGAATAGTTTTTTCTTTCCTCGTCGTTGAGATTGCGCCTGCTAAGTGCTTTATCAAAGGCCTTAGCGTTCTCATTTATCCAGCGAATGTCGTACATAGGTGCCTGCTCAAGACGTGGATGCCCGGGACGAGCCCGGGCATGACGAATCAATAAACCAACACTACGCCTTCGTCACTCGGCCGGCTTGGCCGACGCCGCCGCGGCAGCAGCCGCGCGATCGGCCGCCGCCCGTTTCTCCACCCAGCGCACCGACCAGACCGAGCCCTCGTAGAGGGCGACCAGCGGCAGCGCAAGCGACATCTGGCTGAGCACGTCGGGCGGCGTGAGCACGGCCGCGATGACAAAGGCGATGACGATGAAGTAACGGCGCTTCGATTTGAGCTGATCCGAGGTGATGAGGCCGACGCGACCGAGCAGCGTGAGGATCACCGGAAGCTGAAAGGCGATGCCGAAGGCGAGAATGAGCTTCATCATCAGCGCCAGGTAATCCTCGACCTTCGGCAACAGCTCGATTGTTGCCTGGCCGGGACCGCCCAATTGCTGCATGCTCAGCGAAAAGCGCGCCAGCATCGGCCAAACTATGAAATAGACGACCATCGAGCCCAGCAGGAAAAAAATCGGCGTGGCGACAAGGTACGGCAGGAACGCCTGCCGTTCCTTCTTATACAGTCCGGGCGCGACGAACATGTAGATTTGGCTGGCGATCACCGGGAACGCGATGAACGCCGCGCCGAACATCGCGAGCTTGAGCTGCACGACAAAATATTCGAGCAGGCCGGTATAGATGAATTTGGAATTCTCCGGACCGGCCACCCAGATGTAAGGCCAGGTCAGCACATTGTAGATTTGACGGGCGAAGAAGAAGCAGACCACTGCCGCAAGGGCGAAGGCGGCGAGCGCCTTGATGAGCCGCCCGCGCAGCTCGACCAAGTGATCCATCAACGGCGCCTTGGTGGCGTCGATCGCCTTTTCTTCGTCGTCGGTGGTCATCCTCCTTGCCCCGTTCTTTTCGGCTCGGCGATTGTCTCGGCTCCCCCCGGCGCGACCGGACCTATGGCTGCGGCCACGACAGCCTTTTCGCGGGCGTAGCGAGGCGCTTCCGAAGCGGGGAATTCGCCGGCGGCCTTCTCGGCGGTTTCGGTCGTGACCGGGCCGGTGGCTGCGCCGACGACATTCGCGTCGCCGAGGTCGGCTGCAGCTTCGGCGATGGGCAATTCGGCGGCAGGCGGCGGCGCCGGATCAGACGGCAACGAGACGGAAGCTTCGCTCCCCGTCACCGCCGCTGTTTCTGCGGGCCCCGTCGCGGAGGTTACCGGGGCCGGTGTTCGCTCCAGCGAAGACTGGATGTCCTTTCCTGCCGCCTCGACATGGGCACGCACGTCCTTGAGCGGGTCGAAACGCTTTATACCGCTGGTAATGTCGTCGATGTCCTTCTTGAGGTCGGCCATCTCCGCTTCGCGCATCGCTTCCTGGAACTGGTTCTGGAAGTCGGCGGCCATGCTGCGCACCTTGCGCGTCCATTGCCCGAGCGTGCGCAGGACCGCGGGCAATTCCTTGGGCCCGATCACAATCAGCGCCACCACGCCGATGAGCAGGAACTCGGTCCAAGAGATGTCGAGCATGGAAACTCCCCGGCCGGCTCAACCGCCGTTCCGTCAACCGCCGGCCGAACGTCCGGCGGGACCAGCCGCAAGGGACATCAGGACAGTGTGCCCCCGACCTTGCTATCGGTCTCAGCGCGCCGCTTGACCTCGCCGGCCGGCTGGTGGTCGATCGACTTGACCGGCGCTTCGGACTTCGCGGCGTCGGCGATTTCCTCTTCGGACATGCCCTTCTTGAAGGCCTTAATCCCCTTGGCGACATCGCCCATCATGTCCGAAATCTTGCCGCGCCCGCCGAAGACCAGCAGCAGGACGGCGCCGACGATGAGCCAGTGCCAGATGCTCAGAGAGCCCATGAAATCCTCCGTGCGCCCGCGCGCCCGCATTAAGGCGTGAATTTAGCCAGAAGCTAGGCTTGGGGGGCGGCAAAAACAAGCACAACACGACGTGCCGCCGACCCGCAAGCCGGCCGGCTATTCCTCGGTGCGTTCTGCCGGTGGCGCCAGCCCGAAATCGAGATCGCCGGATTCCAGCGGGTCTTCGTCGTCCCGCAACGCCGGATCGTCGGACGGCACCGGCACGGAAAAGCCGGCCGGCAGCGATTTGTCCATGAGGCCGGCACCCTTGAGTTCGTCCAGGCCGGGCAGATCGGTGAGCGCATCAAGCCCAAAATGGGACATGAACGCCTCGGTAGTTCCGTACGTTACCGGCCGGCCGGGCGCCTTGCGGCGCCCGCGCAGGCGAATCCAGCCGGTCTCCAGAAGCACGTCGAGCGTACCTTTCGAGGTGGTCACGCCGCGAATATCTTCGATCTCCGCGCGCGTCACCGGCTGATGGTAGGCGACGATGGCCAGCGTCTCGATGGCCGCGCGCGACAGCTTCTTGGTGACTACCGTCTCGCGCGTCAGCAGCCAGGCGAGATCGCTCGCCGTGCGCAGCGACCATTTGCCGCCGATCCGCACGAGATTGACGCCGCGCGGCGCATATTCCTTTTGCAACTGGACGAGCAGCCCATGCAGGTCGCTTCCGGCCGGCAGCCGTGCCGCGAGCGTCTTCTCGTCGAGCGGCTCCTCGGCCGCAAACAGCAGCGCTTCAAGAATGCGTAACTCCTCGGCGCGTTCCTTGGAATCCTTATCGCCGATGATCACACGCATTTCCGCGACATTGGAGATCATGTCGGCCTCCCCCTCAACCATTCCCCGGTTCCACCACAACCCCGCCTTCGTCCCGACCCCGCCGCTGGCGGACGTAGAGCGGAGCAAACGCCGCGTGCTGATGCATTTCCAGGCGACCCTCGCGCACCAATTCGAGTGCTGCGGCAAAACTCGAAGCGCGAACTGTCGCGGCGTGCGAGGGCTCGACCATGTAGGCGATAAGATAGTCATCGAGCACGCACCAGTCGGTCGCGCGCCCGATCATCCGTTCCAGCGCCTCACGCGCTTCGGCGAGCGACCAGACCGTGCGCTTGGGCACGCGCACGAAGGCTCTGGCCTGCTTCTGCCGCTGCCCCGCATAGGCCGAAAGCAGATCGTAGAGTGTTGCCGACCATTGCGGCCGTTTGATCTCGGCGATCGGCTCCGGCCGCCCACGCGGAAACACCTCGCGGCCGAGCTGCGGCCGGCTGAGCAATTGTTCGGCCACCTGCCGGATCGCCTCGAGCCGCCGCAGGCGCTGCGCGAGAGCAGTCGCCATGTCCTCGGCGCTGATGCCGTCGGGCTCGGTCTGCTCAGGCAGCAGCAGGCGCGATTTGAGATACGCAAGCCACGCGGCCATCACCAGGTAATCGGCGGCAAGCTCCAGCCGCAGCTTGCGCGCCTCTTCGATGAAGGCAAGGTACTGGTCGGCAAGCGCCAGGATCGAGATTTTGGCCAAGTCCACCTTCTGCTGGCGGGCAAGCGTCAGCAGCAGATCGAGCGGGCCCTCAAAGCCCTCGACGTCGATCACCAGCGCGGGCTCGTCTGCGGCCCGCTCCGGGAGCTCGGTGACAAACTGCAGGTCCTCGGCGATCATGCATATCCCCGTGCCGGCTGCCAGGCGCCCGCCATGAGCTTCAAAAACTTCGAGCGGGCGGCGGGCAGATCGATGGGCGCCGCCGGCTTCTTCGCCGCCAGGGCAGCCGCGGCGCGGCGCGCCGGCTCGCCGGCCAGCAAGGGCGCTTCGGCGGCTACCGCGAGCATTTCCGGCATCTCGCCGTTGCAATGAAGCACCAGATCGCAACCGGCCGCGATCGCCGCGCGGGTGCGTTCGCCGACCGAGCCCGACAGGGCGCCCATGGAAATATCGTCGCTCATCAGCAGACCTTGGAAGCCGATCGAATCACGAATCACGTCATGCACTATAGTTGGCGAAACGGTCGCCGGCGCGATGGGGTCGATCGCTGTGAATACAACATGCGCCGTCATGGCGAGCGGCAGCGCCGCGAGCGGACGGAAAACGGCGAAATCGGTCGCCTCGAGCACAGCGCGGTCGGCGTTGACCACAGGCAGCTTCGTGTGGCTGTCCGCGGTCGCCCGGCCGTGGCCGGGGATGTGCTTGACGACCGGCAGCACGCCGCCCTCGGTCAATCCTTGCGCGATCGCGCCGGCAATCGCGGCCACATTGCCGGGCTCGTTCCCATAAGCGCGGTCCCCGACCACCGGATCGGCACCGGCCACTGGCAGGTCCGCGATCGGCATGCAGTCGACATCGATCCCGAGGGACGCAAGATCCGCGGCGATCAGCCGGGCGCCAAGCTTGGCTGCCGCCAAACCGGTTTGGCGATCGCGGTCGTAAACCACGCCGTAGGCGGCGCCCGGCGGATAGGCCGGCCACAGCGGCGGGGCGAGGCGTTGCACGCGACCGCCCTCCTGGTCGATCAGCACCGGCGCCGCACGTCCGAGTGTCGTCCTAACCTTATCGATGAGACGGTGCAGCGCGTCGGGAGCGGCGACGTTGCGCTTGAAGAGGATAAGACCCCATGGCTGCGCCTCGCGCAGGAATGCTCGTTCTTCGTCCTTGAGCGCAGGTCCGGAAACGCCGGTAATGAAAGCCCGCATGGCGGCCGCTTAGCTCGCGCGCCGCGCCAGGGTCAAGCGCTCGTGCGGCGGATTGAAGTTCCTACGCTCCAGATCGGCGCACTCGCCGTCAATTTCTCTGAACGATGCAATTGCCGCCGGCGGCCTTGAGGCTGCTGCACATTCCGGCGGCCTCTTCCATCGAGGCAAAGGGGCCTACAAGCGCGCGATAGTAGACCCCCTTCGAGCCGAGATCGGCGCGCCGGAGGATGGGCTCGTGGCCGCCGAGCTGATTGGGGTATTTGGCCTGCAAGGAGCGGAAAGCAGCCTGGGCGGCGGCCTCGCTGCGTTGCGACGTGAGTTGCACCGCGTAGCCGCCAGCGGACGAGGTGGCCGCGACCGCCGTACCGGGTGTTGCGCTTGCCAATGCCATCGGCGCGCCCGACGCGGGCGCAACAGCGGCGCGCGCGCGGGCGGGCGCCGCAGCTGGAGCGTCACCCTCGGCGCCCGGAATGATTGATAGCGGCGCGCCACCGGCCGGCGCACTCGCCGTCGTGCTCGGCTTCGGCGCTGAAGCCGCGGGCTGTGCCGCGCTGCGCGCGGTCGACCCGGGCTGAAGCGGCGCAGAACCCAAGCTGTTCGGTTGATCGGCGCGGATCGTCACGGTGTGGATTTTCTTCGGCTCTGACGAAATGGATGCCGGCGGCGGGGCTGCCGGCGGTGGGCCTCCGGGCGAAGCAGCCGCCGGTAAGCCAGCGACCGCCGCAGGCGCCGCCGGAGCCGCGCCTTGCCCCGGCGAAATCGGAATGGTGGAGAAAACACGAGGGGTTTTCGGCGGTTCCATTTTGACAGGCTGCTCCTCGTGCGAGACGAGATTCTCGGTCGAGCCCGTGCTCGCCGCCCCGGCTTGATTGTTCGCTTGCACGTCGCCGTTGCTTGGTATGATTTTGTTCGGCCCGTTGCTCGCCTTGATGATCGGCGGCAGCATCGGCAACACCGAACTACCGAACATAGCGCGATAGCCGAATGCGCCGGCGGTCCCGACCACCGCTAGGCCAAGCACTGCCATGACGACGACCAGACCACCCCGGCGCGGTATCGACACCTCGTCGTTATAATCGTCCGCGCCGTAAGCTTGACCGCCGTGGTGCTCCAGTTCGTCAACCCCATAGCCGTGCTCAGGCGCTGCGGCGGCGAAGCCCGGTGCCCGCCCCGGCGAAAGCGAGGTTGGCTCCGGATCGTATTGGGCATCGTCCACCGGCACATAGTCGCTGCCGTCCTCGCGGAATCCGCTGAACTTCGCCGCCGGCCCGGAGAAATAGCGACTGCTGGCCACCGGCTCGTTCTCATAACCGCTGGGCTGCGGCGCGCGAGAGGGATAGGGATCGGCGGGCAAAGGCGGTAAGGGCGGCGGCTGGACGTAGCGGTCCTGCTGCCGATTGTCGTGATCGGCGTAGTCGTCGGCCGGCCAATCGCGACTGGGGGCGTCACCTTCATATCGGCCGCGCTCACCGTGTGGGTCGGTCTGACCAATCAGCCGAGCCAGCTCCGCGAGCGGATCGGCGGCACCTTCGCGTGCCGGCGAATTGACATCGTCGGGGGCCAGCGAATCGCGGCCACGGTAAGAGCGGAAATTGTTGTCAGCCATCGAACTCGCCCCGATTGTTGAAACAATCTTGGTCAGCTATTCCCTGCCGGCTCTGCCGCTCGTCCCAAACGGCGCAGAGGGAAATTAGCGCATCTCGTTTGGCGCCTCGACGCCGAGCAACGCGAGCCCCGACGCGAGTACCGTCACAACACCTTGTACGAGCACCAAACGCGCCACCGTCATTTGTCGATCATTCTGGATAATGAAGCGTAAATGTGGCGAGCTATTGCCAAGCGTCCAAAGCGCATGAAATTCGCTGGCTAAATCATACAAATAAAACGCAATACGGTGTGGTTCATGGGCGACGGAAGCGGCCTCGACTACCCGCTGATAGAGCGCAATCCGCCGCATCAACCCGAGTTCCGCCGGGTCTGAAAGGCGCTCCACATCCGCGGCCGCCAGGACCGCCGGATCGGTCAGGTCGGATGGGAGGTCGGGAAACACCTCGCGGGCGTTGCGAAACACCGAGTGCCCACGGGCATGGCCGTATTGGACGTAAAAGACCGGGTTGTCGCGCGATTGCTCGATCACCTTGGCTAGGTCGAAGTCGAGCGCGGCGTCGTTCTTGCGAAACAACATCATGAAGCGGACAGCATCCCGCCCGACCTCATCCACAACTTCACGAAGCGTGACGAACTCCCCTACCCGCTTGGACATTTTGACGGGCTCGCCAGCCCGCAACAACCTCACAAGCTGGATGAGCTTCACATCAAGCTCGGCCTTCCCGTCGCTCAGCGCCGCCACCGCCGCCTGCATGCGCTTGATATAGCCGCTGTGGTCGGCCCCCCAGACGTCGATCAGCGTGCGAAAGCCACGTTCGAGCTTGGTGCGGTGATAGGCGATATCGGAAGCGAAGTAGGTGTACGAGCTGTCGGACTTCATGAGCGGCCGGTCGACGTCGTCGTCGAACGCGGTCGAGCGAAACAGCGTTTGCTCGCGGTCCTCCCAATCGTTGGTAGGTCCCCCCTTTGGACGAGGCAACCTGCCTTTGTATATCAGGTCGCTCGCCCGCAGTTTCTCTATCGTTTGCGCGACCTTGTCGCGCGTTATTAAGCCGCCAATGATCCGTTCAGCTGTTGAGTTGAGCTTGTGGCTGCTGATAAGCAGCTCCAGTTTACTTTCAACCAATCGCGAATAATTGCGGCGTAGCTGGGTTACGATCCGTGCCAAACCTGGGGGCCATGATTTGACTAGCCGGGGGCCACCGATGAGCGATCTCTCGGAGAAGAACTTATTGTGCTTGATATCTAGCGCTGAGAGATCCTGTCGGATCATTCTCATTATCATTTCAATCGTTTTTTTGCGGACCGGCTCTAGCCACTTGCTTTCAGGCCACCAAAACAACTTATTGCCGTACTTCGCCAGAAGCGCCGCACCCACCGGCTTGAGATAGTCGCCCGGATAGAGACCTTCCGGAATTGCACCAATATTCTCACCGAGCGCTTCGCGGTAGCGCAGATAAGCGGAACGAGCGAGCACATCGACCTGCGCGCCCGCATCGTTGACATAATATTCGCGCGTGACCGCAAAGCCGGTGAATTCAAGAAGATTCGCGAGCGCGTCGCCGAATACGGCGCCGCGGCCATGACCCACATGCATAGGTCCAGTCGGATTGGCCGAGACGTATTCAACGTTCACCGGCTCGCCGCCGCCTATGTCGCTCCGTCCATATTCATCCCCCGCCGCAACGGCGCGCCGAAGTTCCAGCGCCCAGACCTCCGGCCGGAGCCTAAGATTGATGAAGCCCGGACCCGCAACGTCTGCTTCGGCAACAGTTGCGTCTGTTCGTAGGCGGACTGCAATCGCTTCAGCAAGTTCGCGCGGATTTCGGCCGACGTCCTTCGCAAGTACCATCGCGGCATTTGTCGCTATTTCGCCGTGACCCGCGTCGCGTGGCGGCTCGACTTGAACGCGTGACAAGTCAATGCCTGGGCGAAGAACCTGAGTCAAAAAGCCGGGCGTGCTCTGCCAGCGCATAGCGGTCGGTCATGCCGGCGACGAAGTCGGCAATGCGGCGGGCGCGGACCGTCTCGTCGGCGCCGGCAAGTCCCTCTCGCCATTCAGCCGGTAGATCATCGGGATGGGCGGTGCAGCGCGCAAAGAGGTCGCGGATCACATGGGCCGCCTCGTCCATGACGCGCTGGATCCGCGCGTGACGGTACATGCGCGTTTCGAGAAAGGCCTTGATGGCACTCTCGGCCTTCGCGACCGCCGCCGAGAATCCTGCGACCCCCGACGGCGCTTGCCGCACCTCGTCGGCCGAGCGTGGCGCCAGCGCGGCAAGCCGGCGCCCGGTCTCGGCGATAACATCCTCGATCAGCAGGCCGATCAGCCGACGAATGAACTCATGCACGAGGCGCCCCGCATCGAGCCTCGGATAGGTCGCTCGTATCTCGGCGACGATCTTGCCCGGCAGCGGGACAGTGGCAATCTCATCCAGGCTGAACAGTTCCGCGCGCAGGCCGTCATCGATGTCGTGGGCGTCGTAGGCGATGTCGTCGGCAACGGCGGCGACCTGCGCCTCCACGCTGGGGAAGCTCCACAATTGGAGATCCTGTAACCTGACGTACTGCTGGATCGTCTCGGGAATGCCGTGGGCGCGATAGCGGCCCAGCGGTTGGCCGTCCCGGTCGGTGAGCGGGCCGTTGTGCTTGACCAGGCCTTCCAGCGTTTCCCAGGTCAGGTTGAGCCCGTCGAAGGTCGGGTAGCGGCGCTCCAGCGCGGTCACCACCCGTAAGGTCTGGGCGTTGTGATCGAAGCCGCCGAAGGCATTGAGGCACTCATCGAGCGCGCGCTCGCCGGCATGGCCGAAGGGCGGATGACCGAGGTCGTGAGCCAACGCCAACGCCTCGGCGAGGTCCTCGTTGAGGCCGAGCGCGCGGGCGAGCGCGCGGGCGACTTGCGCAACTTCGAGCGTGTGGGTGAGCCGTGTGCGATAATGGTCGCCCTCGTCGAACACGAACACCTGGGTTTTGTGCTTGAGGCGGCGGAAGGCGGTCGAGTGGATGATGCGGTCGCAGTCGCGGCGAAAGGGGCTACGGCCTTTGCTGGGGGGCTCGGGATGGAGCCGCCCGCGACTCGCTGCCGGGTCGCACGCGTAGGGCGCGCGGTTGGTTGCGACATCGCTTGCCATCGGTCGGCGCGGCTCCAATTGACTTAGCATTTGCCGCACTTAACTATCTTGGTGATGCCGCGGCAATCGTGCGATGTCCCCGGCTGGAGAAGACTATGGCGGCCAATATCACCGTGAGCGAACGGGCAGCCCGCAGGATCGGCGAAATCCTTCGCCAAGAGCCTACCGGCACCATGCTGCGCGTCAGCGTCGCGGGCGGCGGTTGCTCCGGGTTCCAATACAAATTCGACACCGAGCGCGCCAAGGCGGACGATGACATCGTGATCGAGCGGGGCGGCGCCACCGTGCTGATCGATCCCGTCTCGCTCAACTACATGGCCGGCGCCGAGATCGACTTCGTCGATGACCTGATCGGATCGTCCTTCAAGGTCAACAATCCACAAGCCACCGCCTCCTGCGGCTGCGGCACCAGCTTCGCGCTTTAGGCATGATCCCGAAAAGTGGGGCTCCGGTTTTCGGATAAGATCATGCTCCACGAAAAATCCATGATCCCGAAAAGTGGGGCTCCGGTTTTCGGATAAGATCATGCTCCACCAAAAATCCATGATCCGGAAAAGTGGGGCTCCGGTTTTCGGATAAGATCATGCTCCACGAAAAATCCATGATCCCGAAAAGTGGATGCCGTTTCTCGATTAAGATCATGCTTCCACCAAACTAGGGCTTCAGCCCGTGCGCATAGCCACCTGGAACGTCAATTCGATCAAGCAGCGGCTTGACTCGGCGGTCGCCTGGCTCGGCGAACGCCAGCCAGACATCGTCTGCTTGCAGGAGACTAAATGCGTCGACGACGCGTTCCCGCGTGAGCCGTTCGAATCGCTCGGCTACAATCTCGCGATCCACGGGCAGAAAACGTTCAACGGCGTGGCGCTGCTGTCGAAATTCCCGTTCGACGAGGTCAGCATGGGGTTGCCCGGCGACGACCAAGACGATCACGCCCGCTTCATCGAAGGGGTGGTCTCGACCGCCCATGGTGTGGTGCGGATCGCGAGCATCTACCTGCCCAACGGCAATCCTGCCGGCACGGAAAAATATCCCTACAAAATAGGTTGGATGAAGCGGCTTTTTGCTTACGCCCGCGAACGGCTTTCCCTCCAGGAACCGCTTGTTCTTGCCGGCGACTACAATGTCATTCCCACTACCGCCGACGCGCGCAATCCGCAGGCCTGGGTCGACGACGCGCTATTTCTGCCGCGCACGCGCAACGAATTTCGCGCGCTTATCAATCTCGGCCTCACCGACGCGGTGCGCGCGACGAGCGACGAGCCCGGCCTCTATACATTTTGGGACTATCAGGCCGGCGCCTGGCAGAAGAACAACGGCATTCGTATCGATCACGCCTTGCTCTCGCCCGAAGCCGCCGATCGTCTGACCGGCGTCGGCATCGACCGTCACGTGCGCAGCTGGGAAAAACCATCCGACCACGTTCCGGTGTGGCTCGATTTGGCGATTGAACCGCCGACGCAATCGTAGACGGAAGCGGGCGCAACCCTATGGCCGCGCACAGCCCGTCGCAAATTAGCGAGCCGGCGCAGTCTATTCCCGGCGGCCCTTCAGCCAGTCCTCGAGGAAGACCAGCGCCATGGCCCGGTCGTCGTCGTTCGCGCGGTGGAAGGCGTTGTCATAGAGCGGCTTGACCCAGTTTTCTTCCGGACCGGCGCAGTCCTTGCTCAGCGTGAGCCACATCAGGCCGCGCGCAGCTTGCCGCGGCACCTGTTTGCCTTGGAACAGCATGTCGCCAAGCATCGCCTCGGCACGGCAATCACCCTTGGTCGCGGCAAGCTGGAACCAGCGCGCCGCCTGGTGCGGGTCGCTCGGCGTGCCGTCGAGATAAAGCCGGCCGAGCTGGTACTGCGCGTCCGCGTCGCCGAAATAGGACGCCGCGTAGGCAAACATCTCGCGCGCGCGCCCCGTATCCTGCACGATCGCCGAATTGGGAATTCCGTTGAGGTAGTAGTGGCCTAATGCGACGAAGGCATTGGCCACAATATGCGCCTGCGCAGTGCCCGGCATCTCGTCCGGATGGGTATTGGCGATCTGACTGAAATAGTTGAAGGCGCGAAGGTCGTCATGGGGAACGCCATCGCCTGCCGCATACATGCGACCGACCTTCCATTGCGCGGCCAGGTGTCCTTGATCGGCCGCATATTGGAGAGCGGTAAAGGCCTTCGCTTTGTCGCCGCCGTCCTGCGTGACGGTGGCGCCGCGCAAGCCGTCGCTCGGCGTCAGCGACGCCGTGCTCGGCGTTGACGTCCCGTCAAAGGCGAGCGCCGGCTCGGGTGTGAAGCCAAGCTCGGAGCCCGGTCCGAACCCGAACGCGATGCAAAGTCCGCCCGCAATAGCGACCAGCACAGCGCCTTTGGCGAGAGGAGCCGCTACGCTAGATGTCCGCATAACACGCCTTTTCGACCGACCCGCCCGGATGGGTGACGGCGCCGTCACGCGCCGGCCCGACCTGTTGGGCATATTTCCACAAATATCCGGAGGCGAACTCTTCGGCCCGCGGTTTCCATTCCCGCGCCCGTCGCTCGAGCTCACCCTTCGGCAGCTTGACGTCGAGCGCTGCCTTCTCGGCATCGAGTTCGATGATGTCGCCGTCGCGCAAGAGCGCGATGGGCCCACCGACCGCCGCTTCCGGACCGACATGGCCGACGCAGAAGCCGCGAGTCGCGCCAGAGAAGCGGCCGTCGGTAATGAGCGCGACCTTGCCGCCCATGCCCTGCCCGTAGAGCGCCGCGGTCGTCGCCAGCATCTCACGCATTCCGGGCCCACCCTTCGGGCCCTCGTAGCGGATGACCAGCACGTCGCCTTCCCTGTACTTCTTGTTCTTCACCGCCTCGAAACAGGCTTCCTCACCATCGAAGCAACGCGCCGGTCCGGTGAAATGCAAGCGCTCCATCCCGGCAACCTTAACGATCGCGCCCTCGGGAGCGAGGTTACCTTTAAGACCGATAACGCCGCCGGTCGGCAGGATCGGCCTGTCGGCCGGATGAACGACGTCCTGATCGGCGTTCCACTTCACCGATTTGAGGTTCTCGGCCAGAGTGCGGCCGGTGACCGTCAGACAGTCGCAATGCAGGAAGCCATGGTCGAGCAACGTCTTCAGCAACAGCGGAACGCCGCCAGCTTCGAACATGTCTTTGGCAACATAGCGGCCGGATGGCTTCAAATCCGCGATATACGGCGTCTTTTTGAAGACTTCGGCGACGTCGAAGAGATCGAACTTGATGCCGCATTCGTTGGCGATCGCCGGAAGGTGCAGTGCGGCATTGGTTGAGCCCCCGGTTGCAGCGACCACAGCGGCGGCATTCTCCAGCGCCTCCCGGGTCACGATATCGCGCGGCCGGATGTTCCTGACGATGAGATCCATGATCATTTCGCCCGCGAGCATGCAAAACCTGTCGCGGATCTCGTACGGCGCCGGCGCCCCGGCCGAATAGGGCAGCGCCAAGCCGATCGCCTCCGACACCGTCGCCATGGTGTTGGCCGTGAACTGCGCGCCGCAGGCTCCGGCCGACGGGCAGGCGTTCTGCTCCAGCGTGTGGAGATCGGCGTCCGACATTTCGCCGATCGAATGCTTGCCGACGGCCTCGTAGACATCCTGAATGGTGACCGGCTTGCCCTTGAAAGTGCCGGGCAGGATCGAGCCGCCGTAGATGAAGATCGACGGCACGTTGAGCCGGCACATCGCCATCATCATGCCGGGTTGGGACTTGTCGCAGCCGGCGACCCCGATCAGCGCGTCGTAGCAATGGCCACGCATCGTCAATTCGATGGAATCGGCGATGACCTCGCGCGAGGGCAGCGACGACTTCATGCCGGCGTGCCCCATGGCGATGCCGTCGGTCACGGTGATCGTGCAGAATTCGCGCGGGGTGGCACCGCCGGCGGCGACCCCCTGCTTCACCGCCTGGGCCTGCCGCATCAGTGCGATGTTGCACGGGGCGGCCTCGTTCCAGCAGGTCGCGACGCCAACGAACGGCTGATGGATTTGCTCACTGCTCAGGCCCATCGCGTAATAGAACGCGCGGTGCGGTGCTCGCTCAGGCCCCTCGGTGGCGTGGCGGCTTGGCAGTCTTGATTTCAAATTGGTCTTGGCATCCATCGAACTCTTACGGGCCAAACTGGCCCCCTCGCCCCCCATTCGATTTCAAGGCAAAGCCGCCTTGGAAATCGAAACGCCGCAACGCTTTGTCTCGACTGGCCGACAGTCGCGCCTATCGATGTCGAAAAATCCTATGGCCAAAAAGCGGCGCTTTGAATGGATGCAGTGCGGTACAATCAAATGTTCGAAGTGTGTTGCAGCGGAGACACAGATTCGACTTCGCTGGCTCACCGCTTAAGTCTCGATTTACCATGAGGCCCTGACCCTGCAACGATGGGCGCATGCAGAAGCGTCTAACCCGAGCCTTTTTCAGCCGCAGCGTGCACGAGGTTGCTCCGGACCTGATCGGAGCAATGCTGCTCTTCAACGGTGCGGGTGGACGGATCGTCGAAGTCGAGGCCTATCACCACACCGATCCTGCCGCGCACAGCTATCGCGGTCCAACCGATCGCAATGCGGTGATGTTCGGCCCGCCTGGGTACGCCTACGTCTACCGTTCCTACGGCATTCACTGGTGCCTGAATTTCGTCTGCGAGCCCAAGGGCTCAGCCAGCGCCGTGCTCCTGCGCGCGATCGAGCCCAGCGTCGGCCTCGCGACCATGCGCCGACGGCGGGGAGTAACCGACGAACGGTTACTTTGCGCCGGCCCGGGGCGGCTTTGCGAAGCGCTAAATATCACCGGCGCCCACAACGGGCTTTCGCTCAATGCGGCGCCTTTTGAGCTATTTGCGCGCCAGGGTACGGTGGAGGTTGTCGCCGGGCCGCGCATCGGTATCGCCAAGGCCATCGACTGGCCCTGGCGTTACGGGCTCAAAGGCTCGCGGTTTCTCAGCAAGCCATTTGCTCCGGCAGGCTGAGTGCGCCGAATTTCGCCTTAGCGTCTGGGCTTCGCAGCGATCATTCGCCCTGAATGATAACGCGCGGCTTGCGGTCGAACCTGATCGTCAGCGCCAGCAGGGCCACGGGCAGTGCGGACAACGCGATCGGCAGGAACGCAAAGCGTGCCGCCCCGGTAAAGTCCCAGGCAAGGCCGCTTAGAACGGAGACGACCACGGTGCTTGCGTAGCTGATCGTAAACATCGCCCCGGATACACCGGCGACCTCGCTCGGCGTGCTCAAAAGCGGCGGCAGCGTGAGGGCGAGAGCAAAAGCAGCGCCGCAAGCAAAGCCAAGCACGGCAGCGCTCGCCACGGTCAGTACGCTCGCGGTCGTGGCAACTCCGACTACGCTCACAAGGCCCAGCACGCCCGCCAACACGAACGGCCAGGCCCTGCCCTCGATTTGCCGCGCAAACCCGATGAGAAGCAGCGAAGCGGGAAGCTGGCCGAGATTGAGCGCGCTCAGCGCCGGACTGATGAGGTCAGACCGGCCCACCTCGCTCAAATAGCCGGGCAAAAAGGCGTTGCTGCCGAAATAGACGGCACTGCTGCCGGCAAAAATCAGTCCCAAGCGCCAGATGTCACGGGCGGGCCAGGCCGGCCACCAGCGCGCCGGCACGCTGACGCGTCCGCTAGCCTCGCGCGGCGCTGTCGCCATGACAAGGAGCGCGATTGCGACAATCGGCACCGCCCAGAAAACGAACGTCGCCCGCCAGCTTTCGCCAAGTAAGGGAAAGAGCAGGGGGAAGAGCGCGACCGGCAGGATTTCGCCGACCAGCAATCCATTCGTGTAGATACCGGTGCCGAGACCGATGTGATGCGGCAACCACCGGCCAACCAGCGCCGGCATGGCCGGCTGGGTCACCGCCACGCCCGCGCCCATCACGATGGTTGCGGCGAAGAGCGTCATCACGTCCGCCGCGGCGCCGCGTAGCGCCGAGCCAAGCGCAGCCAGCAGCAACCCGGCGACGGCCGCCGCCACGGCGCCAAGCCGGGCCACCAAACGCGAACCGGCCATGGCTGCCGCGGCGAACAGGATGACCGGCAGGCTGGTCAGTATCCCGATCTTGGTGCCGGAGAGACCGAATTCACTGCGCAGCGCCGGGATGACCGGCGGAACGGCGAGAATCGGCAGTCGCAGCGCGTCACCAACGAGCCACAGCAGCACCAGCGCGATCGGAAGGGGACGGGAAGTCACGCTGCGCCTTTGAGCCGCTCCAGCGCCTCGGCGATCTTGGTTTTGCGGGCTTGAGCCTCCGCCCGCTTTTCCCGCTCGCCTTCGACCACTTCTTCGGGCGCGCGTTTGAGGAAGTCGGCATTGCCGAGCTTTTGATCGACCCGGGCGATGTCGGCGTCGCACTTGGCCATTTCCTTGGCGAGCCGGGAGCGCTCGGCGGCAAGATCGATCACGCCTTGGAGCGGCAGCGCCGCGACCTCGCCGCGCACGACGAGCTGCACCCCGGCTTGAGGCACCGCATCGGCGAGCGAAATGTCGGTGACGCGCGCCAGACGCTGCACGAACTCCGACCAGTGCCGCGCCCGGACACGGGTTTGCGGCGACGCGTTCGCCAGCACCAGCGGCAACATCGTGGCGGGAGGAATGTTCATCTCCACGCGCACGGAACGGATCGCCGTGACCAGATCGACCACCCAACCGATCTCCGCCTCGGCGGCCGCGTCATCGAGGTCGTCGTGCTCAGGCCAGGCATCGAGCGCCAACAGGTGATGACGTTTGGCACCCTGCGCCGCGGTGACGTTCCACAGTTCTTCCGTGATGAACGGCATGAAGGGGTGCAGCAGTTTCAGGATTTCATCGAGCGCCCACGCGGCCGCCGCGCGCGTTTCGTTCTTGGCGGCCCCGTCCGGACCGGTGAGTACCGGCTTGATCAGTTCGAGATACCAATCGCAATAGACGTTCCAGACGAAGCGGTAGATGGTGGCGGCGGCCTCGTTGAACTTGTAGGCCTCAAGCGCCGCCGTAATTTCCCTGCCGGTCTTTGCGGTCTCGTGCGCGATCCAGCGGTTAAGCGTCTCCTTGGCGTGGTGCGGATCGAAATCGGGATTGCGCGCGCACCCGTTGATCTCGGCGAAGCGCGCCGCGTTCCAGAGCTTGGTGGCAAAACTTCGGTAGCCGGCGACACGCTGCACATCGAGCTTGATATCGCGGCCCTGCGCGGCCATCGCGGCGAGCGTGAAACGCAAGGCATCGACGCCGTACTCGTCGATCAGTTCCAGCGGGTCGATGACGTTGCCTTTCGACTTCGACATCTTGGCGCCGCTGGCGTCGCGCACCAACGCATGGATGTAGACCGTGGTGAACGGTACTTCGCGCATAAAATGCAGGCCCATCATCATCATGCGCGCGACCCAGAAGAAAATGATGTCGAAGCCAGTGACGAGCACGCTGGTCGGGTAGTAGCGCTTGAGTTCCGGCGTCTCGTCGGGCCAACCCAGCGTCGAGAACGGCCACAGCGCCGACGAGAACCAGGTATCGAGCACGTCGTCGTCGCGGTGCAGGTACTCGTTGGCAAAGCGGGAGCGCCGCGCCGGATCGGCGGCGATGTCATGTCCGTCTTCGACCGTGATCTCCTCGATATCGGTGTAGTGAGCGAGCGCGTCCGCGACAGCGTCATCCTCGCTTTCAGCGACGAAGACTTTGCCGTCGGGCCCGTACCAGGCCGGAATCTGATGGCCCCACCAGATTTGCCGCGAGATGCACCAGGGCTGGATGTTCTCCATCCAATTGAAGAACGTCGCCTGCCATTGCAACGGCACGAACGAAGCCTTGCCTTCGCGCACCGCGGTGATCGCGGGCCGCGCCAGCGTCTTGGCGTCGACGTACCATTGATCTGTGAGGAACGGCTCCAGCACGGCGCCGGAGCGGTCGCCGTGCGGCACGGTGTGTATCGTCGGCTCGACCTTGTCGAGGAGACCAGCAGCATCGAGACGTTCGACAATCTTCTTCCGCGCCGCGAAGCGGTCGAGGCCATGCAGCGTCAGCGTTTCCTGGAGAGCGGCCGATAGCGGAACACCTTGGAGAAACTCGGCATTGTCCTCGAGGTCGAGCCGTCCCTCGATGTCGAGCACGTTGACGAGCGGCAAGTCATGGCGCCGGCCGACCTCGAAATCGTTGAAGTCATGCGCCGGTGTAATCTTCACGGCGCCGGTGCCCTTTTCCGGATCGGCGTAGTCGTCGCCGATGATGGGAATCCGGCGCCCGACCAGCGGCAGGATCGCCGTCTTGCCGATCATGTGCCTGAGGCGCTCGTTCTCGGGATGCACCGCAACCGCGGCGTCGCCGAGCATGGTTTCCGGCCGCGTCGTCGCCACAATGACGAACTCGTCGCTGCCTTCGATCGGGTATTTGATATGCCAAAGATTGCCCTTAGTCTCGACCTGTTGCACTTCGAGGTCGGAGATGGCGGTCTTGAGCTTGGGGTCCCAATTAACGAGCCGCTTGTCCTTGTAGATGAGGCCTTCGCGGTAGAGTTCGACGAAGACTTTGGCCACCGCGCGCGACAGGCCCTCGTCCATCGTGAAGCGCTCGCGCGACCAGTCGCAGGAGGCGCCGAGCCGCTTCAATTGGTCGATGATGATGCCGCCCGATTCCGCCTTCCATTGCCACACGCGTTTGATGAAAGCCTCGCGCCCCAGCTCGCGACTGCCGGGCTCCTGATGCTCCATCAACTGCCGCTCGACCACGGCCTGGGTGGCGATGCCGGCGTGGTCGGTGCCCGGCTGCCACAACACATCCTTGCCGCGCATGCGCTCGAAGCGGCACAGGACGTCCTGCAGCGTGTTGTTGAGCGCGTGACCCATATGCAGCGACCCGGTCACGTTGGGCGGAGGAATCACGATGCAGTAGGGCGGCGCCTTGGCTCGCTCGGGGCGGCCGGCGCGGAAGGCGCCGGCGGCCTCCCAAGCCGCGTAAATGCGGCCCTCGACCGCGCCGGGCTGATAGGTCTTGTCAATGGTCATGGGTTCGCTTCTGCGGCATGGCGCGCTAACAAACCCGCGCCGCGCCCAGTGTCAACGCCGCCGCCTGCGCTTTGGGTAAATTAGGCGCCTGTTCAAAGAGCCGGCCGCTTTGGGCCGGCCCCGTTTGCTAGGAGGACGAGCGCGGGAGCGGGCCCGCCTAGACCTTGACCAGCGGCACTTTCGGCACGGAGCCGCGGCGCGGAGGCGTATCGTTGCCGCGCGGGCCCGGCGGTTTGCGCTTCGGACTGGAACGGCGCTTCTTGGCGCGGCGCGGCTCCGGCAGCTTTTCCGGCCGCGGCGTCACCGGCCCGTCTGGGTATTCAAAGTTGAGTTTGCTCTTGCCGGTCTCGTCGGTGACCACAACCACACGGACATGGCCGCCCGACTTCAAGCGTCCGAACAGCACTTCGTCAGCCAGCGGCTTCTTGATGTGCTCCTGGATCACCCGCGCCATCGGCCGAGCGCCCATCAGCTCGTCGTAACCGTTCGCAATCAGCCATTTCGAGGACTCGTCGGTCAGCTCGATGGTGACGTCGCGATCCGCCAGTTGCGCCTCGAGTTGGAGGACGAATTTCTCGACCACCATGGCGATCACTTCCTGCGACAAATGGGCGAAGGTGATGATGGCATCGAGCCGGTTGCGGAATTCCGGCGCGAACATCCGCGTGATCGCCTCCATGTCGTCGCCCTCGCGCTTGCTGCGGGTGAAGCCAAAGGCGGCCCGCGCCATGTCGGCGGCGCCGGCATTGGTGGTCATGATCAGGATCACATTGCGGAAGTCGACCTGCTTGCCGTTGTGGTCAGTAAGCTTGCCGTGATCCATGATTTGCAGGAGCACGTTGAACAGGTCGGGATGCGCCTTCTCGATTTCGTCGAGCAGCAGCACGCAATGTGGATGCTGATCGACGCCGTCGGTCAATAGTCCGCCCTGGTCGAAGCCGACATAGCCGGGCGGAGCGCCGATCAATCGCGATACGGTGTGGCGCTCCATATATTCCGACATGTCGAAACGGATGACTTCCACGCCAAGCGTTGCCGCAAGCTGGCGCGCTACCTCGGTCTTGCCGACGCCGGTCGGGCCGGAGAACAGATAGCAGCCGATCGGCTTTTCCGGCTCGCGCAGGCCGGCGCGGGCTAGCTTGATGGAAGCCGCCAGCGCCTCGATCGCTTTGTCCTGGCCGTAGACGACGCGCTTGAGCGTCTCTTCCAGGTGTTGAAGCACTTCGGCATCGTCCTTCGACACGGCCTTGGGCGGGATGCGCGCCATGGTGGCGATCGTGGTCTCGATTTCCTTGATGCCGATGGTTCGCTTGCGACGGCTCTCCGGCAGCAGCATCTGCGCCGCGCCCGACTCGTCGATCACGTCGATGGCCTTGTCGGGCAGCTTGCGGTCGTGGATGTAACGCGAAGACAGCTCGACCGCCGCCTTGATCGCCTCGTTGGTGTATCTGAGCTTGTGATAGTCCTCGAAATAAGGCTTGAGCCCTTTCAGGATTTCGATGGCGTCGGGGACCGTCGGCTCGTTGACGTCGATCTTCTGGAAGCGGCGCACCAGCGCCCGGTCCTTCTCGAAATACTGGCGGTATTCCTTGTAGGTGGTGGAGCCGATGCAGCGCACCGTCCCGGAGGCCAAAGCCGGCTTGAGCAGATTAGAGGCGTCCATGGCGCCGCCGGATGTGGCGCCGGCGCCGATCACGGTATGGATCTCGTCGATAAACAGGATGGCGCCGGAATAGGCTTCAAGCTCCTTGATGACCTGCTTGAGCCGCTCCTCGAAGTCGCCGCGATAGCGGGTGCCGGCCAGTAGCGTACCCATATCGAGGGCGAACACGGTGGCGTTGCGCAACACGTCCGGAACCTCGCCATGGACGATGCGGCGCGCCAACCCTTCGGCGATTGCGGTCTTGCCGACGCCGGCCTCGCCGACGAACAGCGGATTGTTCTTCTGCCGCCGGCAGAGCACTTGGATGGTGCGGCTGATCTCGGCTTCGCGGCCGATCAACGGATCGATCTTGCCTTCCCGCGCCTTCTTGTTGAGGTTGACGCAATAGGCGTCGAGCGCATCGCCCTTCTTCTTCGGCTCGTCGCCGTTCTTGGTATCGGTATCCTCGTCGGCGCCGCGCACCGGACGCGCTTCCGACATACCCGGCCGCTTGGCGATGCCGTGGCTGATGTAGTTGACCGCGTCGTAGCGCGTCATGTCCTGTTCCTGCAGGAAATACGCGGCATGGCTCTCGCGTTCGGCGAAGATGGCGACCAGCACGTTGGCCCCGGTGACCTCCTCGCGGCCCGACGACTGGACGTGGATCACCGCGCGCTGAATGACGCGCTGAAAGCCGGCGGTCGGCTTGGAATCCTCGGCCCCGTCGGTGACCAGATTGTCGAGCTCCGATTCGAGATAAGCGACGAGGCTGCGGCGCAGCTTGTCCAAGTCGACGTTGCAGGCCCGCATGACCGCCGCAGCATCCTGATCCTCGATCAGCGCCAGCAGCAGGTGCTCGAGCGTGGCGTATTCGTGATGGCGCTCATTGGCAAGCGCCAGGGCCCGGTGGAGCGACTGTTCGAGGCTACGCGAGAAAGTGGGCATTCAGGATCTCTTCAATTGTGAGGCGTTCCCCCCGGAATCACTTCTTCTCCATGATGCACTGCAAAGGATGCTGATGTTTGCGGGCAAAGTCCATGACCTGCGTCACTTTGGTCTCCGCCACCTCGTAGGTAAAGACCCCGCATTCGCCGATTCCATGCTGGTGGACATGCATCATGATCCGATGTGCCGTCTCGCTGTCCTTGTTGAAGAAGCGCTCGAGCACGTGAACCACGAACTCCATCGGCGTGTAGTCGTCGTTGAGCAGCAGGACGCGATAGAGGTTCGGCCGCTTGGTCTGCGGCTTCGTCTTGGTGATGACCGCGGTCCCGGGTCCGCTCTGATCGCCTTTGCGCTTGCGGTCGTCATCCGCCAGGCGGACGGGAAAATCGCTGGTGCGGTTGTCATTCGGCGACATTGCTTCGTCTATCGTCCAGACCCGGTGTTGCGCGATCGCTGGACCGCGGTGTCGTCCGCAAGGCTCTCACTCCCCCGGCAATCCTCAACACACTATCATAGATTTGGCACGGCTCACGTTCCAGATCGATGACGGGGTATCCATCGCAAAAACCCTGCCATCTTTCCGCGTTCCGTCCCACGGTCACGCCGTACCGGCATGCAAAGGGAAGTTCGGCAGCTACGCGGCTTTTCCCCCGGTTTGCCGGTTTGGTGCCGCCCACCGACTCGGATATTCATCGCGGCAGGGACACAGGAGAAAAACATGGTCGACTCCCCACGCCGCGCGAAGCTCCTCCGCGACCTGGAGCAGGAATTCGTCCCGGATTACGACGCCCAGAGCATGCCCTCAGCCGACAAACGGGCAGCGTACGCGCTCGAACACATCGCCTTCCGCCTCGGACGCATTGAGCAAAGCCTCGCCAGGATCGCGGCGGCAATCGAAGCCGTCCTGTCGAAGGCGTAAAGCGACGCGGCGAGCACGCCGACGAGAGCCCTCTCCCCGCGACACCGAATCACTGCCACCAATACAATGCAGCCAGCGCGGCTGCTGAATAAAGCCGGGCTCTCGCGCGACTTGGCTTGCCGCGCTCATCACTTCATCGCGGCGGTCTTTGCGAGCATGCCTTCGAACGGCTTGTAAGCCGCCTTGGCGAGATCGACGTAAAGCTCGCCGAGCTTGGTCGATTGGGCGATGAAATCCTCATGGGAGGATTTGAGGTACTCGTTCTGCACCTCCATGGCCTTTTCCACGCTCTTCGCGCCAATGAACTTTTCCCACGCGGCGGCAGAGTCCTCGAATGCCTTCTTCGAATAGTCGGCAACCTCGGATGCTATGGCTTGCACGTTCTTGGTCCAGGCGCCGAATGAATTCAGTGCCATACCCATGCTGTCTTGGCCGAACTTGTTCATCTGATCCATGGTACTCCTCGTCGGCAGGCGGCCTGCCGGTGGCTAGGATTTAACCTCAGTCGACCCTTTGCCTTGAAAAGGCCCTTTCCAACGTCAATCATCGTTATAGTGCACTGCACAAAAAGCTCAACGATTTCCCGCAGTGCACAATTCGACCGCGCAGTGGGTTAACGCTTTCGCAACAGCGTTATCCTAGCGTGTTTGACTGTGTCGTTCGCGTGACGACCGGTCCTTGGTCGGGGGATGCCTCGCCATCGGACGGGAGGCCGAGCCGGCCGCTTGCCCCGGGGACATCGTCCCGAAGGAGCAACAGGGTGGGCTCCCGCCAGAGGAGCTCCAGGTGCGTCAAGGACGGGGGGCGTAATGGGTCAGTTTGGTTCTGGAGCCTTGTCTGGGCTTCGTTGGGGCGTCGTGGGCGTCGGCGCTGTCGCAGCAGGTCTCATCTTCACCAGCGATTCAGCCGACGCCCGCCATCATTATCGCGCCCACGTGCATTTCATACGCCATGCGGCAGGCGTCCACTCTCGCGCTCACGCCGAGAGCTATTCGCCACCGTTTGCCTCGATCGTCGTTGACGGCAACACCGGCAAGGTGCTGCACGAAACCAGCGCCGACGCGTTGCGCCATCCGGCCTCGCTGACCAAGATCATGACGCTCTACCTGCTATTCGAGCGGCTCGACGCCGGCAAGATCAGGCTCGATACGCCGCTCAAGGTTTCCGAGCACGCGGCCGAGCAGGCACCGACAAAACTCGGGCTGAAACCCGGCCAGACCATCGCGGTCCAAGATGCCATCAAGGCGGTGGTTACGAAATCGGCGAACGATGCTGCCGTCGCGATTGCCGAGAATCTTGGCGGTGACGAAGACGCGTTCGCCGAGATCATGACGCAAAAGGCCCACGCATTGGGGATGAGCCACACCACCTACGTGAACGCATCCGGCCTGCCCGACGATGATCAGATCAGTACCGCGCGCGACCAGGCCCTGCTCGGGCGCGCCATCCAAGAGCGCTTCCCGCACTATTACAGATACTTCTCCACGGAAGAGTTCGTCTACCACGGCATGGCGATGCGCAATCACAACCACCTGCTGGGCGTGGTCGGCGGCGTCGACGGCATCAAAACGGGATATACCCGAGCCTCGGGCTTCAATCTCGTCACTTCGGTGCACCGCGACGGCCGCTATATCGTCGCCGTGGTGCTCGGCGGCCATTCAGCATCCCAGCGCGACGCTCATATGCGCGAATTGATCAACGCGCACCTCAAAGAGGCCGCGCTGCGGCACACCGCACCGGCGGTCGCGGAGAAAGCTGAACAAGGCGGCGAGCCGCAACCGGCGGCGTTAGCAAAGACGCCGCTGTCGTCGCGCCCCGACCCGGCACCCACGGCAAGTGCAAATAACCGCCCGGCGGCCGGATCCAATGATCCGATTCAGCCGGTCCTGGTGAAGACGATCTCTTATCGCACAGCACCGGTGCAGACGGCATCGCTGGCGCCGATGCCCACACTGGTGCCGGTCGCTGCTCCCTCCCCCCAACCGGCCGCCGCGCCGGTCGTCCACACACCGCCGGCTTCACAATTGCTGGCTGCGCCCAGCACAATCGTGGTCGCGTCGACGGAGCCTGCCTCGATTTTCGTTTCCACCAGAACCGAAGCGGCCAGGGGCGATCTCGCAAAGCCTCAACGCGCCATACCGCAGACCCGCGCGCACGGCGGGTGGCTCATCCAGATTGGTGCCTTCGAGGGCGAAGACGAGGCCAAGCAGCACCTGAGTGCCGCGCAGTTCAAGGCCCCCGCCATGCTTGCCGCCGCGGATGCGTTCACCGAGCGCGTGCAAAAAGGCGACAAGGCCCTCTACCGGGCGCGCTTCGCCGGCTTCGACAAGGCAACCGCAGAAGCTGCCTGCAAACAGCTCAAGCGCAGCGATATCGACTGCATGGCTGTGAGAAACTAGCGCATGAACTCGAAAAACGGATTCCGGTTCTCGGAAGATCATACTCGAATAAACGAAGTCCCGGCGAACGGGGACGCGCGACGAGACGTCATTGACGGATGGGGCGCCACGCGAGGATCCCTTCAAGGAATCTCAGCGATGGCTGCGAAGCAGAACATCCTTGGCCTCATTGACGCGAGCCGCAAGATACGTCGACCCCCCTTGGTCGGGATGCAGTTTCTTCATGAGGGATCGGTGAGCACGACCGATTTCCTGCGCGCCAGCCCCGGGCTGAAGGCCAAGGATTTGATAAGCCTCCTCTTCAGTCATTTTGCCGCGCGCAGCGCTGCTCGCCTGCCTCGCTCCCGCATCACCTTGCGCGTGTTCACGCCAGCGGGGCTCCCTGCGGTCAAGATAAGCCATCAATAGCTGGCGGCTGTCGTTGTCGATCTCACCAATCAGACCGATGAGGGTCTGCGGATCGAGCGCATCGAGCGCGTAGCCCGCATAGCGCCCGGCGAGAATGCGGCCACGCATGGCGCCGCTGTCGTGATCCAGCTCCATCTCGAGAAAGGGCGAGCGTACGCGCGAGACCTGGCCCGGACGTTTTTGCGTACGGCCTCCGAAACTCGCCGGCCATAGCGTCAGCCAGCCGAGCCAGCCAAGCCCGACGGCGCCGACCGGAACGGCAAGCGCGATCTCGCCGCGAAGGAGAAGAAACAGGGCAAAGATCAGCGCCGCCACGCCACCGATATAGCGCAACAGCCGTGCCGCCTGCTTCGGATCGGCCTTGGAGAATGCATTGACCGCCCACAACAGCAGAATGAGGACGACGATACCGAAAAGTAGCGGCATAGCTATTTGAGCTGCTCGATCAGCCTGACCGCACCGGTTGAGTGCCTCGCTTGGAGATCGGCGAGGGCTTTCATACCGCCAGCAGCATAAGCCGCCGCCGCGCGCAACAGCTCGCCGAGCTCATGCGCGGCCCCGGGCGCGAAGTGGCAATAGGCTCCACGCGTCATCCGGGCTATTTCGCGAAAGGCCTGCTCGCACACCGGATCGTAGCCTTCCTGGAACATGAAAGCCGGCACGTTGCGCAGGCCAAGCTCGCCGGCCCGGGCGCATAAGTCGTCAAGTGCTTCCTCCATGGCGTCGCCGATGAACACCAGCGCACCGATCTTGGCGTTGTTATTTTCGCGCCGTGCGTGAGCGAGGACCTTGGCGATTTGAGTATGACCGCCGCGGCAGTCGATGCGCGTCATCAGTTCGCCGAGCCGCTGCGGCTCGGCGACCCAGGGCGAGGCGCGGCATTCGGCAAGTCCGCGATAATAAACGAGCTGGATATCGAGGCCGCCGCCGGCGGCCGCTTCGCGGAACATCTCGGCCTGCAGCACGCAGGCCTGATCCCAGGTCGGCTGCCGGCTCATGGTCGCATCAAGCGCAAAAACCAGCCGTCCGCGCCCGCCGGCCTTGACCGCCGGGTCGAGCGTGTTGACGCGAGCGAGGAACGCCTCAAGCTCCGCGCGTGAAGAGGCCGGCGAACCCGGGTCGGGCGCTCTGGATTGGGTCGGGTCATGGCTCGGCGCCGGCGTGCCACCGGACCGGTCTTTGCTCATTGCGGAGCCCTTCGCGGCAAGGTCAAAACCTCTCGCTATAAGGTGGCCTCCTCGGCGAACAGGCGCAATGGGCGGCGGAACGCTTCAATCGGCCAGCAGATCGTGGGTGTCGAGCGGCTTGCCGGCGGCGGCGATCCATTCCGCTCGCGCAGCGGCGCGCCGCCTGCCGCGCTCGTTGATCGGCAGCTTAAGCGCCTCGATCAGGTTCTTCACCTCGTCGCGGGCGGTCGTGTGCGCGGGACTAGCGCGTGGGCCGTTTGTCGTCTCGTCGACTTCATCGAGCGCGGTCAGTCCGCGCGGGAAGAACTCACGATAGACAACCCGTTCGGCAAAGCCATCGATCGCGCGAAAGCCGAGCTCCTTGGCAAGGACATCGACTCCGGTTCCGACCAACCGCTTATTGCGCGATCCCAGCGCCGACAGGCGGTTGCGTACGACCACCCAGTCGGTCAAGCCGCCATCGACCAAGCGGCGTTGCCGGCGCGCCTCACGCACCATTTCGGCGTAGTGGCTGACGCCGGTCACCCCGAAGGTGGTCGGATCGACGACGCCGAGCACATCGAAATCGACGAAGCTGTCGTTAAGCGGGGTAATCAGGGTATCGGCCATCGAATGGGCCAGCCGCATCAGGTACGAATCGCTGCCCGGCGTGTCGATAACGACGAAATCGTAGCTGCTCTCGACCGCGCTCACCGCTTCGGCGAAGGCGCCAAATTCCTGCGCCTCGATTTCATCGAGCCGCGCGCCAAAACCGCGTGCAACACAATAATGCCGGGGATGCTCGAGCTTGACGCCGGCCCGCGCGGCCCAGTCACGCCGGTTTTCCACGTAATGCGTAAAGCTGCGCTGGCGCGAATCGAGGTCGATCGTGGCGACGCGCTGACCGGCCTGCAGCAGCGCGACAGCAACATGCATGGCCGTGGTCGACTTTCCCGAACCGCCTTTTTCGTTGCCAAGCACAATGACATGCGCCGAAACCGGCTTGCCAACATCAGCTTGCATTAACATCGAGCGGCAACCTCTGCGGGGCGATCCCTTCTCCGGCTTGAAACGCGCAGCGTCAAGATACAGCATCGTGCTCGATAAGTTAATCATTAACCACACGGCGCACGGCGAACGCGCAGTGTATGCTTGCGCGGCAACGTCACCATGACTGGAAGTTTCTCAGCATCGGAGCATCGGCGGCCCCGCGTTATCCGGACCTTGCCGGCACTTGCCCGCGTGCTGGCTCAGTGGCGCGGGCGGCGGGATACGATCGCGCTCGTGCCGACCATGGGGGCGCTGCACGCCGGCCATCTCGCGCTCGTTCGAATCGCGCAAAGACGCGCCGATCGCGTGGTCGTGTCGATCTTCGTTAACCCGACGCAATTCGCCCCGCACGAGGACCTCGCCACCTATCCGCGAACGTTCGCTGCCGATGTCGCGGCGCTCCGCGCCCTGAGGGCCGATCTGGTCTGGGCGCCCGCCGTTGAAACTATGTATCCGTCCGGCTTTGCGACGCACATCGTACCGGACGGCCCGGCCACGGCCGGCCTCGAGGATGCCTACCGGCCGCACTTCTTCACCGGGGTCGCTACCGTGGTCGCCAAGCTCCTGATCCAATGCGGGCCGGACATCGCCGTGTTCGGCGAGAAGGATTATCAGCAGCTCAAGGTGATTACGCGGCTCGCGCGCGATCTCGGCCTGAAAACCCGCATCGTCGGCGCGCCGATCGTGCGCGAGGTGGACGGACTCGCGCTCTCTTCGCGCAACCGCAACCTTTCGTCGGACGAGCGCGCCGCGGCCGCGGTGCTCCACCGTGTGCTCGCTGAAAGCGCGAAAAAAATCGCCGCAGGCAAGCCGATCTCTTCCGTCCTCGACGAGGGCCGCGTCATGATCACGCGGGCCGGCTTCGCGCTCGATTATCTCGAAGCGCGCCACGCCGAAACACTTGCTCCCGTTGCCTCGGCCAAGGAACGGCCGCTCCGCCTCCTGGTCGCCGCCCGCATCGGCAAGACGCGGCTGATCGATAACGTCGCGGTATAGGCCGCCCGACTTACGCCGATTCGAGATGGAGAATTTGCGGTCGCTCGCCCGCCGCCTTGCCGGTGATCGGCGGCTTTGGCAGCCGCGCCGTGCCGGCTTCCATGACGAAGTTATGGGTGAGCGAATACCATGGTGGCGTGACGTCGGCGGCGGGCGCCGGCCCGGCCTCATGCCGTACAAACCTCCCAAGCAAATGGCGGGTGACGCCGAACTGTACGTCGCTATCGATATATTTGTCGTCGGGCGCATAGACCTGCGAAACCAATGTTTTGAAGCCGATCTTGTAAGCCAGAAAATGCAAATGCGCCGGGCGCATATTGTGCCGGCGCTGCGCGCGTAAAAGTTCGCCCACCGGGCCATCGATCGGAATCGGATAGCCGGCCGGCTTGACGCTGCGGAAACCGATATGACCTTCCGCGTCGGTGATAAACTTGCCGCGCAGATTCATGTCGGATTGGCTCGGGTCCTGGTTTTCGTAAAAGCCTTCCGGCGAAGAGTGCCAGATATCGACCTCCGCGCCTTCGACGGGCTGGCCGTGAACATCGCGGTAATAGCCGTCGACGAAAAGCGCCGGACCCGGCGTCGGTGAGCGCACGATCGAGCCGCCGTTCGGCGTCAGCGGTGAATTCATGCGCCAGAACGGACCAAGCTGGCTGGCATCAGTCTCGGTCTGCCCATGATCGCCGTTGTTGAGGAGACAGACGAGCGCCGACAAGCCGAGTGACCCCGCCATCAGCACCGCTTCGTTGTGGTTATCGTTGCTATGCTTGCCGAGCGCATTAATGTAAACGATCGCCGTCTGAAACTCCTGCTCGGTCAACTTCACTTCGCGGGCGAAATCGTGCAGGTGCCGAACGAAGGCTGACATGATCTCGCGGAAGCGCGGATTGGGCGCTCGTTCAAGCTCGCTCAGCACCGCTTTGGTCACATCCTGCTCGTTGCCGATGATCATCGTCTCACTCCACGCGCCTGCGGCCGCCGGCCGTTGCGGCAGATTTTAGGTGACTGCCTTCGCCTGCGCTACGTGGCGCGCGCCGAAGGATCGCCGCACTCACATCAGGCCGAGTTCGCGCAGCTCTCGCCGTAATTTTTCCGGCATCGCGGCGGCGCCCGGCGCCGCCTTCTCGAGGTCGCGCGGGGCATCCTTCACCGCCAGGTAGCGCCAGCCCTGAAAGGCGCGAAACGGACGCGGCGCGACGAAAACCACCTTGGGATCAAGCACCAGCGCGCAGCGACCGACGCCCTCCTTGTCGCGGAACGGCCTGACATCGATGATGCGCTCGCGGCACGCGATCTCGCCGCGGATCACCCAATAGAGCGAGCCGCCATCGACAAGCTCTGCGGCGCGCTTCGGTACCATGCGCGTCGTATGCACGTGTTCCGGCTTTTGGCCGCGCCTGCGCTTCTCCTTGAGCTTTTGCTTGATCCAGGTCTCGAGGTCGCGGACCGAGTCACAGCCGACGCAAAGCTTGATGAGATGGAGCGCCATGCTTCCAGACTATCCTTCCGCACCCCTTTCGATCACCATAATCTGCGCGCCTTCCACAACTTGGGCGCCCGGCCCGACGGCAACCTCGACGACGACGCCGGCAAACGGCGCACGCAGCGTATGCTCCATCTTCATCGCCTCGATCACGGCAAGGCGCTGACCGCCGTGGACGGACTCGCCACCGCCGACAAAGAGTTCCAGGACCCTGCCGTGCATCGGCGCCTTGACGACACCGTCGCCGGCGCCAGCTTCCGCGGCCGCTGCCGCAACATCCTTCAGGCGGACGCGGGTCTGGCGGCCGTGGCGCAGAACATAGACCTCCTCCTCGGCGTCGAACGCTTTCGCATCGATCGACGGCGCCGTATTATCGATCGTAACTTTTATCCCGCCCTTGCCATAGGTGGCCGTCGCGTCGGCACTCTCCCCGTCGATGAGCACTGGAACCATAATCGAGCGTGTGCCGCCGAGCTGAAAGCCGTCGCACGCCGCCCACGGCGAATCGTGCTGAAACCCGCCATCACGAGGCGGCGCGCCGCCGGCATCGCCAAATGCCTCGCTCATCTCGGCGCGCGTCAGCAGGCGGGCGACGCCCATCGCCGCAGCAGCGCGATCACGACCCTGTGGTACGGCGGCGAGCGCGCCGAGATTGCGATCGATGAAACCGGTATCGACCGTGCCTTTCCGGAAATCCGGCGCGCGGCAGAGCGCGCCGAGAAAGGCCACGTTACTGCGCACGCCGGCAACCAGCGTGTGATCGAGCGCGTCCGTCAGCCGGTCGAGAGCTTCTTGCCGCGTGCGCGCGTGCGCAATCAGCTTGGCGATCATGGGGTCGTAGAAAGGCGTTACTTCGCCGCCGGCTTCGACCCCGCTTTCCACGCGAATATCGCCGGGCAAATCCAACCCCACGATCGTGCCGGTCGACGGCAGGAAGTCGTTCTCCGGATCCTCGGCGTAAACCCGCGCCTCGATCGCGTGCCCGTCGAACTGGACCTCTGCCTGGGCGAGCGGCAACTTTTCACCCGCGGCGACTTGGAATTGCCAAGCGACGAGATCGAGACCCGTGACCTCCTCCGTCACCGGGTGTTCGACCTGGAGCCGTGTGTTCATTTCGATGAACCAGAAACCGTCCGCCCGCAGTCCCTTGGTGCCATCGGCCACGAACTCAACGGTGCCGGCGCCGCGATAGCCGACGGCCCTTGCCGCCTCGACCGCGGCGGCGCCCATCTGCGCCCGCAGCTGCGGCGTCATGCCCGGCGCGGGCGTTTCCTCGATGACCTTCTGGTGGCGGCGCTGCAACGAGCAATCGCGCTCGCCGAGATGGACGACGTTGCCATGCCCGTCGGCGAAAACCTGGATTTCGATGTGACGGGGCGCAGCGATATATTTCTCAATCAAGACGCGACCGGAGCCGAACGCCGCCGCCACCTCCCGGACCGCGCTTTCGAGGGCATTTTTGAAGTCGGCCTTCTTGTCGACACGGCGCAGCCCGCGACCGCCGCCGCCGGCAACCGGCTTAATCAGCACCGGATAACCGATCGCGTCGGCCTTCTTCTCGAGAAAATCGGTGTCCTGACGTTCGCCGTGATAGCCGGGCACAATCGGGACGCCGGCCTTTTCCATAAGCGCCTTGGCGCGATCCTTGAGCCCCATGGCGCGGATTGCCCCGGCGGGCGGACCGACGAAGACAAGGCCGGCTTGCTCACAGGCTTCAGCGAATTCCGCGCTTTCGGACAAGAACCCGTAGCCGGGATGAACGCATTCGGCGCCAGCCTTTTTTGCAACCTCGATCAGCCGTTCGATCGAGAGATAGCTTTCGCGCGGTTCCGCGGGCCCGATGAAGTAGGCCTCGTCGCAGAGCCGCCGATGCAGGGCGCGCGCATCTGCGGCCGAATAGACACCGATCCTGCGCAGGCCGAGACGTTTGGCAGTGCGGGCGATGCGGCAGGCGATTTCGCCGCGATTGGCGATGAGGACAGAGTTGAACATGACGGAAGCTTCTTACCGCTCGCGCACACCGATCCGCCAGGGGGCGGCCGGAGCCGAACGTTCAGCTCATTGCGAGCGCACGTTTATACCGGCACTTGTGTTGGATGGAGGGGAAACCGGACTGAGCTCCATCGGCCCGGCCCCGCCGGGCGCCGCGGCGGTCTGCGGAGGCGATGGGACGGGCTCCGGCCAAATCGGTTCGGTTGCCGCCGACGGAGACGGTTGAGCGGCTGTTGGTAGAGCGGGATTGGCGGCCTGCTTTCGCGAGCGCCGCGACGACGGTGCGGCGCCCGGCTGCGGGTTCGGATTGGCAGCGGCGGCGGCTGCCACGCCCGGCAGAACCGGCCCAGTGGGCTCGGGATTCATGATGCTGACCGCGGGAATCGACGCCGCCGTGGGAAAATCGGCGTTAATGCTGACCTTGCGCTGGCCTTGCGGGATCGCAGCGGTCTGGGCGGGCGCCGCATCGGCAAGCGCGCCGTCTGGCGCTTTGGCCCAAAGCGCCAGATAGTGCTCCAGATAATGATCGAGCGTCTCTGCACTCAGGTTGGCGCGCACTCGGCTTGCATCGTGCAGGAGCGCGAGCACCTTGCAATTATGGTTCGTGCAACCGTCGCGGTTTGAGAGGACATGGGCGAGGAAACCGAAAGGGTCGGCCTCGAGCGAGCGGCGCAGCGGCAGCAGCACATCCTCGATATCAGTGCCGCCGCGCTCGACATATGCAACCATGGCCGCGAGTAGCCCCAACCGTTCCACGACGTAGGATGAGGCGGCCGCCACGCTTGCGGGCGAGACGAACAGCGCCCTCTCGCACGCCGCCATCACGTTATCGCCCGCCGCAACGTCGAGGCAGGCAAGCGGCGAGCCCGGAGCGAGAGCGCGCGCGCTCAGTTCCTGCGCGCGCAGTTCGAGCGCTCGGCGCTCGGCACTGCGGTCAGCCATGGCGGCGCGATCGAGGAAAGCCCACGTCATCGCTGCGCCGAGCACCGCGCCGAGAATCACAAAGCTGGCGCGGAATACCGGATTGGCCCCGATTCCGGACCGGGACCGCGACAGCACCAGCACGCAACAGACGAGGAGCAATGCCGCCGACCCAGCCGCGACCCACAACCGCAACGCCGAGGTCCCGACCTCGGGATCAACGCCGAGCATCCACCCACTCCGCCTAACGAAGGAACGTCATTCCCCGACGAAGTATGGACCAGCGGTCCCACAGAAGCCAGCCCGCAACCATCTTGGCACGGTCGCGCTGTCGCCTACGATCCGCCGCCGCTCCAGATAGCCCGGGATCAATGATCGAGTTCGAGCTGGCTTTCTTTAGCCACGCGCTCAAACGCTTCGCCGGGATTTTTGATCCGGTATTGGTAATCGTCGCCATCGGACGGCAACAGCTTGACGACCTTGTAGGTTCCGCTGGCGCCCGGACGGCTGATGGGGCTTGACGTGTACAGCACTGTTTGGCCGACGCGGAACTTGTGCGTTCGCAACACTTGGCTGCGCATGGACGCTTGATGCGCGACAGCTACCGCAGCGATCATCACGGCCGTGTTATTGGCCTCCGGTTTGCCCGAAACTTGCCGCGAAACGGCCTTACGAGCGACCGGAGTGCGGCCTGCCTTGACTGGCGACCGCCTCTTCACTGAAGGTTTGTTCATGGAACCACTATATATGCAACCTGCCCCTCGAGCAAAAATATAATGCCGAAAGTCGGGCTTTGCCACGCCCTCGTCAGACACATGATTAAGAAGGAAAATCTCTTAAAATCAGCAGGATATAACGGTACACTGTCCTAGACTTGCAGATACGTTCAGGCTTGACGTCGCCAGGCGCCCTTTTCGTCGGCCTGCCAATAGGTCACCTCGAAGCCGGCCGATTTCGCCTCGCTCCACCGCGCCCGCGCCGTCTCGAGGGCGTCGGGGTCTTCGCCATCGAAAAGCACAACGACGCGCTGGTACGCCGCGGCATCGCTCGGCATCGCCGCACCCTCAATGAGGAAGCGGACGATGGCGCCGTTCGGATTGTCGTCGTTGACGGTCAGCACAATGGGTTGCTGAGCCGCCTCAGCATCTCGCCAAATCCCGTGCGGGAGAAAGGAATCGTCCCGCCAGGTCCACAAATGGGCGTCGAGCGCCTCAATGCGCTCTTCCGAGGAGGCCTGGACCACGACGCGCCAGCCTCGCTCGAGCGATTTCAGCAGGAGCGCAGGCAAGACCTGTTCCGGTGTCTGTCCTTTCAGGTGATAGAAGAGGATTTCAGTCATGCGGTGATCTGCTGAAGGGTCCAGGGTCGACTATATCGAATGCGCGATCGGATAATGAACCTTGGATCAGCACGAGCAGCGCCGCAACCTTCGCGCCCGCCAACGGTCATGCTAGGGAGTCAAGCATGCAACAAGAGGCGGCTGCGTCATGACCGGCGAACTTAATCATCAGATCCGACTGGCGGCGCGCCCGATCGGCCTGCCGAAGCGCAGCGACTGGCAATTCACCGAAAAGCCCGTTCCGGAGCCGCGCGACGGCGAGGTCCTCGCCAAGGTCTTGTACCTCTCGCTCGACCCGGCTATGCGCGGTTGGATGAACGAAGGCAAATCCTATATCGCGCCGGTCGGGATTGGCGAGGTGATGCGCGCGGGCGGCGTCGGCAGGGTCTTTGCCTCGAAACATTCCGGCTTTGCCGTGGGCGATTATGTCAGCGGCTCAGTTGGGGTTCAGGAATACGCCGCGCTCGACGGCGCGCAACTGATCAAGATCGATCCCAAAGTCGCACCCTTGCCGACGTTCCTCAACACGCTCGGCATGCCGGGCATGACCGCCTATTTCGGGTTGCTGGACGTGGGCCAACTCAAGCCGGGCGAAACCGTCGTGGTGTCCGGAGCCGCCGGTGCGGTCGGCGCCACCGTCGGCCAGATCGCGAAGATCAAGGGGTGCCACGCGGTCGGAATCGCGGGAGGCGCCGCCAAATGCCGCTACCTCGTCGACGAACTCGGTTTCGATGCAGCGGTCGACTACAAGGCAGGAGACACGCGCAAGAGCTTGCGGACGCACTGTCCAAACGGCGTGGACGTGTATTTCGACAATGTCGGCGGCGATATCCTCGACCTCGTGCTCGCTGTCTTGAGGAGGCATGCCCGCGTGGTGATTTGCGGGGCCGTTTCGCAGTACAACAACACCACGCAGGTCAAGGGCCCGAGCAACTATCTCTCGCTCCTCGTCAACCGCGCCCGCATGGAGGGCATGGTGGTGTTCGACTACGTCGATCGGTTTCCGCAAGCTGCGCGCGACATCGCCGCCTGGATCGCCGCCGGCAAGCTCAAGTCGCGCGAGCACATTGTCGAGGGTCTAGAGACATTTCCGGAGACGCTGCTGAAACTGTTCAGCGGCGAGAATTTCGGCAAGCTGATCCTCAAAGTGGAGAAGTCTCGGTGATGGCGACGACTGCCCCGTCCAGCCCGCGGCGGCGAGGATCAGCGTTCGTAATAATCCTCGACGAGTCGGTCGAGCAGGCGCACGCCCCAGCCGGAGCTCCAGCTTTTGTTGATATCTGTCTGCGGCGAGCCGAGCGCGGTTCCGGCGATATCGAGATGCACCCATGGCGTTTTGCTAACGAAGCGCTGAAGAAATTGCGCGGCGGTGATCGAGCCGGCAAAGCGGCCGCCGGTATTCTTCATGTCGGCGATTTTTGAATCGATGATCTTGTCGTATTCGGGCCCGAGCGGCATGCGCCACACCCGCTCGTCGGTTGCCTCTCCCGCTTTGCTCAGGCGCTCGGCAAGCTTGTCGTCGTTGGAGAACACGCCGGCATATTCCTGCCCGAGCGCCACCATGATTGCGCCGGTGAGCGTCGCCAGGTCGATCATGAATTTCGGTTTGAAGCGCTTGTTGATGTAGTGCAGCACGTCGGCGAGCACGAGCCGGCCCTCGGCATCGGTATTAATGACTTCAACAGTCTGACCCGACATCGTGGTGACGATGTCGCCGGGGCGTTGCGCCTTGCCGTCGGGCATGTTCTCGACGAGGCCGATGGCGCCGACCACGTTGACCTTGGCCTTGCGCGCCGCAAGCGCTTGCATGAGGCCGACGACGCACGCGGCCCCCGCCATGTCGCCCTTCATGTCCTCCATGCCCTGCGCCGGTTTGATGGAGATGCCACCGGTATCGAAGCACACGCCCTTGCCGATGAACGCTATGGGATCGGCACCGCGCTTGCCGCCGTTCCAACGCATGACGACGAGCTTCGGTTCATGCGCCGACCCCTGCCCGACGCCGAGCAGCGCCCCCATTCCGAGCTTCTTCATGGCCGCAACGTCGAGAACCTCGACGATAAGGCCCAGCCTTCGCAGGGCCGACGCCCGACGGGCGAACTCGCCGGGATAGAGCACATTGGCCGGTTCATTGGTGAGATCGCGCGCCAACACGACGCCGTCGGCGACGCCCATCGTGCGGGCCCAGGCCTTCTCCGCCGCGGCCGAGCCGGCGCAGGCGAAGTTCACTTCCATCTTTTTGGCCCGCTCCTCGTCTTCCTTGCGCTTGGTCTTGTAGCGGTCGAACGTATACGCACGCAGGCGTCCGCCGAGCGCAAGATGGGCGACCTGCTCGCCCTTGAGCGCGCCTCCGGCAAATTCGGCAAAAATCGTCGCCTGCGGCGCGGCGATCGGTATCTTGCCCATAGCCACCCCGCCGAGCCTGACGAGATCCCGCTCCTTGAGCTCGCGCTCCTTGCCGGTGCCGACAATGACCAGACGCGGCACGTTGAGGCCGGTAGGCGCGATGATGTCGAGGGCCGATGCCTTCTTGCCGGTGAAGCGGTCCGCCGCCGCCGCACGGCGGTGAAGATCGCCGATCGGCAATAGGACCTTTTGGGTTGCCGGGCCGAACTTGAGTCCTTCCGAGCAGAACACAACGAGAACGCCCCGCAAGCGGTCGAATGAGATAAAGCCGAGCTTGAGGGAGTCGGTCATGGCGGTCCTTCCTGGCCGGATCAAAGGTTTTGTGACCCGACATATGACCCGGACCGTGCCATTGTGCAAAGCGCCTTCTCATTATGGACTGCAAGGGCCGCCGATCCCTTTCGAGGTCAACAGCTTTGCCTTGGCGAGGCCATTTTGTGACAGCATGAAATTGCAAGAACTCGACTCGCAAGGCCGCGTAGCCTCGGGGTCCGGCGGTGCCCATGAGCGGCGCGCCAGGGGATGAAAAATCCGATGGGGTCGATCGGCCGTTACGTGTTTCGCACCACGATGGGTGCGTTCCTGATCACCCTCGTCAGCCTGACCGTCGTGATGTGGTTCACGCAGGCGATCCGTGAATTCGACCTGATCACGAGCCAGCGGCAAACGGTCTTCGTCTTCGTCGGCCTTACCGGCCTGTTCGTTCCCCTGCTAGTCATGATGATCGCGCCGATCTCGCTGGCGCTCGCCGCTGCGCATGTCCTCAACAAGCTCAGTTCGGATTCCGAGATCATCGTCATGAACGCTGCGGGCGTCTCGCCGTGGCGGTTATTAACTCCTTTCCTCGTCGCGGCCTTTGTCGTTTCGCTCTTGGTCGCCGCCATGGCCGCCTATGTGTCGCCGAGCGCGCTCCGCGAGATGCGCGATTGGGGCACGCAGGTGCGTGCCGATATTCTCTCCAATATCGTGCAACCGGGCCGCTTCGCCACGATGGGCGGTAATCTCACCTTCCACATCGCTGACCGGCGGCCGAACGGACTCCTGGTGGGGATTTTTCTTGACGATCGGCGCGATCCAAATGAACACGCCACCTATCTCGCCGAGCAGGGCGAGATTGTGAAGAACGAGACGGGGTCGTTCTTGGTGCTCGAAGGCGGCAGCGTGCAGCGGCTCGAAGCCGGCCAGCGCGATCCGCGCATCGTGACATTCGAGCGTTACGCGTTCGACATGTCGAAATTCACCGCCGGCCCGCAAAACGTCGTCTACAATGCTCGCGAGAAAGATATTTGGGATTTGATCTGGCCGCAGCCCGGCGACGTGCTCTCCGCGGCGCAGTCGGCCCAGTATCGATCGGAACTGCACGATCGGCTTGCGGCGCCGCTTTATCCGCTGGCATTCGCCATCCTTGCCTACGCCTTCCTTGGTCCGCCACAAACGACACGGCAGAGCCGCACTCTGGCGCTGATGGGCCTGGCTGGCGCGGTGTCGTTGCTGCGCGTTATCGGCTTTCTCAGCGTCATCGTCGGCGTAAACGTGCCCAGCATGCTCGCCGTGCAATATATCGCTCTCATCAGTTCAGCGATCGCCGGATTGTGGCTGATTTCCCGCGGGCAGGCCCTCGAGCCTGCCGCTGCAGTGTCCAAAATCGCAACTGCCGTCGGCGACCGTGTCGCGCGAGCGACAGCCGGTTAAGGAGCGGGCCGATGCTCACGGGTACGCTTTCACGCTATTTCGGATTGCGCTTTCTCAAATCCGTCATCGCCACGTTCGTCGGCGTTGTCGCACTGGCGGCCATGATCGACTATATCGAACTCATGCGCCGCATGGCCGACTGGCCCAAGGCAACGGCGTGGCTGCTCGCCGAGATTTCCCTGTTCCGCGTTCCCCAGCTCGCCGAACGCATCATGCCGTTCGCCGTGCTGGTAGGCGCGATGTCATGTTATCTGGCGCTGTCGCGCCGCCTCGAACTGGTCGTTGCGCGCGCCGCCGGGATGTCCGCCTGGCAATTCGTGGCGCCGGCGATGATCGCGGCGTTCCTGTTCGGCACGGTCGCTACGACCATTTACAACCCGGTCGCCGCGATTTTGCACGAGCGGTCGAAACGCCTCGAAGCCGAGATGCAGGGCGAGACGCCGACCTCGGCACTGCAAGAGAACACCGCCGGGTTCTGGGTTCGGCAGAGGAGCGCCGATGGTGCGGCCATCATCAACGCCAAGTCGAGCCGCAATCAGGGCTCGGAGCTCGGCGGCGTTAGCGTCTATACCTTCGATAGCTCAGGTCATTTCCAGGAGCGGATGGAGGCGAAAAGTGCGGCGCTGGAGCAAGGCTACTGGCGGCTGGATGACGTGCGGGTCTATGCGAGCGGCACGCCACCGGCCAACCAAGATACTTATCGGCTCGCCACCAACCTGACGCTCGAGCAGGTGCGGGAGAGCTTTGCCACGCCCGAAACAGTGCCGTTCTGGCAGCTGCCCGCATACATCGAGCTGGCCGATCGGGCCGGCCTCGTCGGCGCGGGTTACCGGCTGCAATACCAACTGCTGTTGTCGCGGCCGTTCCTGCTCACGGGCATGGTCCTGCTGGCGGCTTCGGTAAGTCTGCGCTTTTTTCGCTTCGGCGGCGTGCAGAAGATGGTCCTCACCGGAATCACCGTGGGCCTTTTCTTGTTCGTCTTGTCGAAATTCACCGAGGACATGGGCAAATCGGAGCTCATGCCGCCGGTTATGGCAGCGTGGATTCCGGTGCTGGTCGGCGGGCTGACCGGATTTGTTGCGCTGTTGTACCAAGAGGACGGCTAGTCACGCGCATCTGCGTTCTAAATTCCGCATTGAGATGGTAATGGTGCGTTTCACGAGGACTGGGATCACCAAACGAAGGGCGGCGACGCCCTTGGTCGAGGGAGAACAAGAGTTGATATCGCGATTCCCGCTGCGTACCGGCCGGCAGGCTTTTGTGACGACGATGCTCGCCGCAGCGATCATGCTCGCCGTTCCTTCGGGGGCCCGCTCGCAGCAAGTCGTCGCGTTCGTCAATGGCCAGCCCATTACGATACTCGATGTCGAACATCGGAGCAAATTCATCCAGCTCAGCAGCAAAAAGGTGCCGACGCGCAAGGAAGTGCTCGATGGCCTTATCGACGAAATCTTGGAGGTGGCCGAAGCCAAGCGTTACAGCGTCGAAGTTCCCGATTCGGAAGTAGAAAAGTCTTATGCCGCCGTCGCCACCCGAATGGGCGTCGACGCGTCGAGGTTGACCCAAATTCTTACGAGCAGCGGTACGAGCGCCGACACGCTCAAGCGCCGTTTGCGGGCGCAGATTGCCTGGACCAATCTGGTGCGCGGGCGCTACAGAGCGAGCCTTGAAATCAGGGACAAGGATGTCGAAGCGCAGCTCGAGCTGCACAAGCCCGCGGAAAAGGACGACGTGGGCTACGAATACATCATGCGCCCCGTCGTTCTCATTGTGCCGCGCGGTTCGCCCGAGGCCGCTTACGAGGCCCGCAAACATGACGCCGACGCCCTGCGCGCGCGCTTTCAGAACTGCAGCGACGGCATTCCGTTTGCCCGCGCGCTGCCCGACGTCGCGGTACGCGATCAGGTCTCGAAGTATTCCGCCGAGCTGGCGCAGCAATTGCGCGACATTCTCGACAGCACCGGTGTCGGTCACCTGACTCCGCCCGAAACGACGGCGGAGGGAGTGCAGATGTTCGCGATTTGCGACAAGAAAGAGACCAAATCCGATACGCCGGGTATGAAAGAAATTCGTGATCAAATGTTCCAGCAGAAGTTCGGCGCCCAAGCCAAGCGCTACCTTGAGAGTTTGCGGCGCGCGGCCATGATCGAATACAAGACGCCTGAAGAAAAATAGCTGGCGAGAAGCGAAAATCGTGCAGCCACTGGCATTGACGCTCGGCGAGCCGGCCGGCATCGGCCCCGATCTGGCCCTTGCGGTCTGGCATCGACGCGCCGAATTCGACGTTCCGCGATTCTACGTTGCCGCCGACCCGGATTTTCTCAGCCGGCGGGCCCGTCGGCTTGGGCTCGACGTTCCGATCGCCGCGGTGACGCCGGCCAAGGCCGCCGCGGCGTTTGCTTCCGCCTTGCCGGTGGTAGCCATCGACGTCGCGGTGAACGCCGAGCCCGGCCGCCCCGATCGATCGAGCGCCCCGGCGGCCGTCGCCTCGATCCGGCGCGCGGTCGCCGACGTTATGGCAGGCGCGACCGCGGCCGTCGTCACCAACCCGATTGCGAAGAATGTGCTCTATGACTGGGGTTTCGCCGAGCCCGGCCACACCGAATTCCTGGCCACGTTGGTGCAGGAAGCGACCGGGACGTCGCTGCGTCCGGTCATGATGTTGTGGTCGCCGGAGCTTGCTGTCGTGCCGGTGACGATCCACCTGCCGCTGAGAGAAATATTCAAGCATCTTTCGACGGAACTTGTGGTCGAGACCGGACGCATCGTCGCCCGCGACCTTGCCGTGCGCTTTCGCATTTCGCGCCCGCGGCTTGCGGTCGCCGGCCTCAACCCCCATGCCGGCGAGAACGGTGCGCTGGGCGAAGAGGACCGCACGATCGTGGCGCCGGCCGTCGCTCGGCTTATGGCTGACGGCATCGATGCGCGGGGCCCGTTGCCGGCCGATTCGCTGTTCCACGAGCGGGCACGCGCGACCTACGATGTGGCACTATGCATGTATCACGATCAGGCGCTGATCCCGATCAAAACGCTCGCCTTCTACCACGCCGTCAATGTCACGCTCGGCCTTCCCTTCGTGCGTACGTCGCCCGATCACGGCACCGCTTTCGACATCGCCGGCACCGGTGCCGCCGACGCGACGAGCCTGGTTGCGGCGCTGCGCCTGGCGGCGCGGCTGGCCAAGGCGGACAGCCAGGCGCGGCTGCCCGCGTCGTGACCGCGGCACCGGACGGCCTGCCGCCATTGCGCGACGTCATTCGCCGGCATGATCTCGTCGCCAGAAAATCGCTCGGACAGAATTTCCTTCTCGACCTCAATCTCGCCGCGCGCATCGCGCGCGCGGCGGGCCCGCTCACCGGCGTGACGGTGCTGGAAGTCGGCCCTGGGCCGGGCGGCCTGACGCGCGCGCTACTGGCGCTCGGCGCCGCTCGCGTGGTCGCCGTCGAACGCGACGAGCGCGCTATTGCGGCGCTGCAGGAGATCGCCGAGCACTATCGCGGGCGCCTCGACATCGTCGCGGCGGACGCGCTCACGTTTGATCCGCGCTCCCGCTTCGAGCAGGGCCCCGTGCGCATCGTCGCCAATCTGCCCTACAACATCGCCACGGCGCTGCTGGTGTCCTGGGTCTGTATCGAGCCGTGGCCGCCCTGGTACGATGCCGCCGTCCTGATGTTTCAGCGCGAGGTCGCCGAGCGCATCGTTGCCGAGCCCGGCTCGAAGAGCTACGGCCGGCTGTCGGTGTTGGTGCAATGGCGTTGCGAGCCGCGCATTCTTTTCGACGTCAATCCTTCGGCATTCGTACCGGCGCCGAAAGTCATGTCCTCGCTGCTGCGTGTGGTGCCGCGGGCGGCGCCGCTGTCTTGCGATCGCCGGCTGCTCGAGGCCGTAACGCAAGCCGCCTTCGGGCAAAGGCGCAAGATGCTGCGCCAGAGCCTGCGCTCGCTCGGCGTCGATGTCGCGCACCTGCTCTCGGCTGCCGATCTCACCCCGACGGAACGTGCCGAGGACATCTCGGTCGCCAGCTTCGTGTCACTCGCGCGGGCTCTCGCCGTGCAGCGCGGTCTCGGGCATGATGTCGACGCCTGACACCGTTGGAGAGAAGGGCCGCCATGACCAAGATGTACCGTGAATCGCTCGTAGCCTACGGGCAACCACTCTGCGAGACCGTGGTGGACTGCCCTACCCCACGCGGCAGCGAAGTGCTGGTGCGCATCGAGCGTTGCGGCGTGTGCCATTCCGACCTGCATCTACAGGACGGCTATTTCTTGCTCGGCGGCGATAAACGGCTCGATGTCGCCGCGGGTCGCACGCTGCCGTTCACGCTCGGCCACGAGATCGCCGGCGTGATCGACAGTACGGGAGAAGAAGCCGGCAACGCGATCGTTGGTCAGCGTGTTGCAGTCTATCCGTGGATCGGTTGCGGCGCGTGTCCAGCATGCCTTGGTGGCGAGGAAAATTTGTGCGCCAGTCCCCGTCATCTCGGCATCACCGTCGATGGCGGATTTGCCACCCATGTCCTCGTCCCACATCCGCGCTATCTGCTCGATTATGCGCCGTTATCGCCGGCGTTTGCCGGGATGCTGATGTGCTCCGGTTTGACGGCCTATTCGGCGCTCAAGCGGCTCACCGGTCGCCCCGAGCGCCGGCCGGTCCTGCTCGTTGGGCTCGGCGGGGTGGGCATGATGGGCCTTGCGATCGCCCGCGCGCTCTTTCACACGGCGCCGATCGTCGCCGACATCAATGCGGAAAAGCGCAAGGCCGCGCTCGCAGCCGGCGCGGCCCAAGCTTACGACCCGTCCGATCCGCAAGCGCGCAAGGCAGTCATGACGGCAACCGGTGGGATACTTGCAGCCTGCGATTTCGTCGGCTCTGATAAATCGCTGCAATTCGCGACTGGCTTGCTCGGCCGCGGTGGCAAGGTGGTGGTGACCGGACTTCTCGGCGGTAGTTTCTCAATAGCCGCCGCTATGTTCGGGATCAAAGCGATCACGATCGAGGGTACGCTGACCGGCACGCTCGCCGAGGCGCGCGAGCTTCTTGATCTGGTGCGTGCAAAAGGCATCGCGCCGATCCCGACCCGCGACCGCCCGCTCCGGGAAGCGCAGGCGGCGCTCGATGATTTGCGCGCCGGCCGCGTCGTCGGTCGCACCGTGCTGTCGGCGCTTGGATGACGGAAGACAGAGATGACTGATTGCGGATACATCCGTCGTCAGTCGCCTCCCGCCCGCGCGCTGTCTTACAGCTTCGCCTGCAAAGCACGCACGAAGCCGGAAAGACCGATCTGCCGTTCGCGCTTGAGCCGTTCCACCGCCAGGATGGCTTTCACTTCGGCGAATGCTTCATCTTTGTCGCGGTTGACAATGACGTAGTCGTATTCCGGCCAATGACTCATCTCATCCGCCGCCTTGTCCATCCGCGAGCCGATGATGTCGTGACTGTCCTGCGCGCGGCGCTTGAGCCGCCGCTCGAGCTCCTTCGCCGTCGGCGGCAGAATGAAGACGCTGACCAAGTCGTCGCGCGCCTTTTCGCTCAGCTGCTGCGTGCCTTGCCAATCGATATCGAAGAGGACGTCGCGGCCGGCTTGCAACGCCTTCTCCACCGGCCGCCGCGGCGTGCCGTAGCAATGGTCGAAAACTTCGGCCCATTCCAGAAGCTTGCCCGATTTCACCATGGCCTGGAAGCGATGCAGATCGATGAAGTGATAATCGCGGCCATCGACCTCGCCGCGGCGCTGCGGACGCGTCGTCACCGACACCGAAAGCTCGACATGGCGATCGGCCTCGAGCATGCGCGACAGCGTGGTCTTGCCGGCGCCTGACGGCGAGGACAAGACCAGCATGAGGCCGCGACGCGCAATTCTTTTTTGATTCCGCCCCCCGTTCGCCATGCTCTATTCCACGTTCTGCACCTGCTCGCGGAATTGCTCCACCGCGGCCTTGAGCTCCAACCCGATATTGGTCAGTTCGACGTCATTCGCCTTGGCGCAGAGCGTGTTGGCTTCGCGGTTGAGCTCCTGCGCGAGAAAGTCGAGCCGGCGGCCGATCGGTCCGCCCTGCCCAATAAGAAGCTGCGCCTGCGCGATATGCGCGGCCAAGCGGTCGAGCTCCTCGCGCACGTCGGCTTTGGCGGCGATCAGGATCGCCTCCTGATGCAGCCGGTCAGGATCGAACCGATCGGACTGCGCCAATAGAGTCGCGACTTGCTCGGCAAGCCGCACGCGTATTGCCTCGGGCCGCCGACCGGGGACCAGTTCCGCGCGTTGCGCGAGCGCGGCAATTTCGCCAAGCCGCGCCTCCAGAACGCGGCCAAGAGCGGCGCCTTCGTGGCGGCGCATGTCCGCCAGTGCTCCGATGACCTCGGCAAAGCCGGCAGTGACCGCCGTCTCGGCAGCGCGCCGCTCCTCCTCGCGCTCCTCGACGTCGCCGACCTCCATCACGCCCTTGAGCGCCAGCAGGCCATCGAGTGACGGCGGCGATGCCTCGATCCGCGGTGCAAGCTGTCGCACCGTCGCCAAGACCGCCTCGAGCACCGCCGTGTTGACCCGCACGACCGGCTGAACTCCGGTGCGTTCGACCGTCAGGTTTGCTTGAATGGAGCCGCGTGCAAGCATCTCCGCGGCGCGGGCGCGAACCGGCACTTCGATCGCGTCCCAGCCGGGCGGCGGGCGCAGCCGCAGATCGAGACCCTTGCCGTTGACCGATTTGACCTCCCAGGCCCAAGCATACGGGCCGCAGACGCCGTGGCCGCGAGCAAAGCCGGTCATGCTCGACAGCGCCATGGAACGCGATCTCCGATAAAATTGGGAAGAGGCGGGGCCGAACTTAGCGGCGGCTTTCCACGGTCACAAGGGCGATCAGGGCGCCCGTGGGCGGCGAACGGGGAAATCCTGCATGCACTGACGCGCGCTGAATAACGCGGCGCTCATTCGCCGCGCGTCCACCGCATGAGAACTGTGGCTTTGCTAGTGCGTGCGACGGCCGGACGAGCGCCGCGGTTGCGGCGCCGGAGCAGGCGTGGCCGGCGGCGATGAAATCAACTGCGCGTCGGCAGGAGCCTGATCCTTCTGATCGGTTTCCATCACACGCAGGCGTGTGACGTTCTTCTGATGCTGCTCGTAAGTCTCGGCGAAGGCGTGACCGCCGGTGCCGTCGGCCACGAAATAAAGTTCGCGCGTGCGCGCCGGATTGGCCGCGGCTTCGAGCGATGCGCGGCCCGGATTGCCGATCGGTCCGGGCGGCAGCCCGTCGATCTGGTAGGTGTTGTAGGGCGTCGGCTGATCGATCTCGCTCTTCATAATCGGCCGCCCGAGCGTACCCTTGCCGCCGACCAGCCCGTAGATGATGGTCGGGTCCGATTGCAGCCTCATCTTCTGTTTCAGCCGGTTGACAAACACGGCGGCGACCCGCGTGCGTTCCTCAGGCTTGCCGGTCTCCTTCTCGACCAGCGACGCGAGGATAACGAGCTGATCCGGTGTCTTGATCGGCAGATCGGGGGAGCGGCGATCCCAGATTTCCTTGACCACGCGCTGCTGCGCTTGTTGCATGCGCTGGATCATCTGTTCGCGCGTCACCCCGCGGGTGAAATTATAGGTATCGGGCAGGAGGCTGCCTTCGCGCGGGATTTCCTTGATGTTTCCGGTCAGTACGTCGTCGTCCAGGAGCCGAGCGACGATCTGCTCGGAGGTCAAGCCTTCCGGAATGGTGAATTGATGCGGCACAACGCGGCCCTCGACGATGGTCGCAACCACGTCGCGCAAGCTGGCGTGCGCCTTGAACTGGTATTCGCCGGCTTTGAGGTCCTCGCGGGCCTTGAGCACCAGCACGCCGCCGATGAACACCCAGGGCTGATCGATGACGCCCTCGTGCACCAGCACGTCGGCGATATCGCGGATGCCGGCGCCACGCGGAATATTGACGATGCGGTCCTCCGGCGACGGCCCCGGAGCCTCAAATCGCTGCTTGCCGATGACAAGCGCGATACCGGCCACGATCGCCGCCAACACGAAGATGCTGATGATGGCATTACCGATCACGACAAAAGGATGCCGCGCACTCTTTGAGCGGCGGACCGGCATCTCCACGGTATCAGGCTCGAGCGCCGTTCGCGGGCTGCGCGGCGTGATTTGCTTGGGATTTTTCGAGCTCGCCGCAGCCGCGCCAATCCCGTTCACCGGCCGGTCCGATGGGGGCGGATATGGCTCGCCCGCGGCCGGCACGGCTTTTTTGGTTTCTCGCGAGGATGAAGGCTCGCTCGCCGCCCGAGCACGCGTCGTCGAGGCCGTCGGCGGCGCGCTTCCGTTCCCATCGGCGGCCTTGCGCGTCTTCGCGGCGCCTACCGTGGCAGAGGATTGTTGCGCCGCGGGCGCTCCGCCGCGTGCATTCGGATCGGGTTGGTTTGCGGCGTGCACGGGTGCCGCACGCGGACCTACCCCGGCGCGGTCGCTGCCATTGCGCGGTGGATCGGAGCTGGTCACCGCCGCATGTCCACTTTTACGCTATGCATCATCGGTGAAAGGTGAGCCCCGTCCAGCGAACCGAATAGTTCGCCGATTCTCCCGCGTCCGCCCATCGGTGCGATAATGGGCTCTCGCTCTCGCAGTGAATTGCAGGCGAGTGCGGAGCAAATATGGCGAAACGGCGATAGACTGCACTAATCCGGCACCCGGCTGAATACAACGGAGGCATTGGTGCCGCCGAATCCGAACGAGTTCGAGAGCGCAACATTGACGGAGCGCTTACGCGGCTTGTGCGGCACGAGGTCGATAACGGTGTTGACCGAGGGGTTGTCGAGATTGATGGTGGGCGGCACCACCTGATCGCGAATTGCCAGCAGGCAGAAGATCGCCTCGACTGCGCCGGCTGCGCCCAGCAGATGGCCAATCGACGACTTCGTCGACGACATGGTGATTTGGCCGGCGGCATTGCCGACCAGCCGTTCCACGGCCTTCAGCTCGATCTCGTCGCCGAGCGGCGTCGAAGTGCCATGCGCGTTGATATAGTCGATCTCACCGGGCGAAATGCCGGCGCGGCGAAGCGCGGCCTGCATGCAGCGCAGCGCGCCATCCCCGTCTTCCGCCGGCGCCGTGATATGGAACGCGTCGCCGGAGAGGCCATAGCCGATGAGCTCAGCATAGATGCGAGCGCCGCGGCGCTTGGCGTGCTCGTACTCTTCAAGCACCACCGCACCGGCGCCCTCGCCCATCACAAATCCGTCCCGATCGCGATCGTAGGGCCGCGAGGCGCGTTGCGGTGTCTCGTTGTAGCCGGTCGACAGCGCCCGGCACGCGGCAAAGCCGGCGAGCGCGATGCGGCTGACGGGCGATTCTGTGCCACCGGCCACCATCACGTCGGCATCGCCGAGCGCAATAAGTCTGCCGGCGTCGCCGATCGCGTGAGCGCCGGTCGAGCAGGCGGTGACTACCGCGTGATTGGGACCCTTCAGCGAATGCGCGATCGATACGTAACCCGACGCAAGATTGATGATGCGACCCGGGATGAAGAACGGCGACACCCGCCGCGGACCGCGGTCGCGCAGGAGCAGAGCGGTTTCGGCGATGCCTTCAATGCCGCCGATGCCGGAGCCGATCAGCACACCGGTCGTTATTTGTTCTTCGTAGTCCCGCGGGTGCCAGTCGGCGTCATCGAGCGCCTGTTTCGCCGCCCCCATGGCATAGAGGATGAAGTTATCGACCTTGCGCTGTTCCTTCGGTTCCATCCAGTCATCGGGATTGAAGGTGCCGTTCGAACCGTCCCCGCGAGGAACCTGGCCGGCAATCTGGCATGGCAGATCGGAGACATCGAAATTCTCGACGCGCCCGATCCCGCTCTCTCCTGCGAGCAGCCGCTGCCATGTGGGCTCGACCCCGCAAGCCAGCGGCGTGAGCATACCAAGACCAGTGACGACGACGCGTCTCATCATCGGCGCTCCCGGCGGACGCTTCGCCTGATGTTGCCTCGGTCATGCCTGCCGCTGCAGCATCCGCCCGCTCGTAACCGCGGGCGAACATCGCGGCCGGGCGCGCAACCCGTACGGCGCAACCGAGCAATGCCGCGTGTCAGCCCTTCGCGTTCTTTTCGAGGAACTTGATGGCGTCGCCCACGGTGAGAATCGTTTCGGCGGCGTCGTCGGGAATCTCGCAACCAAATTCCTCCTCGAAGGCCATGACGAGCTCGACCGTGTCGAGGCTGTCGGCGCCGAGATCATCGATGAAGCTGGCGTTTTCGGTCACCTTGTCGGGCTCGACGCCGAGATGCTCCACGACGATCTTCTTCACCCGCTCGCCAATATCACTCATCGTTTCCAACCTCTTCTTTGCAGCACGACCCGCTCAATGTCTCGCCCCGTGACGGGCAATGGCCGCGGGTCGACAGCGAACAGAGGCGGACGTCTATTCCCGCTCTCCGGCTTTCCGGGTCCCCCAGCTCAGTCTCGGTCCGGTTACCACACTTCCATAGCGTTGACCAGCGCGGCCGCTCGCCGCCGCTGCAACGTATCGCCTTCAAATCATGGCCATTCCGCCGTTCACGTGCAACGTCTGCCCGGTCATATAGCTGGCCTCGTTGGTGGCGAGGAACGCGACTGCGGCGGCCACCTCCTCGGCCGTACCGGCGCGGTTTGCCGGAATCTTGGCGAGGATCGCTTCGCGTTGTTTATCGGTGAGCTTGTCGGTCATTGGCGTGACAATGAACCCGGGCGCAACGCAATTGGCGGTGACGCCGCGTTTGGCATATTCCTGCGCGATCGATTTGATCATGCCGGTGATGCCGGCTTTGGCGGCAACATAATTGGCCTGCCCGGGATTTCCAGTCGTCCCCACCACCGAGGTGATCGCGATGACGCGTCCGAAGCGGCGGCGCATCATGCCACGCACCGCGGCACGGGCGAGCCGGAACGTAGCCGAGAGATTGATGGCAATAACCTGGTCCCAGTCGTCGTCGCGCAACTGCACGAACAAATTGTCCTTCGTCACTCCGGCATTGGCGACGAGCACGTCGAGCTGACCCATCGCCTGCTCGGCCCGCGGAACCAATGCGTCCGTCTCGGCGCCGTCGGCGAGATTGCAGGGCAACACGTGAACGCGATCGCCGAGATCGGCGGCAAGCCGGTCGAGGACGTCGCGACGGGTACCGGAGATGGCGACTGTGGCGCCCTGCCTATGCAGGACGCGGGCGATGGTGCCGCCGATCGCGCCCGAGGCTCCTGTGATCAATGTGGTCTTTCCGATAAGTTCAAACATGACCGTCCTCGCGAACGCGCAAGCTCAACCCTGCGCAGCCTTGAACCGGGTGATGTCGTCAGGCGTGCCGGTCGACGACGCATTGGCCGTCTCGGCGATTCGCTTGATCAGCCCGGTGAGCACTTTGCCGGCACCGACCTCGTGGAACGTGGTCACACCCGCTTGCACCATGAACAGAACCGATTCGCGCCAGCGAACCGTGCCGGTCACCTGCTCGACCAGGCAGCGCACGATCATGGCGGGGTCGCTGATCGGTTGCGCCAGCACATTGGCCACGACCGGCACGCAGGGCGGCTTGACGTCGACCGCGGCAAGCGCGGCGGCCATGGCATCCGCCGCCGGCTGCATCAGCGAGCAGTGAAACGGCGCCGAGACCGGCAACATCATTGCCCGCTTCACGCCGCGCGCCTTGGCGATCTCGACGGCGCGTTCAACGGCCGATTTCTCGCCGGATAATACGACCTGCCCGCCGCCATTATCGTTGGCCGCCGCGCAGACGCCTGCCTCGGCCGCTTCAGCGGCGATCAGTTTGGTTTCGCCGATTTCGACGCCGATCAACGCTGCCATGGCGCCGACGCCAACCGGCACCGCTTTCTGCATGGCGCGGCCGCGAATACGCAGAAGGCGCGCTGCATCGGCAATCGTCAGCGACCGAGCAGCGGCCAGCGCCGAATATTCTCCGAGCGAGTGGCCGGCAACGAAAGCCGCATCGCGCGCCAGATCGATGCCGGCCTCCGCTTCGAGCACTCGCAGCGCGGCGAGCGAGACCGCCATGAGCGCGGGCTGCGCGTTTTCGGTTAGAGTGAGCGTTTCCGGCGGCCCGTTCCAAATCGTATCGCTGAGCTTTTCGCCGAGCGCCGCGTCGACTTCCTCAAAGACCCGACGCGCCGCGACAAAAGTCTCGGCCAGCCCCCTGCCCATGCCGACCGACTGACTACCTTGGCCGGGAAAAACGAACGCAACCGCCATTACATGCCCCTCGGTGTCCCCCACGCGAGGATCGCAGCTTATTCGCGATCCGCGTTGCAACCTGGAATTAAGCGGCACCAGCAAATCGATGATTCTGGTGGGATTTCGACTGTGTTTCCCCGCGATCTTACGGCTTCAAATTCACCCCACCCTGGGAGGGGCGAAAGATACCGCGATGACGGCTCTGTCAAGGGAAACAGACCTCAAGCAGGGAGGAAGTGGATATCGGCGATCTCGCACATAGTTGAACACTCTAGGCCAAAGCGACCGGGCGCGGGGTTGACCGTCTTGCCTTTCCGTGCAGCGCCGTATAAGGCCTATTTTTCCGCTCGACCCCGGCCGGGGGCTGAACGGACGGCCGCAGCTCTATAGTGCGGTAGGACTTTAGGGTCCGGCGTCCGGTGTCCCCGCCTTCAGAGCATTCGAGCCTTTCCCGAAGGGCTCGAGGGGCTTGGCGCCGGGAGCGAGCGAGGGCAACAAAGGAAAGGGCAGCCATGCCGCTGTACGAGCACGTCTACCTTGCGCGCCAGGACGCGAGCGCGCAGCAGGTAGAGGAATTGACCGCACAATTGAAGGGCGTCGTCGAAGGATTGGGCGGATCGATCGCCAAGACCGAATATTGGGGCGTCAAATCCCTGTCCTACCGGCTGCGCAAGAACCGCAAGGCGCATTTCACCCTAATGAACATCAATGCTCTGCCGGCCGCGATCAACGAGATCGAACGCCTGGAGCGCCTCAACGAAGACGTGTTGCGCTATCTCACGATCCGGGTCGAGGAGCATGAGGAAGGCCCATCCGCCATGATGCGCCGCGCCGAACGCGACCGTGATCGCGACGACCGCCGCGGCGAGCGCCCGCGGGACCGTGACCGCGACAGGGATCGCGATCGGCGTCCCCGCGAGGGCGCGGACGAGATCGACGCGGCAACGGAGGAATGACCATGGCCATGTCACCACAATCCACTGGCGGACGCCGGCCGTTCTTTCGCCGCCGCAAGAGCTGCCCGTTTTCGGGCGCCAACGCGCCAAAGATCGACTACAAGGATGTCAAGCTGTTGCAGCGGTTCGTGTCGGAACGCGGCAAGATCGTTCCGAGCCGTATCACGGCGGTCGCGGCAAAGAAGCAGCGTGAGCTTGCCCAAGCGATCAAGCGCGCGCGCTTCCTTGGGCTCTTGCCCTACGTGATCCGCTGAATGTGATCCGGCCGACCACTCGCTGAGCCGAGCCGGCAGAAGCGGTGGCAAGGAGAAGTCGAGATGGAAGTGATCTTGCTCGAACGGGTGCCCAGATTGGGGCAGATGGGCGAGGTGGTGCGCGTCAAGGACGGCTTCGCCCGCAATTTCCTGCTGCCGCGCGGCAAGGCGCTGCGCGCCACCACTGAAAACCGCACGCGTTTTGAATCCATGAAAGACGAGCTCCAGGCGCGTTCGCTGGCGCTCAAAAGCGAGGCGGGTCAAGTCGCCGAGAAACTCGACGGCAAGAGCTTCACGGTGCTGCGGCAGGCTTCGGAAGCAGGTCAGCTGTTCGGATCGGTTTCGCCGCGCGACCTCGTCGGCATTATTGCAAACGCCGGCTATAACGTGAGCCGCAATCAGGTTGCGCTCAACGCGCCGATCAAAACCATCGGCCGGCACAGCGTTCCGTTATCGCTGCATCCAGAGATCGAGACATCGATCACGGTGATTGTCGCTCGCAACAATGAGGAAGCCGCACGTATCGAACGCGGCGAGGACGTGACGCGGCTGCGCGAAGAGCCGACACCCGAGGAAGCCGCGGTGATTGCAGCGGAAGCATTCTTCGAGCCGGAGGCCGCCGAATCGCGGCACACTCGCGAAGGTGCCGAACCGGCCGAGAGTCCGCCACCCGCCGATAAGACCTGATCTCGACGTCTGCTCTTCTTCAGTCTGGAATATTGTCGCGCGGCACCGTTTCGCCGCCGCCCGATGCGGCATCCGCCGGCGGAGCCGCGGCCGCTGGAGCCGGACTTGCTTCCTGGCGCGGTGGCTCAGTCGGGGCGGCCGGCTCAGCCACGACCGCAGCAGGCACATGGGCAACCGCTGCTGGCTCCTGGGACGGTGGAGCGTTAGGCTCCTCGCGATGGTTTCGCGCGGCCGTTGCCGGGCGCCGTTGGTGTAGCTTAGCGGTCGCCGGTGTCCCCTCTTCGGGCTGTCCAGGTTGCCGGGCTTGGCGTTTTGCCGGCTTGGGCTCCTCGGCGGGTGCCGTGGCATGGGCCTCAGACGGCTTTTGGCCGCGTTGAGCCGCGCCGCTCTCGCGCGCCGCACTCAGCACGTAGGCGGCCAGCGCAGCCGCTTGCCCGCGGCTTGTCGTGTAATGCTCCTGCAGGAAATCCGTAAGCGTTGAGCTATTTTTGCCGCTGGCCAGCGCGCGGGTAGCCTTGTGGCATTCAGCACAGGCGGACGCAAAGATCTGCGCCGGGGTCTTGCCCTGGTCGATATTGGTCTGAGCACAGGCCCACGCTGGAGCTAGTCCTGCCAGCAGGCCGATAGTTGCCGCGAGACGCCGGGTCACCCTGAACTCCTCAAATCGTTTCGGCAGGCGAGCCATCCTTACCCCAAAACCGGCCCAATGCGAGCCGGGCGTCGCGGTCGCGGCGGGACAAGACCGTCGTCACCTGCATTGCTGGTCAACGAGGATTTTGTTTTAATGACGGCAAGCAGAAGCCCTGCTCGCCGCAAAGGTCTATGAGCCGGCCGGGGGAGCGGGTGCAACGCCGAAGGCATTGATGGTCGCGTCTGTGGCGGCGGCGTAGGAGCGCGTGGAGGAGGCCGTGGATCGGTTGCTATCGATATTCTCGAGCCGGTTCATCCGTCATGGGTCGTTTACGGTTACCACGGCAGCGGGCAACACCTACACCTTCGGCGATGGCAGCGGCCCCCCTGTCGCCGCGCGCTTCACCAACGCAAAGGCGCAGAGGGCGGTGCTGCTCAATCCCGAACTCCGCCTGGGCGAAGCCTATATGGACGGCACATTCGTTCTCGAGCGAGGTTCGATCGCTGATGCGCTCGCAATCCTGTTGCGGCAAGAGCGCATCGCCCCGCCGACCTGGACCCTGCCGTGGCGGCTCGCCCGCTATCTGTTCCGCCGCCTGCAGCAGTTCAATCCGCGGTTCCGGGCACGTCGCAATGTCGCGCACCACTACGATCTCGACGGCAGGCTCTATGCGCTCTTCCTCGACGCCGACCAGCAGTATAGCTGCGCCTACTTCGAGGAGCCCAACCAGTCGCTCGACGATGCGCAGCTCGCCAAGAAGCGCCACCTCGCCGCCAAGCTGCGGGTTGAACCCGGCGCCAGCGTACTCGACATCGGCTGCGGCTGGGGCGGCCTGTCCCTCTATCTAGGCGAGGTCGCCGGCGCCCGCGTCACCGGCATCACGCTCTCGCAGGAACAGTACGCACGCGCCCAGCAGCGAGCGCTCGAGCGCGGCCGCGCCAAGGACGCGATTTTCCGCCTCGAGGACTACCGCGATGTCACCGGGCGGTTCGATCGCATCGTCTCGGTTGGCATGTTCGAGCATGTCGGGGTCGGCTTTTATGACACCTTTTTCCGCAAGGGTGCACAGCTCCTTGCTGACGACGGCGTTTTTCTTCTCCACACGATCGGGCGCAGCGGCCCTCCGAGCGTCACCAATCCCTGGATCGCCAAATATATCTTTCCAGGGGGCTACATCCCCGCGCTCTCGGAAGTCCTGACGGCCATCCAATACGCCGGGCTCATGGTCACCGACGTCGAAATCATGCAGCTCCACTATGCCGAGACGCTCAAGGCCTGGCGCGAGCGTTTCCTCGCCCACCGTGAGGACGTCGAGCGGCTCTACGATGGGCGCTTCGTGCGCATGTGGGAATTCTACCTGGCATCCTCCGAGATGGCGTTCCGCGAGAGCGATCTGGTGGTGTTTCAAATCCAGATGGCCAAGCGCAAAGGCGTGGTGCCGGCGACGCGCGATTACATCGGGCGCGAGGAAGCGCGGTTACGCGAAGTTGAAACCAGCTACACCGCGCCGCTGCGCCTGGCCGGAGAATAGCGCGGGCACCATCCGGCCGTCGGATAGCGGACGTCAAGGACCAGTGGCCCCTATCAACGGTGTCGTCTCGACACGCGGTGGTTAGCGGGGAAAGCCGCAAAGAGTATTTCCCATGGTGCCCTGGCTGGACTATCGACGACGTGCTCGCGGTAAGCGTACAGCGGCCGGGAATTGCGAGTAGTGGCGCTGTCGCTGAGTGATCCGCGACGTTGAGTTGCCCTCAACCGGCTAATTCCATATTGGCCAACCCAAAATTGGCCACACGCGAACCCCTTGATCGGGACCATGGCGCAAATCGATTCGATCGTACGCAAACAGGCCCCTGCGGAACTTCCGGTCCGCGCGCTGCCCCACAACATCGAGGCCGAGCAGGCTCTGCTCGGCGCGATCCTCGTTAATAACGAGGCTTTTTATCGCGTCTCCGATTTCCTCGAAGCCAAGCACTTCTTCGAAGAGATTAATCAGCGAATCTTCGAATTGGCCGGCAGTCTAATCCGGGCCGGAAAACTGGCGACGCCAGTAACGCTCAAGACCTTCCTTCCGGCGGACCAAGACATCGCCGGGCTCTCCGTCAATCAATATCTGGCGCGACTCGCCGCCGAAGCAACCACCATCATCAACGCCGAGGATTACGGCCGTATTGTTTACTATCTCTCGGTTCGCCGCGCTTTGATCGAGATCGGCGAGGACATCGTCAACCTCGCCTACGAGGCACCGGTAGAGGCAACGCCGACCAGCCACATCGAAGACGCCGAACGCAAGCTCTACGAAGTCGCGGAGCGGGGCCGCTACGACAGCGGCTTCCAGCCGTTCGGACGGGCGTTGACCCGGGCCGTCGATATGACGGCAGCTGCGTACCAACGCGACGGCAGGCTGTCCGGTCTCGCAACCGGCCTTAGGGACCTCGACGCAAAAATGGGCGGTTTACAAGCCTCCGATCTCATCGTCCTGGCGGGCCGGCCTGGCATGGGAAAGACGGCGCTGGCGACCAACATCGCCTACAACGTCGCGCGGGCATGGCGGGGCGAGCAGCGCGCCGACGGACATATGGGAACGGTCGACGGCGGTATCGTCGGATTTTTCTCGCTGGAAATGTCGGCCGAGCAATTGGCAACGCGAATCATCGCCGAGCAGACCGGTATATCGTCCAGCATGATGCGGCGCGGCGATATCGATGATTCTCACTTTGAAAAAATCAAAGACAAGGTGATCGAAATCCAACAATTGCCGCTTTTCATCGATGAAACCGGCGGCGTCTCGGTTGCGCAGCTCACGGCCCGAGCCCGCCGGCTCAAGCGGCAGCGCGGGCTAGACCTCATTGTTATCGACTACATTCAGCTGATGCAGGGATCGACGCGTCGCGCGATGGAAGGCCGCGTTCACGAAGTGACCGAGATCACCACAAGTCTGAAGGCGCTGGCCAAGGAGCTGAACGTTCCGATCTTGGCTTTGTCTCAGCTGTCGCGTCAAGTGGAAAGCCGGGAAGACAAACACCCGCAATTATCTGATCTGCGCGAATCGGGCTCGATTGAGCAAGATGCGGACGTCGTGCTGTTCGTCTACCGTGAGGAATACTACTTGATGAACAAGGAGCCGCGTCCCGGCACTGCTGAATACGAAGCATGGCAGACCGAGATGGCGGCAGTGCACGGCAAGGCTGAGGTCATCATTAGCAAGCAGCGGCACGGACCTACGGGAACGGTCAATCTGCAGTTTGACGCGGAAGTGACCCGCTTCGCCGACCCAGACACAAGACATCAGGCAGGATTTTAGCCCGACGCCCCGCTTTACCATCGCCGCGGTGCCGGTCATAAGGCAGCCATGGCACTCGCAGAACCGCTGCCTGGACTGGCGAGCCTGTTGGCCGACCCCGAGACCGGCGGGACGCTTTTCATCGATCTCGACGCCGTCGAAGCCAACTGGCGCGCGCTGGCGCGCAAACTGCTCACCGTCGAGTGCGCGGCCGTGGTCAAGGCCAATGCCTACGGGCTCGGCCTCGAAGCGGTCACCGCAAAGCTCGCAACGGCCGGTTGTAAAACCTTTTTCGTGGCCGATATCGCCGAGGCCCGCCGGGTTCGTCCCCGGGCCCGCGATGCCACGATTTACGTGCTCAACGGATTTTCACCCCAGGCCGCGACGGCGTTCACCGAACTCAACGCGCGGCCGGTCATCAACAGCACGGCCGAACTGGCCGAATGGGATGCATTCGTCGCCGCCCAAAGGTGGCAGGGCGGCGCAGCACTCCATATTGACACCGGCATGAACCGGCTCGGCATTTCGCCTGCGGAAGCCGGGGCGCTGGCGTTGCGCGTGCAGAACGAGAACCACGGCATCACGCTGCTGATGAGCCACCTTGCCTGCGCCGAAATCGCCGATCACCCCCTTAATGCCAGCCAAATCCGGCTGTTTCGCGAGCTCCATCTGCTCTACCACGGCGTTCCCGCCTCGCTCGCCAATTCCTCGGGCATCTTCCTCGGCGAGGCGGCGCATTGCGACGTGGCGCGGCCCGGCGCCGCGCTGTACGGCATCAATCCCACGCCCGGACGCACCAATCCCATGCGCGGCGTGGTCGAATTGACCGGACGCATCCTGCAGGTGCGCAAAGTCGAAAAAGGCGAGACCGTCGGCTATGGCGCGGCGTGGACCGCAAGACGCGCCTCGCGCATCGCCGTCGTTGCGCTCGGCTATGCCGACGGAGTGTTGCGCGCCGCGAGCGGCACCGACCGCAAGCCGGGCGGCGCAGCTATGATCGCCGCAAGGCGCTGCCCGATCGCCGGCCACATCTCGATGGACCTGGCTTGCATCGACGTCACTGAGCTTCCAGATGGAGCTGTCCACCGCGGCGACGTCGCGACATTCATCGGCGAGCAGATCACCGTCGACGATTTTGCTGCATCGGCCGGAACGATCGGCTACGAGATCCTCACCCGGCTTGGCCCCCGTTGTCATCTCGTCTATCGCGGTGCGTAAGACCCGAGGCGAGGCGGAACAAGGTGCATGATGGTTGCGCGCGCACACAACTTCGTCTGCCAGAGCTGCGGCGCAGCCGCGGCGCGCTGGGCCGGTCGCTGTGAAGCCTGCGGTGCATGGAACACCCTGGTGGAGGAAGGCGCCGCGGCGCCGGCGCGGGCCCGGCCTTCGCACAAGGGACGCCTCTTTGTCATCGAGCCGCTCAAGGGTCGAACGCTCGAAGCGCCACGGCTCGCCTCCGGCATCGCCGAATTCGATCGCGTCACCGGCAACGGCTTGGTGCGCGGCTCGGTGCTCCTGCTCGGCGGCGACCCGGGCATTGGCAAGTCGACGCTGTTGCTCGAGGTCGCGGCTGCATACGCGCGCAACTGTCACCGCGCCGTCTATATCTCCGGCGAGGAGGCCATCGCCCAGGTGCGGCTTCGCGCCGAGCGCCTCGGCCTGAACGACGCAGCGGTCGAGCTGGCCGCGGAAACCTCGGTCGAGGATATCGTAGCGACGCTGTCGCAGGGGCCGACACCGCAGCTCCTGGTCATCGATTCGATCCAGACCATGTGGACGCAGGCCGTCGACGCCGCACCCGGCACGGTCACGCAAGTGCGCGGATCGGCGGCCGAGCTGATTCGTTTTGCTAAGCGCAGCGGCGCGGCCGTCGTCCTCGTCGGCCACGTCACCAAGGACGGACAGATCGCCGGGCCGCGCGTGGTCGAGCACATGGTCGACGCCGTGCTGTCGTTCGAAGGCGAAGGCTCGCAGCAGTTCCGTATCCTGCGCGCGATCAAGAATCGCTTCGGCCCCACTGACGAGATCGGCGTGTTCGAGATGACCGGAGCGGGCTTGCGCGAAGTCGCGAACCCATCCGAGCTGTTCCTCTCCGAGCGCGATCTTGGCAGTGCCGGCACCGCCGTGTTCGCCGGGATCGAGGGAACGCGGCCGCTGCTGGTGGAAATTCAGGCCCTGGTCGCGCCGACCTCGCTCGGCACGCCACGCCGCGCGGTCGTCGGCTGGGACCCGAGCCGGCTCTCCATGGTGCTGGCGGTGCTCGAGGCCCATTGCGGGGTGCGCCTCTCCGGCCACGACGTCTATCTCAACGTCGCCGGCGGCCTCCGCATTCAGGAGCCGGCGGCCGACGTCGCCGCCGCCGCCGCTTTGGTGTCCTCGCTGGCGCACGCGCCGCTGCCGGCGGACGCCGTCTATTTCGGCGAGGTGTCGCTCTCGGGAGCCGTGCGGCCGGTGGCACAGACTGCCGCCCGCCTCAAGGAAGCGCAGAAACTCGGCTTCGCGAGGGCGATTGTCCCGGAAGCAGCGCGCAACGACGCCCCCGATGGCTTCTCGCTCTCCACCATCGCCACGCTGGCGAATCTCGTTGTCGATATTGCCCGGGACGGCGCGCCGGCGCTCAGGCGGGTCGGCCGTCAGGACGGATGACCCGGGCGATGGCGATGGGCGTTCCGCGACATATCCGCGATTATTAACGATAAAATGAGATGGCTGAGCAGACGAGAAGGCGGATGACGGCGCCGTGCGGCCCGGCTATACACGCGGCGGACCTTCGCGTTCGGGCTACGTGCGCCTGCGGTCATTGGACGGGATTAGCGAGCGACTAGCAGACCATGCCGATTACGCTGCTCGACATCGTCCTTATCGTCGTGATGCTGGTTTCGGGGCTGCTCGCCATGGTTCGCGGCTTCATGCGCGAGGTGCTCTCGATCATCGCCTGGGTTCTGGCGGCCGTGGCGACGCTCTATTCGTATGCCAAGCTGCTGCCTTACGCCAAGCAGTACTTCAACAATGATGTGTTCGCCGCCATCGCCGTCATCGGCTGCGTGTTCCTGGTCACGCTGCTGGTGGTCTCGATTCTGACCGTTCGAATCTCGGATATGGTGCTGGACAGCCGCGTGGGCGCGCTTGACCGCACGCTCGGTTTCCTGTTCGGGCTCGCGCGCGGTCTGGTGATCGTCGTCGTCGCCTTCCTGTTCTTCACTTGGCTCGTTCCCGACCGCAGCCAGCCGGAATGGGTGAAAAGCGCCAAATCGCGGGTGGTCCTGACCGGGACCGGACAATGGCTGATGTCGATGTTGCCGGAGGACCCAGAAAGCACCATCTTGAAGAAGCTGAAGCGGCCGCGGCCCGGGGAAACCGATACCCCCGAGAGCCAGCCGGATCAGCATGGCGAACTCGACAAACCCGCCGGCAGTCGCGCCGATCTGGGGTATGATCGTTCGAGCCGGGCTGGCATGCAGCAATTGCTCGAGGTCAAGGGGAATGGTGCATTGAGATGATCGCGAGCCGATGGCCATGACAGAAGCTGCCCTCCTCGACCTTGACGGCGATCGGCTGCGTGAAGAGTGCGGTGTATTCGGCATCTTCGGCCACCCCGACGCCGCGGCGATTACCGCGCTCGGCCTCCACGCGCTGCAGCATCGCGGCCAGGAAGCCGCCGGGATTGTCAGCTTTGACGGCAAGCGTTTTCACTCCGAGCGCCGCCTCGGCCTCGTCGGCGACGCCTTTTCGCGCCGCGAGGTGATCGATCGCCTGCCCGGAAACACCGCAATCGGCCATGTACGTTATTCGACCACCGGCGATACCATTCTGCGCAACGTTCAGCCGCTGTTCGCCGAGCTCAATGCCGGCGGTTTTGCCATCGGCCATAACGGCAATCTGACCAATGGCCTGACGCTGCGCCGCCAGCTGGTGCGCGAAGGCGCCATGATGCAATCGACGACCGACACGGAGGTGATCCTCCATCTGGTCGCGCGCTCGCACCGCAATCGTTTCGTCGATCGCTTCATCGAAGGGCTGCGCATGCTCGAAGGCGCCTACGCCTTCGTCGGCGTGACCAACAAGAAGCTGGTGGGTGCCCGCGACCCGCTCGGCATCCGGCCGCTGGTACTCGGCAAGCTGGACAGCTGCCCGATCCTCGCCTCCGAGACCTGCGCGCTCGATATCATCGGCGCGCACTACGTGCGCGACGTGGAGAATGGCGAGGTTCTCGTCTTCGACGAAGACGGCGCGCATTCGCACAAGCCATTCCTGCCGATGGCGCCGCGACCCTGCATCTTCGAGTATATTTATTTCGCGCGGCCGGATTCGATCATCGGCGGCCGCAGCGTCTACGACGTGCGCAAGGCGAGTGGCGCGCAGCTCGCGCGCGAGGCGCCGGCTGCCGCCGACGTGGTCGTTCCGGTTCCTGATTCCGGGGTGCCGGCGGCGATCGGCTACGCTCAGGAATCCGGCATCCCTTACGAGCTCGGCATCATCCGCAATCACTATGTCGGGCGAACCTTCATCGAGCCGACCCAGCAGATCCGCCAGCTCGGCGTTCGCCTCAAGCACAGCGCCAACCGCGCCGTGGTGAGCGGCAAACGCATCGTTTTGATCGACGACTCGATCGTGCGCGGCACCACATCGGTGAAGATCGTGCAGATGATGCGCGATGCCGGAGCGCGCGAAGTGCATTTCCGCATCGCCTCGCCGCCGATTACCCATCCGGATTATTACGGTATCGACACGCCGGAGCGGGAGAAGCTCCTGGCCGCCGCGCACGACCTCGAAGGCATGCGCAAATTCATCGGCGCCGATTCGCTCGCCTTCCTCTCGGTCGAAGGCATCTATCGCGCCATGGGCGAGAAAGGGCGCGATCCCCTGCGTCCGCAATTCACCGACCATTGCTTCACCGGGGAATATCCGACCTCGCTCACCGACCGCACCGCGCACGAAGCCCCGCCCCGACAGCTCTCCTTGCTCGCCGAGGCAAGCTGAGGAATGCCGCTACCTCTCGCCGGCCGTGTCGCGCTCGTTACCGGCACCTCGCGCGGCATCGGTTATGCGACGGCGCTCGCGCTGGCGCGCGCGGGCACGCATGTGGTCGCGGTGGCGCGCACCGTCGGCGGTCTCGAGGAACTTGACGATGCGGTTCGCGCCGCCGGCAGCTCGGCGACGCTGGTGCCGCTCGACATGCGCGATTACGACGGCCTGTATCGGCT
>JBEKJZ010000020.1:0-35602 GCA_050010955.1 Xanthobacteraceae bacterium | reverse complement strand
CGGGAATAATGATGGTGAAGGCGAGCGGAAAAGCCGCCAGCAAACCGAGTCCACCGAATACCAGCCACGTCTCATTGCCGTCCCAAATCGGCGCGATCGAATTCATCGCGGTGCTGCGGCTGCCGGCGTTTGGGACAAAGCCGTAGAGCATGCCAACGCCCAGGTCGAAGCCGTCGAACACCACGTAATAAAAAACGGCGAGGCCGAGAAGGACGGTCCATAACGGCACGAGATCGAGCCCCATGGCAGCCTCGCTGTTGCTATGAGTCCGCGGCCGCGCGCGCGGCGTTCTCGAAGGGCCGGCTCGGCAGCCCGCTTTCGACAAGCTCCGGCGGCAGATCATGCTCTTGCGGACCGCGGCGCACCAAGCCGACCATGAAGGCGATGCCGGTGGGAAACATGATCAAATAGACGACGACATAGAGAGCAAGCGACAGAACCACGTTCGCTCCTGTCAGCGACGGCGAGACTGAATCCGCGGTGCGCAACAGCCCATACACCGTCCACGGCTGACGGCCGACCTCCGTGGTCGTCCAGCCGGCAATGACCGCAATGAAACCGAGCGGTGCTGTCCATTGGCAAAGCCGCAGGAACCAGCCGACGTCCCACAGCCGGCGTCGTAGCTGCAGCCATTGACCGACGACGACCACGAGCAGCATGATAAATCCAATTCCAACCATGATACGGAAGGCGAAAAAGGGCGGCCCGACGGGCGGTCGTTGATCGGACGGCCATTCCTTGAGGCCCTTGACTGCACCGTTCCAGGAATGCGTGAGAACAATACTGCCTAGATCAGGTATTTCGATCGCGTAGCGCATCGTGGCCGCGGCGTCGTCGGGGATGCCGAACAGCGTCAACGGCGCCGGACCTGCGGTGTCGTAACGTCCCTCGATGGCGGCAAGCTTCGCCGGCTGGTATTCGAGCGTATTGAGCCCGTGCTGATCGCCGAGAACCATCTGCAGCGGCACCAGGATAATGAGAAGATCGAGCGCCATGCGGATCATCATCCGCGCGTCTTCGGTGGCGCGGCCGCGGCGCAGCAGCCACGCGCCCACGCCCATCACCACAAATGCGGTCGTGATGTAGAAAGCGGTCACATTGTGAAAGAACCGATAAGGAAACGATGGGCTGAAGACGATCGCCAACCAATCGACCGGCTCGAAACGTCCATCGGCGAGTTTGTAGCCGGCCGGTGTCTGCATCCACGAATTCGTGGCCAGAATCCAGAATGAGGATAGCAGCGTCCCGAAGGCCACCATCAGCGCCGCGAAGAAATGCGCCCATGCCGGCACCAACCGTCGGCCAAACAGCAACACGCCGAGGAAAGATGCCTCCAGAAAGAAGGCCATTAATCCCTCGTAGGCCAGCAACGGCGAGATCACATCGGCGGTGGCGTCAGTGAAGCGGCTCCAGTTCGTGCCGAATTGAAACGGCATGATAATGCCGGAGACGACACCCATCCCGAAGGAGACGGCGAATATTCTGGTCCAAAAGCCGGATATCCGGAACCAGATTTCGCGACCGGTGAGGAAATAGAATGCCTCGAGAACCGCGATATAGGAGGCGAGGCCGACCGTGAGGGCCGGCAGCAGGATGTGCCAGCCAATCACCCAACCCCACTGCACGCGCGACAGCAGAACGGGATCGAGCTCCATGGCGTGAACTCCGTCTCACGCGGTCGTGGAATTCCCACGACAAGGGCGCGTCAGGCGTATCGGCAGGCCCTAAAACAAGCCGCCATCGCCAGCACACCAAACGAGCCATGCATTTTCGACCGTATGATTGACTTGATCAAGTCGGCGTAGCACGACTTTGGCGAAATTGATCGCCATCAATTTGTCGTCGCGTACTCAAGGGATGCAAAGAAAGAGCCTCAACAGCGGAGGGTCGGACGCCATGAATGCCAGCGCCTTTTCCTCATGGCAGCTTTGGGCCGTGCTGTCGGCGGTGTTTGCCGCACTGACGGCGATATTCGCCAAGATCGGCGTGGAGAACGTCAACTCCGATCTTGCCACCTTTATCCGCACCGTCGTCGTTGTCGGCGTCTTGGGCTTGATCGTCTTTGCCACGCGGCAGTTCCAGAACCCGGCGGAAATCTCCGGACGCACATATCTGTTCTTGCTGTTGTCCGGCCTCGGCACCGGCGCGTCGTGGCTTTGCTATTTTCGCGCGCTCAAGCTCGGCAATGCCGCGCAAGTCGCGCCGATCGACAAATTGAGCGTGGTTCTTGTCGCCATCTTCGGCGTGCTGCTGCTTGGCGAGAAGCTTTCGGCGGTGAACTGGCTCGGCGTGTTGCTGGTCGCCGGCGGCGCGATCCTGGTGGCGATGCCCTGAATGCGGCCAAGCTATGGCGCGAGCGCCTTTTTGATCGCCAGGAAATCGCGCCACGCCAGCCTTTTCTGCAGCGGGCTGCGCAGCAGGAAGGCGGGGTGGTAGGTCGCCAGCGCGCGGATCTCGCGGCTGCCGGTGTCGAATTTGAACCAGCGGCCGCGCGTTCGTGTGATCCCTTCCTTGGTCTCGAGCAAGGTCTGCGTCGACGGCTGCCCGAGACAGACCAGGATATCGGGGTCGGCGAGCTCGATCTGGCGGCGGATAAAGGGCAGGCAGATGGCGCTCTCGTGCGGCGTCGGCGTGCGGTTGCCGGGCGGGCGCCACGGCACGATGTTGGCGATGTACACTTGCGTGCGATCAAGCCCGATCGCCTCGATCATGCGGTCGAGCAATTTTCCCGAGCGGCCGACAAAGGGTAGCCCGGCGATGTCCTCGTCGCGCCCCGGCGCTTCGCCAACGAACATGACGCGCGCTGCCGGATTGCCGGCGGCGAAGACCAGCTGGGTCGCCGTCGCGCGCAGCATGCAGCCCTCGAAGGCTTCAAGCAGCGCCCGCAGCTCGTCCAAGGTCTTCGCGCTTTGGGCGGCCGCGCGCGCCGCCGTGACGGCGACCTCGGGCGAGGACGGGGCGGCGGCGATGCCTGCTCCGGGCGGGCCGGTCATGCTGCTCGCTCCCCCCTTGAGGGGCAGCGATGAGGGTCCTTTCCTCATGCCGGGCGAGCCGCCGTCAGCCCTCTCCCGGCGCTTCGCGCCGGCCTCCGCCGCAAGGGGGGAGCCCAACGACACGGCTGGCGACTGAGCTATATCGGCAAAGCGATCGATCGGCTCTTCGCCGACGACGGCGTCGACCCCGGCATCGAGGTAGAAGGAGATCAACTCGCGTGCGTGCTTGCCGGCGGAACTCATGGCTGAGGCAATTTATGGACGATGATTTCAGTCTATGCCAGGGATGAAAACATGAAATACTGTTCGCGCGGATAATGGAGCAGGCCATGAATGCAACGGACCTTCCCGCTCGCGAGGCGATGGAGTTCGACGTTGTCATCGTCGGCGCCGGGCCGGCCGGCCTTACCGCCGCGATCAGGCTCAAACAGCTCGCGCCCGAAACCTCCGTCGTCGTGGTGGAGAAGGGTTCCGAGGTCGGCGCGCACATTCTCTCCGGCGCGGTGATCGATCCGGTCGGGCTCGATCTTCTCCTGCCGGAGTGGCGGAACGAGGAAACGCCGGTGCACACCGCGGTCAGCGCGGACCGCTTTTATATGCTCGGGTCTTCCGGCGCGGTGCGGATGCCGAATGCGCTGATGCCGCCGCTGATGAGCAATCACGGCACTTTCATCGTCTCGCTCGGCGATGTCTGCCGCTATCTGGCGCAGAAGGCGGAAGCGCTCGGCGTCGAAATCTATCCGGGCTTTGCCGCCACCGAGGTGCTGTTCGAGAATGACGCGGTCGCCGGCATCGCCACCGGCGACATGGGCGTCGCCAAGGACGGACACCATAAGGCGAGTTTCACCCGCGGCATGGAGCTGCGCGGCAAATATACGCTATTCGCCGAGGGCGCCCGCGGCAGCCTGTCGAAAGGGCTGATCGAGCGTTTCGGTCTCTCCCGCGATCGCCAGCCGCAGAAATTCGGCATCGGCCTGAAGGAACTCTGGCAGGTCGCGCCGGAAAAGCACCGCAGCGGCCTGGTTCAACACACGATGGGCTGGCCGCTCGACAACCGCACCGGCGGCGGTTCGTTCATGTACCACTACGCCGACAATCTGGTGACGGTCGGCTTCGTCGTCCACCTCAATTACCACAACCCCTATCTGTCGCCGTTCGAGGAGTTCCAGCGCTTCAAGACGCATCCGCTGGTGCGTGACACCTTCGCCGGCGGCAAGCGGCTTTGCTACGGCGCGCGCGCCATCAGCGAGGGCGGCTGGCAATCGGTGCCGCGTGTGGCGTTTCCGGGCGGCGTCCTGGTCGGCTGTGCGGCGGGCTTTCTGAACGTCCCGCGCATCAAGGGGACCCACAACGCGATGTTGTCGGCCATGCTGGCAGCCGAACATATGGCCGCCGCGCTGGCGCAAGGGCGCGTCCATGACGAGCTGTCGAGCTATGAGGCGGCGTGGCGCGCTTCCCCGATCGGCCGCGACCTCTGGCGGGTGCGCAACGCCAAGCCGTTATGGTCGAAACTCGGCACCTTCGCCGGCGTCGCGCTCGGCGGGCTCGATATGTGGACCAACACGCTCGGCTTCTCGCTCCTCGGTACGATGAGCCACGGCAAGCCTGATTCGGCGACGCTCAAGCCCGCCGCGGCCTGCCGGCCCATTGCTTATCCAAAGCCCGACGGCAAGCTCACCTTCGACCGGCTCTCCTCGGTCTATCTCTCGAACACCAATCACGAGGAGGACCAGCCGGTGCATCTCATCGTGCGCGACCCCGCGCTGCAAAAATCATCCGAGCTCGGGGTCTATGCCGGGCCGTCGGCGCGCTACTGCCCCGCCGGCGTGTACGAATGGGTCGAGGAAGCCGGCACGCCGCGCTTTGTGATCAACGCCCAGAACTGCGTCCACTGCAAAACCTGCGACATCAAGGACCCGAATCAAAACATCACCTGGGTTCCGCCCGAGGGTGGCGGCGGGCCGAATTACCCGAACATGTGATTCTCGCGTCCCCAGCGGCACTTGCGCCGAATCAACCTGGTTCTGCTGCCGCGATTTCGCCTCCCTTCGGGGCTAATGCCGTCCGTTCTTGCGGCGGCGAGGCAAAACGGTCATTCTCGCGCCATACCGACATCCGGCGCTTTCTAGTCCCAGTTCGCCGATCCAGGTTACCAATGGAGACCTCGTGATTCATCTGCTGCTGTCTCGGCGCGCCGCTATCGTCGGCGCCGTTGTCCTCTGGAGTCTGCCTTCAGCGCTCGCCGCCCAGGCGCCGACGCCTCAGGATCTCTCGCACTCGACGGCCTCCGGCAGCTATTTGGCTGCCCGGCACGCCGGCGTCGAGCGCGATTCCGAAACGGCCGCCGCCTATTATCTCAACGTCCTCAAGGCCGATCCGCGCAATGCGGATCTGCTCAGCCGCACCTTCCTGTCCGTTCTGACCGACGGCGACATCGACGAAGCCGGCAGGCTCGCCGACCGATTGATCCAGCTCGACCGCACCGACCGCATTGCGCGCCTGGTGATCGGCGTGCGGGCGCTCAAGCAGAAGCAATATGCGATCGCCCGGCAGAATTTTGCGCAATCCGTGCGCGGTCCGGTGACCGATTTGACCGCGACGCTGCTCTCGGCGTGGGCGCTGGCCGGCGCCGGCGACACGCACGCCGCGATCGACACCCTGGATCGGCTCGCCGGACCGGATTGGTACGCCATCTTCAAGGACCTGCATGGCGGCCTGATCCTCGATGTTGCCAACAACAAGAAGGAAGCGGGCAAGCGTTACGAGCGCGCTTACAAGGCCGACCCGATGGCGCTGCGCACCGTTCAGGCGTACGCCCGCTATTTGTCGCGCAACGGCGGCAAGGACGACGCGCTGAAGCTCTATCAGCAATTCAACAAGGCCGTGGCCGATCATCCGGTCGTCGTCGAAGAGATGAAGGAAATCTCGGCCGGCGAAAAATTGCCGCCGCTCGCCGATTCGCCGCGGGCCGGCGCCGCTGAAGCGCTTTACGGCCTCGGTGCCTCGATCGGGCGTCGCGGCGGCGAAGACCTAGCGCTGGTCTATCTGCAGCTTGCCCTCTATCTCGAGCCGACGCACGCCATGGCGCTGCTGTCGCTCGCCGACCTCTACGACTCGTTGAAAAAGCCCGAGCTCGCGATCAAGATCTACGACCGGATACCGGCGTCGTCGCCGCTGCGGCGCAACGCCGAAATTCAGGTCGCCTCCGATCTCGATTCGCTCGATCGCACCGACGAGGCCAAGAAGCGGCTCGAAGCTTTGATCGCCGAGCATCCGAAGGATTCCGAAGCGATTATCGCGCTCGGCAATATCTTGCGCGGCCGCAAGGCGTTTGCCGAATGCGCCGAGGTCTACAGCAAGGCGGTCGACAACCTGGCGGTGCCGGAAAAGGCGAACTGGGTGTTGTTCTATTTTCGCGGCATCTGCTACGAGCGCTCCAAGCAATGGCCGAAGGCCGAAGCCGATCTGAAGAAGGCGCTGGAGCTGTTTCCGGACCAGCCGCTCGTGCTCAATTACCTCGGCTATTCCTGGGTCGACCAGGGCGTCAATCTCGACGAAGGCATGCGCATGATCCGTCGCGCCGTCGAGCAGCGGCCGGACGACGGCTACATCGTTGACTCGCTCGGCTGGGCCAATTTCCGCATCGGCAATTACGAGGACGCGGTGAAGGATCTCGATCGCGCCGTCGAGCTCAAGCCCGACGACTCGACCATCAACGATCATCTCGGCGATGCCTATTGGCGGGTCGGCCGAGTGCTGGAGGCGCACTTCCAATGGTCGCACGCCAAGGATCTCAATCCGGACCCGGAAGACCTGCCGAAGATCGAGCAAAAGATCAAATCTGGGCTACCCGACGACACGTCTTCGGCGGCCGATGCCGCCAAGGCGAAGAGGGCCGGTGACGGCGGCTGAGACGTGTCCTTGCCCGTTCCGCTGGTCGAGAATGCACCAGCCAAGGTCAATCTCACGCTGCGGGTGGTGCGCCGCCGCGACGACGGCTATCACGACATTGAAAGCCTGGTGGCGTTCGCCGACTTCGGCGACACCTTGAGTTTGTCGCGCGGCCAAGGGCTAACGTTGACGGTGCGCGGACCGAGCGTGGCAGCCGCCGGCGAGGGCGCCGACAATCTCGTGCTCAAGGCGGCGCGCGCGCTTGCGGCGCGGTACCCCGATATCGTCCTCGGCGCTTTTCGCCTGGACAAGAGACTGCCGGTCGCGGCCGGGCTCGGCGGCGGTTCGGCCGATGCCGGCGCGGCGCTGCGGCTTCTTGCGCAAGCGAATGGGCTTGCGCGCGACGATCCGCGTCTGTATGCGGCCGCCCGCGCGACCGGCGCCGATGTGCCGGTTTGTCTCGATGCGCGCGCCCGGATCATGCGCGGCATCGGCGAGGTGCTCTCGGCGCCACTTTCGCTCCCGCCACTGCCGGCGGTGCTGGTCAACCCGCGCGTGGCGCTGCCCACCAAGGCGGTCTTTGCCGCATGGCGGCCGGCTGCGGCGCCGGGCGCGGGGCTCGACCTTGCGGCGGTCGCCAAACTGACAAGCCGCGATCCGCTGTTGCATCTACTCGTTACGCAGTCGAACGATCTGGAAGACGCGGCCATCGCGCTTAAGCCGGTCATCGCCGATGTTCTTGCGGCACTGCGCGGGCTTTCGGGATGCCAACTCGCCCGTATGTCGGGCTCCGGCGCGACGTGTTTCGGCTTATTTTCCTCGGCGGCGGCGGCACGCGCGGCGGGCAAGGTCTTGCGCGACAAATATCAGCATTGGTGGGTCAAGGCAGGCGTATTGGGTCGCGACCGGACGTGGGGCGGATTGGCGCGCTAGAGCATGATCCGGAAAAGTGGAAGCCGGTTTTCCGAAAAGATCGTGCTCCGCTAATGCGTCCGCGCCACGCAAAAATCGACCGTCTCGGCGAGCGCGGATTTCATCGGCGAATCAGGGAACAAGGCGAGCGCATCGCGGGCGATGGCGCCGTAATGATGCGCGCGTCCGATCGTGTCTTCGAGCGCGCGGTGCTTGGTCATCAGCCCGATGGCATGATCGAGGTCGGCATTGGTGGTCTCGCCGCGTTCCAGCGCGCGCCGCCAGAACTCGCGCTCGGCGTCGTTGCCGCGGCGGAAGGCAAGCACGACCGGCAACGTGATCTTTCCTTCGCGGAAATCATCGCCGATGTTCTTGCCGAGCTTGGCTGCGGCGCCGCCATAGTCGAGCGCGTCGTCGACCAGCTGGAACGTGATGCCGAGATTCATCCCGAACGACCGGCAGGCGGCCTGCTCGGCCTTTCCCCGCGAAGACAGCACCGGCCCGACTTCGCAGGCGGCGGCGAACAACTCGGCGGTTTTGGCGCGGATGACGGCGATGTACTCGTCCTCGGTGGTCGCCGTGTTCTTGGCCGCGGCCAGCTGCATGACCTCGCCTTCGGCGATCACGGCGGCGGCCGAGGAGAGAATTTCGAGCGCCTTGAGGCTGCCGACCTCGACCATCATCTTGAAGGCCTGGCCGAGCAGGAAATCGCCCACCAGCACGCTCGCCTCGTTGCCCCAGAGCATGCGGGCGGCGAGCCGACCGCGCCGCAGCTCGCTCTCGTCGACCACGTCGTCGTGCAAGAGCGTGGCCGTGTGCATGAACTCGACGGCCGCCGCGAGCTTGATATGGCCGTCGCCGCCATAGCCGGTGAGCCGCGCCAGCGCCAGCGTCAGCATCGGCCGCAGCCGCTTGCCGCCGGAATTGATCAGGTGGTTGGCGACCTCCGGGATCATGGCCACCTCGGAGCCCGCGCGCGCGAGGATGGCGTTGTTGACGCGCTCCATATCGGGGGTGACCAGCTCGACCAAGGGATCGATCGAGGGTGCACCCGGACTTTCAAAAGGGACGACAACGGCCACTTGAACTACTCCGAAGAGGACGCGCAAGCATAGAAACGCTAAGGTAAGGGGGCAAGTATGCCGGCGGTTGCAGTAAAAATCCGCCGGCGCCTGCATCTGTTCCGTTAGCGCCGACCACGCTAGCGACCTACTGTGCGGTTTTGCCCGAGGCGGCCGTCCATGTCTATGACAACAATTCCATCGTCGGCAATCTCATCGCCTATTTGGCGCTGGGCGCACCGGGCGAGGAGCGTCACCGAGGCTGAGCATGCGCGAACTCGTCCGCACTAACGATGCGGTGTTGATCTCGGCGATCGAGGCGCTCCTCAAGGGCGCGCAAATCGACCACATGGTGGTCGATCAGAACATGAGCGTGCTGGAAGGCTCGATCGGCATTTTCCCGCGCCGCATTCTGGTCGGCGAGGATGAATTCGAAGGCGCACGCCGGCTGCTCGAGGAGGCCGGCTTCGCCCACGAGCTGCGCGGCGATGGCCGCTGAACGGGCCGAAATCAGCGAGGATGCGATCCTCGGCGGCCGGCTCATCCTGCGCCAACCTCGCAACGGTCACCGCGTCGGCCACGACGCCATCCTGCTGGCGGCGGCGACGTTGGCGCGTGCCGGCGAGCAGATCATCGATCTCGGTGCCGGTGTCGGCGCGGCGGGGCTGGCGGTTGCCCGCCGCACCGAGGGCGTCGCCGTCACCCTGGTCGAGATCGACCCGGCGCTGGCGGCGCTCGCGAGCGAGAATGCCGCGCGTAACGCGCTCGCCGAGCGCGTGCGCGCGGTCTGCCTCGACGTCGCGGCGCCGGCCGCCGCGTTTGCCTCAGCGGGGCTGGCGCCCGGTGCTGCGGACCGCGTGCTGATGAATCCGCCCTTCAATGCTCCGCAGCAGCAGGCCTCGCCGGACCCCGGCCGCCGCCTGGCGCATAGCGCTTCGCGTCACACGCTCGATCGGTGGGTCGGCGCCGCGGCACGGCTGCTTCAGCCCGCGGGCGTGGTCACGCTGATCTGGCGCGCCGATGCCCTCGCTTCGCTGTTGGCGGCGCTGACCACTGGTTTCGGCGCGGTCACTCTGTTGCCGATCCACCCCAAGCCGGGCGTAGCGGCGATCCGCGTGCTGGCGCGCGCCGTCAAGGCAAGCCGCTCGCCGCTGTCGCTATTGCCCGGCTTCATTCTTGCCGACGAGGCGGGAAAGCCCACCGCGGAAGCCGAGGCTGTGCTGCGCGGCGGCGCTCTCTTGCCATTGGCTCGGGACTGAAACTGCCCGCTGCTCAGCCTTTAGGCATCATGCAGGCACCGAATCCGGCGGCGCTGGCGGGACTGGCTTCGCTCGGCCGAAGCGCGGAAGATAGGAAAAGGCGACAATGACGCCGATGAGCGTCAGGAGCACGTATATCTTCATTGCTTGCGCACTTCCGCCGTTCCACTCAGCCCGCAGTCTGCACGCAAAAAGCGTACCATCGCGTTAACAGACGGTGACTTGAGCGCGCGGCAGGCAGGGCCTATCTGGATTTCATGAGCGAGCCGTGGACTGCTGAACGCATGAGAGATGGGTGGAGGCGCGCGCTGGCGGGCTTGCGCGAATACGTTCCCCAGCGCTTTCGCGGCGATCGGCCGGTGGTGCCGGTGGTGCGGCTTACCGGGGTCGTCGGTTTCTCGACGCCGCTGAAGCCCGGCCTCACGCTCGCCGGCATGGCGCGCACGCTCGACCGCGTCTTTGCCGTGCGCAACGCCGCCGCCGTCGCGCTCTCGATCAACTCGCCGGGCGGATCGCCGGCGCAATCGCACCTCATCTTCCGCCGCATCCGCGAGCTGGCGGAGGAAAAACAGCGCCGGGTGATCGCCTTCGTGGAAGACGCCGCCGCATCCGGCGGCTACATGATCGCCTGCGCCGCCGACGAAATCATCGCCGATCCCAACTCGATCGTCGGCTCGATCGGCGTCGTCGGCGGCTCGTTCGGCTTCGACAAATTGATCGCCAAGATCGGCATCGAGCGCCGGCTTTATACTTCGGGCGAGCACAAGGCGACGCTCGATCCGTTCCTGCCGGAGAACCCCGACGATGTCGCGCGGCTGAAAACCCTGCAACGCGAAATCCACGACGATTTCATCGCGCTGGTGAGGTCGCGGCGCGGCGACAAGCTCAACGGCCCGGAAAACGAGTTGTTCTCGGGCGAGTATTGGACCGGAAGGCGGGCGCTCGGGCTCGGCCTTGTCGATGCGATCGGCGACTTGCGCTCGACGCTGCGGGCGCGCTTCGGCGACAAGGTCTATACGCCCCTGGTGACCGCCGAGCGCGGCTTGTTCGGCCGCCGCGTTTGGGGCGTCGGCGGCAGTGCGTTCGGGCAAAGCGGCCTTGCCGAAGACATGATCTCGGCGCTTGAAGCCCGCGCGCTTTGGGCGCGTTATGGGCTTTGATGGAGGGCACAAGGATGCCGCCGGTATTCGCCTTGGCTCTGGGACTGATGGGAGCGGCGGTCTTGGTGCGCTGGTGCGTCAAGGAAGTGCGGCGCGTCAACGCCGAGCTGGATGCAATGCGCGACCGCTCCGCTGTCGAGCCGATCGACCGCGACGCACTGCCGACATTGAAGCGCGATCCGCAGACGGACGAGTACCGGCCGGGTTGAGCAGCGACACTTGACCGCAAGCGGCCGTTCCACAACAACGTCCCGATGGACTCAACCTCCAACGACGATTTGCCGCCGCACATGCGCCCTGAACGGTCGTTTCAGGGGCTCATCCTGGCGTTGCAGCGCTACTGGGCGGATTGGGGCTGCGTTATCCTGCAACCCTATGACATGGAGGTCGGGGCCGGCACCTTCCATCCGGCGACGACGCTGCGCGCACTCGGCCCCAAGCCGTGGAATGCCGCCTACGTGCAGCCCTCGCGCCGGCCCAAGGACGGCCGCTACGGCGAGAACCCCAACCGTCTGCAGCATTACTACCAGTTTCAGGTAATCCTCAAACCGTCGCCGGACGATTTGCAGGAGCTTTATCTGCGCTCGCTCTCCGCGATCGGCATCGATCCGAGGCTTCATGACATCCGCTTCGTCGAGGACGATTGGGAGAGCCCGACGCTCGGCGCCTGGGGACTCGGTTGGGAATGCTGGTGCGACGGCATGGAAGTCTCCCAGTTCACCTATTTCCAGCAGGTCGCCGGCTTCGAATGCGCGCCGGTCTCTGGCGAACTGACCTATGGGCTGGAGCGGCTGGCGATGTACGTGCAGGGGGTGGAGAACGTTTTCGATCTCAACTTCAACGGCCGCGAGGGCGCGCGGAAGGTCACCTACGGCGCGGTGTTTAAGCAGGCCGAGCAGGAATATTCGCGCTACAACTTCGAGGCCGCCGACACCGAGATGCTGTTCCGCCACTTCAAGGACGCCGAGGACGAGTGCAGGCGGCTTTTGCAGATCGGCGGCAAGGACAAGCGTAACGAGCTGGCGTTGCCGGCTTACGACCAGTGCATCAAAGCGAGTCACGTGTTCAATTTGCTCGACGCGCGGGGGGTGATTTCCGTGACCGAGCGGCAGAGTTACATTCTGCGGGTGCGCGAGCTCGCCAAAGCGTGCGGCGCGGCGTGGCTCGCGACCGAAGGTGGAGGTTGGACGAAATGAGTGAAATGCCTGAAATCGGCGGACGGCGGTCAATTCCGGTCAAAGTCGAGGCCGGCAAGAGCTATTGGTGGTGCGCCTGCGGCCGCTCGAAGTCGCAGCCGTTCTGCGACGGTTCGCACAAAGTCACGAGCTTCACGCCCATCGAATTCAAGCCGGAGGCTACCGCCGAGGTTTGGTTCTGCGCCTGCAAGCGCTCGGCGAAAAAACCGCTGTGCGACGGGACCCACAAGACGCTGTAAGGGCGACGACTCATAATGTCGCGCTCGGCTCTTTCTTCACCCTCCCCTGGAGGGGGAGGGTAATGGAGTAAGCGGCACAAACAATGCCCGACCTTCTGCTCGAGCTTTTCTCCGAAGAAATCCCCGCGCGCATGCAGGCGCGCGCGGCGGAGGATTTGCGAAAAGCTGTCACCGATCGGCTGGTCGACGCGGGGCTCGTCTACGACGGCGCCAAGGCATTCGTGACGCCGCGGCGGCTGGCGCTCGCGGTGCACGGCGTGCCGGTGCGCCAGCCGGACGTGCGCGAGGAGAAAAAAGGCCCGCGCGTCGGCGCGCCGGAGCAGGCGATCGCCGGCTTTCTCAAAGCCGCGGGGCTGAAATCGATCGGCGAAGCCAAGGTGCAGCCCGACAAGAAGGGCGACTTCTATGTCGCCGTGATCGAGAAGCCGGGGCGGGCGGCGATCGAGGTGATCGGCGATATCCTGCCCGACGTCATCAAAGGCTTTCCCTGGCCGAAATCCATGCGCTGGGGCGTCCGCTCGAAAGAGCCCGGAGCGCTCACCTGGGTGCGGCCGCTGCATTCCATCCTGGCGACGTTCGGGCCGGAGACCGAGGAGCCGGACATCGTGGCGTTTTCGGTCGACGGCATCGCGGCGGGCAACCAGACGCGCGGCCATCGCTTTCTGGCGCCGGAGCCGTTCACCGTGCGCCGCTTCGCCGATTACCGGCACAAGCTCGACAAGGCCAAGGTGGTGCTCGACGCCGAGCGACGGCGCGACATCATCCTTGCCGAGGCGAAGCAGCTCGCCTTCGCGCAAGGGCTCGAACTGGTCGAGGACGACGGCCTTCTCGCCGAAGTCACGGGCCTGGTCGAATGGCCGGTGGTGCTGATGGGCTCGTTTGATCGGGAATTTCTGCAAATCCCCGAGGAGGTGATCCGCGCCACCATCCGTAACAACCAGAAATGCTTCGTGCTGCGCGACGCCGCGCACGCCGAGCTGGTCGACAAGTTCATTCTCGTCGCCAATATCGAAGCGGAAGACGGCGGCGAAGCGATTGTCGCCGGCAACGAGCGCGTCATCCGCGCCCGGCTCGCCGACGCCAAGTTTTTCTATGACACCGATCTAAAGACGAATCTTGAAGATCGGCTGCCGAAGTTCAAGGAGATCGTGTTTCACGAGAAGCTCGGCTCGCAGTGGAACCGAATCGAACGAATTGAGCTGCTTGCCGCCGAGTTGGCGCCAAAGGTTGGCGCGAATGTCGAGAAGGCCCAGCGCGCAGCACGCCTTTGCAAGACAGATATACTCACTGAAGTCGTCGGCGAATTTCCTGAACTCCAAGGCCTAATGGGTAAATATTACGCTGAAGAGCAGGAAGAGGACAAAGCTGTTGCTCTTGCTTGCGAGGATCATTGGAAGCCAAAGGGTCCAAGCGATTTAGTGCCTGCGGAACCTGTTTCGATCGCCGTTGCCCTTGCAGATAAAATCGACACATTAGTTGGATTCTGGATAATTGACGAAACGCCAACTAGTAGTGCCGACCCATTTGCTCTTCGCCGCGCCGCGCTTGGTGCCATACGAATCATACTAAATAATAGTTTGCGCCTCCATCTGTTTAGCCTGTTCATTAGCCACGGAGTGCAGGTCAGACGGCAAATCGAAGATCCAGCAATTCCATTGTCGCCGGATGTCTATAAAGATATTGGCGGAGATTTCTCACACATCCTAATCGGTCTTAACGAATTAAAGAAATCTGCCCAAAGCTACAGAAAGAATTGGCATCAGTTCTCTGCTACGCAGCAGATTGCTTTTTCTGCCGGTGAGTTGTTAATTTTCTTTGCGGAACGTCTTAAGATTCAACTCCGCGAGCAAGGTGCGCGCCACGATCTCGTCGATGCAGTTTTCGCGCTCGGAGGCGAGGACGATCTCTTTTTAATTGTCCGCCGCGTCGAGGCGCTGGGGAAATTCCTCGACACCGAGGACGGCAAAAACCTGCTCGCCGGCTATAAGCGCGCGACCAACATCATCCGCATCGAGGAGAAAAAAGACGGCCGCGAATATACCGGCAAGCCCGATCGTGACCTTTACGAACCTGAAGAGGAAGAGCTCTCGTACTGGATTAATCGCGTTAAAGTCGAGGCAAAACATGCCATCGATGCCGAAGCCTTCGAAGTTGCGATGAGTTATATGGCGCAGTTGCGACCGCGTGTCGACGCCTTCTTCGACAAGGTGACGGTCAACGTCGAGGACAAGGCGCTGCGCGAGAACCGACTCAAGCTGCTCAACGAAATACGCGCCGCCACCCGCGCCGTGGCGGATTTTTCCAAGATCGAAGGCTGAAGTCCGGCGGAGGATCGTACCACGGCTTCGGGGCGGTTGTCACTTTTTTATTGACGTTTATCATCAATTCGGTTACAAGGATACGACTCACCCTCGTCGATGGCGGTCGCCGGCGACCGTCGATCGGCAGGGCGGATGCGGTTTTGCGCCGCGGCGGTCGGCCGCCCTGGCGACAACCGAGGTGGAGCGCCGGGAGGCGCCGCGCGCCCGAAGCAGGCGGTTCGCGCAAGCGGATCGTTCTGTGGCGCGCGCCGCGCCCGAAGCGCGAGCGGGTGGTAACATCCGTCCGCGTGGCGCGGCCCACGACCCTGGCGCCTCCCGGCGCTCCATTCCTCCCTTTTGGGGAGGCCTTTCGTGACGCTTGCAGCAAGGCTCGGACGCTGACGCGCCGCGAGAACGTCGTCGCACGCTGTGTTACGCGATGCGCCTTCGCCTTGCCGGCACTCCGCGCGCGGGCTTTCCTTGTCTTGGCTTGTCGCATAGAACCAAGCCGCGGCCCGGACCTTGTAATCGTGTCGATGGCCGGCCGCACCCCGCGCGCCTATTCGCCTGGCATTGTCCCGAGCCTTAAGGAAAGCCCATGGTCATCACCGCCGCTCACATCACGCCGCTTGTTGCACTCATCGCCGGCATTTTGATCCTGATCATGCCGCGGCTGTTGAATTTCATTGTAGCCATCTACCTCATCGTTGTCGGATTGATGGGCCTCAACGGCATCTATCATTTCGTCCACTAGCTTCATCGCGCCGGCCGGATGCCTGAAATCGAATTTATGGTGCCATGGTCAAATCGCGCTCAAAAATCTCCCGGCAGCCTGTGAAGCGCTCCCGGCCGGCCAAAGCCGCGGTGAAACGCGCCTCGGCCAAGACCGCGGCCAAGGGCCAATGGGTCTACAGTTTCGGCGGCGGCAAGGCCGCCGGCCGCGCCGGCATGCGCAATCTGCTTGGCGGCAAGGGCGCCGGCCTCGCCGAGATGGCGCATCTGGGGCTGCCGGTGCCGCCCGGCTTCACCATCAGCACCGAGGTGTGCACGTATTTCTACCAGAACCACAAAACCTACCCGAAGAATCTGAAGGTCCAGGTCGAAGCGGCGCTTGCCGAGGTCGGCCGCATCGCCGGCAAGACATTCGGCGACGGTAAGAATCCGCTGCTGGTCTCGGTGCGCTCGGGCGCCCGCGCCTCGATGCCGGGCATGCTCGACACCGTGCTCAATCTCGGCCTCAACGACGTGACCGTGGCGGCGCTTGCGGAGAAATCCGGCGACCGCCGCTTCGCCTATGATAGCTACCGGCGTTTCATCACCATGTATTCGGACGTGGTGCTCGGCATCGCGCACCATCACTTCGAGGAAATCCTCGACGAGCACAAGGACCGCAGCGGCTACACGCTCGACACCGAACTCGAGGCCGACGATTGGGAGCAACTGGTCGCTCGCTACAAGGAGCGCGTCGAGAAGGAGCGCGGCGAGCCGTTTCCGCAGGACCCGCACGCACAATTATGGGGCGCCATCGGCGCCGTGTTCAGCTCGTGGATGAACCACCGCGCCATCACCTATCGGCGCCTGAATGGCCTCCCGGAAAGCTGGGGCACCGCGGTCAACGTGCAGGCCATGGTGTTCGGCAATATGGGCGAGACCTCGGCGACCGGCGTCGCGTTCACGCGCAATCCCTCGACCGGCGAGAAAAAACTCTACGGCGAATTCCTCATCAATGCGCAGGGCGAGGACGTGGTCGCCGGTATCCGCACGCCGCAGGAGATCACCGAGGAAGCGCGCCAGGAGGCCGGCTCGGACAAACCCTCGATGGAATCCGCGTTGCCGCACGCCTTCGCCGAGCTCAAGCGTATCTACGCCGCACTCGAACGGCATTACCGCGACATGCAGGATCTCGAATTCACGGTGGAGCAGGGCAAGTTGTGGATGTTGCAGACGCGCAGCGGCAAGCGCACCGCCAAGGCCGCCTTGCGCATCGCCGTCGAGCTGGCGCAGGAGAAGCTGATCAGCAAGGACGAGGCGGTGACGCGCGTCGATCCCGCTGCGCTCGACCAACTCCTGCATCCGACCATCGATCCCGAGGCCGAGCGCAAGGTGATCGCCACCGGCCTGCCGGCGTCGCCGGGCGCCGCCTGCGGCGAGATCGTGTTCTCCTCGGAGGAGGCCGAACTCCTCAAGACCCAGGGCCACAAGGTGATCCTGGTCCGCATCGAAACGTCGCCCGAGGACATTCACGGCATGCACGCCGCCGAGGGAATTCTGACCACGCGCGGCGGCATGACTTCGCACGCCGCGGTCGTCGCGCGCGGCATGGGCAAGCCGTGCGTCTCCGGCGCCGGGGCGCTGCGCGTCGACTATCGCGCGCAGACGCTGACCGCCGGCGGCACGACGCTGAAGAAGGGCGAAATCCTGACCATCGATGGTTCGACCGGCCAAGTGCTCGCCGGCAGGGTAGCGATGCGCGAGCCGGCGCTCGCCGGCGAATTTGCCACGCTGATGCAATGGGCCGACGCGGCGCGCAAGCTCAAGGTGCGCGCCAACGCCGATACGCCGGCCGATGCGCGGGCCGCCATCAAGTTCGGCGCCGAGGGCATCGGGCTCTGCCGCACCGAGCATATGTTCTTCGACGAGGACCGCATCCGCGCCGTGCGCGAGATGATCTTGGCCGGGGACGAGACGGCGCGCCGCGCCGCGCTCGCCAAACTCCTGCCGATGCAGCGGGCCGATTTCGTCGAGCTGTTCAAGATCATGGGCGGCCTGCCCGTGACCATCCGCTTGCTCGATCCGCCGCTGCACGAATTCCTGCCGCACACCGAGGAGGAGATCGCGGCGGTGGCGCAGGCCATGGGCGCGGACCCGCGAAAACTCGCCGACCGCGCCCGCGAGCTGCACGAATTCAATCCGATGCTCGGCTTCCGCGGCTGCCGGCTGGCGATCGCCTATCCGGAGATCGCGGAAATGCAGGCGCGCGCCATTTTCGAGGCCGCGGTCGTGGCCAGCCGCGCGACCGGCGTCGCGGTGGTGCCGGAGATCATGGTGCCGCTCATCGCCGGGAAGGCCGAACTCGATTTGGTCAAGGAAAGCATCGACGCCATGGCCAAGACCGTCGCCGCCGAGACCAAGAGCAAGATCAAATACCAGGTCGGCACCATGATCGAGCTGCCGCGCGCGGCATTAAGGGCCGGCGAGATCGCCGAGACCGCCGAGTTCTTTTCTTTCGGCACCAACGATCTGACGCAGACCACTTTCGGCATCAGCCGCGACGATGCGGCGAGCTTTTTGGGCATCTACACGTCGAAGGGCATTCTGGCGACCGACCCGTTCGTGTCGATCGACCGCGAGGGCGTCGGCGAACTCATCCGCATCGCCGCCGAGCGCGGCCGCAAGGTGCGGCCGAAACTCAAACTCGGCATCTGCGGCGAGCACGGCGGCGATCCCGCCTCGGTCGCGTTCTGCCACGAGACTGGGCTCGACTACGTTTCCTGCTCGCCGTTCCGCGTGCCGATCGCGCGATTGGCCGCCGCTCAAGCTGCGCTGGGCCGCGGCGCCAGTTCGCAAGCATAATTCCACTGGTTAATGAAAAGACAACGCCGCGCGTCCGTGCATGGCCGCGCCGCGTTTTCGGCTTTGTCTGCTGCCGAAACGAATTAACGGCTTCGCAAGGTTAACCCGACAATAGTTGGATGTGTCGCATTCGCGCCACTACGGCGATGTTTGCTGAATTGGGGATGCGTCGCTTAACGAGCGTGCGCGTGAGGGGTGATGGTTGCGTTGCGTACCCGGTCGACGGGCGCGTTGTCTGGGCCGTTGTGGCTCAGCGCTTTCTGCATCGCGTTCACGCCGACCTCGATCGGCTATCAGGACCTCGCGGCGTTCTTCGCGCGGCAGCCGGGCGTTTCCGAACGCTGGCGCGACCACCTGATCACTTCGCCGTTCGGCAGCATTCACGTCGCGACATTCAGCTTTGTGCGCCCGATCGGCACGGCGATGCCAGAACCGTACGGCGCCCAGCCGGTCAATTTCGATCCGCGCTCGCTCAATGTGAAAACGTGGTCGGTCGATGCGCCGCCGATGGCGCGCGCCGCGCTGCAAATCGAATATCCGACCGTCAATCGCCGGCTCAAGGGCGACCGCATGCCGTTGCCGGAGCCCGCTCCCAGTTCTAACCAATCCGAGAGCCAGCCGCAGGTGCAGCCGATCGATACGCCGCAGCCCGCGCGGGCGCCGGCGCCCGCTGTGGCACCGCGGCCGAAGGAGGTGGACCAGAGCGACCCGACATCTGCCGCGGCCCAGCCGGAAGCAGCGGCCGATGTGACCGTCGCGTTGCCGGCGGCCGTCCGCGATGCGGAAGCCGAGGACGACCTCGTCTTGGCCGACAAGCCGCCGGAAATACCTACAGCCGGCGAGAGCGATCCGCTCGAGGCGCAGTCGCCGTTCGCCTCGCTCTCCGTTCTTGACGAGGATCCGGCCGAGCGCAGCACGCAGCTCTATTTCGGCGTCGCCGCCATGGGTTCGCGCAGCGGACTGGAGCGCTGGCAGCCGGGGGCGGAGCCGGTCCTGGTGTCGCCGTCCGTCGATCCCGACATCAAGCTGTCCGCCTTGCAGGCGCCGCGCGATGCCGGCACCAGTGGTGAAACCGTCGCGGGCAAGAACAATGTCAGCCTGCTGAGAAGCCCGGCGGAACGTCTCGGCCTTATCGGGAAGCCGCGCGCCCGGGCGGAGAAGTGCCTGGCCGATGCCGTCTATTTCGAGGCGCGCGGCGAACCGTTGCGCGGCCAGATGGCGGTCGCGCAAGTGGTGATGAACCGCGTTTTCTCCGGCTTCTACCCGGACAATGTGTGCGGCGTGGTCTATCAGAATGCCAACCGGCATCTCGCCTGCCAGTTCACCTTCGCTTGCGAAGGCAAGGATTTGAGCCGCATCGACGAGCCCGACATGTGGACGCAGGCCAAACGCATCGCCAAGGACACGCTCGACGGCAAGATCTGGCTCGCCGACGTCGGTCACGCCACGCACTATCACGCCTATTGGGTGCACCCGAGCTGGGTTCACGAAATGAAGAAGATGTACAAGCTCGGCGTACACACCTTTTATCGGCCGCGCGCCTGGGGCGACGGGTCGGACGCGCCGAACTGGGCGCCGGTCGCTGACAAGCCGGTTGGCGCCGCCGCGCCAATTCCCGAAGCGGCGAAGGGTCCCGCGGCCGGCATGAAAAGCCCGGATGCAGCGGCGAAGATCCCCGAAGCCGCCGCGTCGCCGGCCGACTTGGCCGGCAGCAAGACCACGCGCACCGCAAAACTCTAAACGACGTAGCCCGGCGCGGGGGTGGACCCGCGCGTAAGGCGCTTGTGCCGCGCATCGGCGTCTTCCACACTCGGCGCTCGGAAACGCCTATGTCCGGCATACGACCGGCCAATGGTGAACAGGAAGCCGGAGTTGGAGCGTGAGCACATTCAAAGCGATGGTCGTCGATAAGAGCGAGGCCGGACAGACAGTACGGCTCACGGATTTCGACGAGAAGGATTTGATGGACGGGGACGTCACCGTCGCCGTGGATTGGTCGACGGTGAATTACAAGGATGGGCTCGCGGTCACCGGCAAATCGCCGGTGGTGCGCCGCTTCCCGATGATCGCCGGCATCGATTTCGCCGGCACGGTGGAGGCCTCTTCGCATCCCGGCTGGAAACCCGGCGATAAGGTGATCCTCAACGGCTGGGGCTGCGGCGAGACCCACCTCGGCGGCTATGCGGAGAAGGCGCGCGTCAAGGGCGACTGGCTGGTGCGGTTGCCGGACAGCATGAGCGCCCGCGAAGCCATGGCCATCGGCACCGCCGGCTATACCGCCATGCTGTCGGTGATGGCGCTGGAGCGTGCCGGGATCACGCCGGCGCGCGGGCCGGTCATCGTCACCGGCGCCGCCGGCGGCGTCGGTTCAGTCGCGATCGCGCTCTTGGCCAAGCTCGGCTACACCGTCATCGGTTCGACCGGGCGGCCGGCCGAAGCGGCCTACCTCAAGGAACTCGGCGCCGCCGAGGTGATCGAGCGCAAGGAGTTGGCCGGTCCGCCGCGCGCGCTCGGCAAGGAACGCTGGGCCGGCGGCATTGACGCCGTCGGCTCGACGACGCTTGCCAATGTGCTGTCGATGACGCGCTATGGCGGGGCAGTGGCGGCCTGCGGACTGGCCGGCGGCATGGACTTGCCGACCACGGTCGCCCCGTTCATCCTGCGCGGCGTGTCGCTTCTCGGCGTCGATTCGGTCATGTGCCCGCTGCCGCTGCGGCAGCAGGCTTGGCGCCGCTTGGAGGCCGATCTCGACCGTACGAAGATCGCGGCGATGACCAGCGAAATCGGGCTCGCCGATGTCATCGACGCCGGGGCGCGCATCCTAGCCGGACAGGTGCGCGGGCGCATTGTGGTAAAAATTCGGTAAGCGGATCAGAATTTCGCCAGGAATCTTGTCCAGCATGCGCGACCTTATGGTAAGGGGACGATTAAGGAATTTCGTTAATCCTCTGCAGGTCAATGTGGAGTCGACAATGTTGCCGCGCGTGGCTGTCGTCTGTGCGTGCGTGTTGGGAGCCGCCTCGGCCGTCGCCGAGGAACTCGGGCCGGACCAGGCCAGGGCGTTCGTCGTCGGCAAGCTGTTTGCCTATTCTTGTTTCGACGGCACGGCAGGCATGGGCCGCGTTTTTTCCGACGGGTCTGTCGTCGGTACCATCCGGCCGGGCGGCCGCGGCGCAATGCGCTTCGCCAGCCTGCCCGCCGGAACCCTCAGAGTCGAAGGTACGGCCATGTGCGCCCATCTGTCCGGCCTGCCGATCGAACCATGCTTCCGGGTGCTGAAGATCGATTACCGGAGCTTCCGCGGCTCGATCGCCGGCTTGGGCTTTGCTTATTGCGACTTCTACCAGCATAACCCGCGCGCTCAGCTGATGAGCCGCGCGCCGGCGCCGGCGCGGCCGACGCCCATGGCGACGCTGCGGCCGGCGATCGAGGAGTGATTCCTCCTCTTAGCTAGTCATCACTCCAGATCGAGCCGGAACGGCGCCGCCTCCGAAGCGAGCACCCCGCGGCCGATCGTTTCGATCGCGGTGACCATGCGGCCGTCACGGCAAAGCAGGCGGTCGGCAAGCGATACGATCCGGATATTCGGCGTCGCCGTGGGCGAGGCGGTGCGCAAGGCCCGCGCGATTGTTTGCTCGTCGCGATGCGGGTTGAGCGCGCAGACGCTGACGAAGGCGCTCGCCGTCGAGCGGCTGATGCCCATGTAGCAATGCACCACCAGCGGCGCGCGGCGGTCCCAGCGGCGGACGAAATTCAAAAGATCGGCGACATGCTCCTCCTCCGGGACGATATAGCCGTCGAGCGGCGCGCTGATGTCGTGGAGCCGCAGCCAGAGGTGATTTTCCGCCTCGATGGCGCTCGGCCGCTCGATGTGTGCCTCGTCGCCGATCAGCGACACGACGTGGCGGGCGCCGGTGTCCTCGACCGTTTCGTGCAGCCGCGCGAGGGAACAGACGTGAATCATGGAACCACGTGGATCGCGATTGAAAGGCGCTTGGTCAAGCTCATATAGGTATGGCCGGCTTGCACAAGTGGGCCGCTCATAGCGGCCTATAGTCCCGCCGCGACGGGCTCGCCAATTCCTCGGCCAGTTTGCGGAATCGCTCGAGATAACGCGCCTGCGCCGCCTCGGCCGGCCACGGTTTGAGGTAATCGCGCTCGATCGCGGCAGAGATAACGGGCGGCCGGCCGAAGAGCCGCCGCGCCTCGGCGGCGCTGAAACCGGCAAGGCGGGTCGCTTCGAGATAGGCCGCCTCGCGGTCGGCGATCTTGATCAGCCTTTCGAGTTCCGGCGCCGAGTGTACCGGCAGCCCGAAGCGCCGATGAATGGCCGCCAGGAGCCGCCGCTCCACCGCCTTATACGCATCGCCGATTACCCCCTTGAACGGCGAGATCATGTCGCCGATCACGTATTCCGGGGCATCGTGCAGCAGCACCGCCAGACGCCGGCTGCGATCGAGCCGCGGCACGCGGGCGCGCGCCAGCGCCTCGACCAAGAGCGAATGCTGAGCCACGGAAAAAATGTGCGCGCCGCTGGTCTGCCCGTTCCAGCGCGCCACCCGGGCGAGGCCGTGCGCGATGTCCTCGATCTCGATGTCGAGCGCGGAGGGATCGAGCAGATCGAGCCGCCGCCCCGACAGCATCCGCTGCCAGGCGCGCGGCGATACCGCACGCGGCTTGGCCGCGACCGGCTTGCGCGGCAGCACCGCATCGGACTTGTGCGACGCGGAAGCGGGGGAGGGCTGTAGTGGAAGCCTTGGCATGTGAAATGAAGGCTAGTTCTTCCCGAGCTTCTGCACCGCCTCATGGCGGTGGCAGGTAATCAGGTGATCGTTGACCATGCCGACCGCCTGCATGTAGGCGTAGACGATCGTCGGGCCGCAGAACTTGAAGCCGCGTCGGGCCAGCTCCTTCGACATCGCGCGCGAGATCGCGGTCTCGGCCGGCACCTGCCGTATGGTGCGAAAGCGATTGACCTTGGGCTCACCGTCGACGAAGTCCCACAATAATTTCGCAAACCCGGGGCCGTTCTCCATCGTCTCGAGCCAGGCGCGCGCCGAGAGCACCGCGCCTTCGATCTTGGCGCGGTTGCGGACGATGCCGGCATCCTGCATCAGGCGCTCGATTTTCTTCGGGCTATAACGCGCGATTTTTTCCGGAACAAAGCCGTCGAAGGCGCGGCGGAAATTCTCCCGCTTGCGCAGAATGATGATCCACGACAGCCCGGCCTGAAAGCCATCGAGCACGAGCTTCTCGTAGAGCGCGCGGTCGTCGAATTCGGGCACGCCCCATTCCTGGTCGTGATAGGCGAGGTAGAGCTGATCGTCCTTCGGCCAGGGACAGCGCGCCAGCGCGTCGGCGTGGGGGGCGTGGGCACTCGCGGCAGTCATTCGGCGGCCTTGGTCCCATCCGGAAAGGCAAAGCGGGCCCAATCCGGCTTGATCGGCCGGATCGGGACGCCGTCGGCGAGAAGCGCTTCGCCGCGCGACATGGCCTCCGCCACCCGGTCGAGGCGTAACAGCGCAAGCCCGCGGCCGGTGGCGGCGGAACCCATCGCGCCGATTTGCCGCCCGCCGGCCGTGATCGCGGTTCCGGCCGGCGGCGGTACCGCGCCGTCGTAGCGAACCGGTAAGGTGCGCGTGCGCGCACTGCCGCGATGCTCCATGCGCGAAACCACCTCCTGGCCGACATAGCAGCCTTTGGTGAAATCGACGCCGCCAAGCTGATCCATGTCGGCCTCGTGGGGAAAGGCGTCGCCGTATTGAAAATCGACGCCGCCCTGCGGAATGCCCAACGTGATGCGGTGCCCCTCGTACTCGCTCGCGTCGACGAGGACGGCGCCGAGGGCCGCGGCGGCGTCGGCCGCACGCTGCGGCGGCAGGATCGTGCGCAGGCCGAGCGCCGGCAGGCGAGGATCGGCATAGGAGAGGACAAATGCCGGCGTCGCGACGCCCTCTCCATCCCAAGCCGCGAACACACCGAGCGTGCCGGAGGAGTCGCCGACAATGAGGCGCGAGCGGAGCTTGTAGAGGTTGAGCTTATCAAGGAGCGGCTTGGCGACAACGCGCGGCACGTCGAGAAAAAAGCCGCCGCCATCCTGCGCCGGAGCTTCGACGACGATGAAATCGGCGATGATCTTGCCTTGCGGTGAGAGCAGCGCGCAAAAGCGCGCCTCGCCGGCGCCGAGCTTAAGGATATCGGCGCTGACGAGCCCATGCAGAAAGCTCCGAGCGTCGTCGCCGGCAACCTTGAGCACGCCGCGGTCAGGGAGAAGGGCGGCCTTCATACGAGCAGACTGTCGTGGCATCGGACACCGAAACTAAGGTGCCGGCTGCGTCGGCTCAAGTGGCTGGGCAGACCGCGCCGCCTTGGCAGGGAGGCGCGGAAAGCAGCGATTACGACTGGAATTTCGCGATTTACTGCCGCGACAGCTCCACCGAAAATTCGCCGTTGCGAATGCGGGGGGCGAGGTTTTCCGCGTAGCGGGCGGCGGCTTCCTCGCCGTAGGTGGAAATCAGCTCGGCGAGCGCCAGGAAAAGGGCGGTTTGCGCCAGGCAATCGCCGTCGATACCGTCGTGATGCGCCTCCGCCCAGGCCTCCTGCAGACATATCAGCGCCAGGCGCTTCTGTTCGTGATCCGATACGGCGTCGCGCGCCGCCGGATTTGGTCTCGCCGTGTTCATTGCAATCACGTTGTCGCTGCAGCCCGCAGCGTCCCTGACCCACGCCCAAGTTAGCATGGCCGCGGCGGACGCTAAGTCGAACCTTGAGGAAGGGTTAATTCGCGAGCTTGTTCTGCTAGATACACCCCCCGCTTCGCGGCCGGGCAAACCGGTCAGTTGGCGTAGCGGGCGGTGATCTCGCGGGCGATTCTCGCGCCCTCGTCGAGATACCGGCGAACCGCGAAATCGGCCGCCGGCGTACAGGTGCGATAGCTCTGCTGGAAGGCGCGATAGCCGCGGTTGAAGCTCGCGACCATCTGATCATGGCGCTCGCCGGCCGGCGCTTCGGCGTCGATCAGCGCTTGCGCCTCATTGCGCCACTTCTGGCCTTCGTTCGAGCCGCAAATGCCGCGCAGAAAGTGCAGCGCTCCGAGGATTTCGGCGAGCCGCTGGAGGTCGTGGTCGTAGGGGGCTGAGGCCGGCTGGGGCGGCGCCTGAGGCTGAGGTTGGGGCTGAACTGGCGGCAGAGCTCTGGGCTGAATTTGCGGCCGTGCGGGAGACTGCGGTTGGGGCGGGGGCGGCTGTTGCCAGAAAAACTGCGCGCGGGCGGTTGGCGCGCCGAGACAAAGCATAAGCGAAAGAATGAGGAAGGTTCGCAGCATCGGGGTTGGCGCGAGCATAGGGGCCGAGAGCACCGCACAGCAAGCGCGACAACGCGGCAGGGTTGGGGCGCTTTTCAGCGAAGCGCGGCGATCCGCTGCCAGGCCGCGGCGACGATTTCGGCAAGCCCCTCGGTGGTCTTAAGCCCGGCAAGCTCGGACGGCAGCAGCCAGCGCGCCTCGGCCAACTCCTCGCTGAGCGCGATCTCGCCAGCGATCCAGCGCGCCGCGAACGGCAGAATCACAAAATGCCGCTCGATGCGCCCGCCGGCGTCACGCGCGATGGCCTCGCGGTAGCCGGCGAGCGCCAACGGCTCGATGTCCAGGCTGGTCTCCTCGCGGACCTCGCGGATCACGGCCTGCTCGAGGGTTTCGCCAAGCTCGACCACCCCGCCAGGCAGGGTATGCAGTGCCCGGGCGGGCGGCAGCGCGCGGCGCACGATCAGCACGCGGGCGTCGCGGAATATGGCGGCGCTGACCGCCAGATACGGCCGCGCCGGATAAGTTCGGGATTCGCTGCTGGCGCTGGTCAAAGGCCGATCCCATTTGGCTATGATCGGAAACTACGTACGGCCGTCATCGCTTACCGGATCGGTTTATCCCAATGTGCGGACGTTATGTCATCACCTCGCCGCCGGCCGCGGTCAGGGCGCTGTTCGGCTACCCCGAACAGCCCAATTTCCCGCCCCGTTACAATGTGGCGCCGACCCAGCCGATTGCGCTGGTGCGGCTCACTGATGGCAAGCGCGCTTTCGCGCTGATGCGCTGGGGATTGCTGCCGGGCTGGGTGAAGGATCCCAAGACGTTCTCGCTCCTGGTCAATGCGCGCGGCGAATCGGTCCTTGAGAAACCTGCTTTCCGCAACGCCATGCGGCGGCGGCGTTGCCTCGTACCCGCCGACGGCTTCTACGAATGGGGGGCCGGTGTGCCGAAGCGTCCCTATTTTGTGCGGCCGAAATTCGGCGGACCGATCGCTTTTGCCGGACTATGGGAGACCTGGACCGGCCCGAACGGCGAAGAAGTCGACACCGCCGCCATCGTCACCACGCGGGCGAACCGCACGCTCGCCGCGATCCACGACCGCATGCCGGTCATCGTGGCGCCGGAGGCGTTCGATCTTTGGCTCGACTGCGCCAAAGTTGACGCCATGACCGCCGCCGCGCTGATCGCGCCGGCGCCAGAGTCTTTGCTCGAATGCTACGAGATTTCGCCGGCGGTGAACCGCGTGGCGAATGATTCCGCCGAACTCATCGCCCCGGCTGCTGCTGGTGGCGCTGTGCAGCCAGCGGCGGCTTCGCCGGCCGCGCCGGCGAAAGCGAAGAAGCCGAATGATCAACCGTCGCTGTTTTAGCTCGCACGCCGCTCTAACATTAGTGGAGCATGATCTTTTCGGAAAGCCGGTTTCCACTTTTCCGGATCATGCTCTAGCTTGCACCACGCGCAAACTGCGCCTTTTCGGCTGAGGCTTTAACCACGGGAATCTCGTGGTCGGCGAGCGGCTTCATCCACGACTTCCGTTTCAGCGCCGCGGCAACGTAAGGGGCCAGTTCTTCCGCCTTGCGCGCTTCCCGCACCGCCGCTTTGGTCCTGAACTCGGGCATCACCTCGGCGGCGAACAGCTCGAGCGACTGACAAATGTGGTCGTGGCGATTGCGTCCGGCCTGCTGCAGGAAAATGACCTGGTCGACGCCGCTTTCCTCGAACTCCTCAAGATGATTGCGCATGTCGGCCGGGGTGCCGATGCCGGAAGAGTAGGCGCCGACCCGCTCGGTGGAGGCGATGACCGCTTCGGTGCGGTCGCCGCGGTCTCTCATAAAGTCGCTCCAGAGACTGCTGCGGCCGGGCCGGGCGTCGTGCGCAACCAGTGCGTTGATCGCGTAGCCGAAGAACTCGAAACCTTCGAGGCCGCGGCGGATGGCCTCGGCGCGGTCCTGATGCACCGAGAAGCTCGACACCATGGCAAGGTTAGCGTTGACCGAGTGACCAAGCGGCACGCAGGCGTCTGATTTGATGATGCCGTAATAGATATCGGCCCAAAGACGTGCTTCCTCGGGGTTGAGGAAGGAGAAGGCGAGCGCGCCGACGCCGTTCTGCGCCGCGACCTTGATGGTGTCGCGATTGGTGCAGGCCATCCACATCGGCGGGTGCGGCGATTGCACCGGCTTCGGCACGACATTGCGGCACGGCATGGAAAAATACTTGCCCTCGAAGCCCGGATAGGGCTCCAGCACCATCATGTTGGCGATCTGCTCCGCGGCCTCCAGCGCCATGGCGCGCTTCTCCTTGGCCGGAATGCGGAAGCCGCCAAGCTCGAGCCGCGTGGCGCCCTCGCCGATACCGAAATCGAGCCGGCCGTCAGACATGATGTCGAGGGTGGCGAGACCCTCGGCGGTGCGCGCCGGGTGATTGTAGTTTGGGATCACCTGCCGGATGCCATGGCCCAACCGGATGCTCTTTGTGCGCGCGGCGGCGGCGGCCAGGAAAACCTCCGGCGCCGAGGAATGCGAATACTCCTCGAGAAAGTGGTGTTCCACCTCCCACGCGTAGTCGTATCCGAGCCGATCGGCCAGCTCGACTTGTTGGAGCGCTTGATGAAAGAGATTGCGCTCGTCGGCCTGGTTCCAGGGCCGCGGCAGCTGCAGCTCGTAGAAAACTCCGAAGCGCATTTCCATCCCCTTAAAAATATTGTTAGCCGCGGGCGCGTGCGATGTCGAGAACGGGCGCCAGCGGCGCCGAGGCGCTAAAGCACCTTGCCGGGATTGAGGATGCCCTTGGGATCGAGCAGGCGCTTGAGGCTGCGCATGAGGTCGAGCGCGACCGGATCCTTCACCGACGGCAACAGATCGCGCTTGAGCACGCCGACGCCATGTTCGGCGGAGATCGAGCCGCCGTACTTTTTCACCACCGCGAAAACGGCGGCGTTTACTTCGTGCCAGCGCTTGAGATAGTCCGCCTTGTCGGCGCCGACCGGCTGGGTGACGTTGAAATGGATATTGCCGTCGCCGAGATGGCCGAACGGCATCGGCCGCGCCCCGGGAATAACCGCGGCGACCGCCGCCGCCGCCTCCTCAAGGAAGGCCGGCACCGCCGCGACCGGCACGGAGACATCGTGCTTGATCGAGCCGCCGGCATGGCGCTGCGCCTCGCCGAACATTTCGCGGATGCGCCAGAACGCCTTCGCCTGTTCCAAGCTGTCGGCGATGGTCGCGTCGGTGACGAAGCCGCGTTGCAGCCCCTGCGCCAGGATATCCTCCATCACCTCGCGCAAACCGGTCCGGCGCTGCGAGGACAGCTCGATCAGCACGTACCAAGGATGCGGCGTCGCAAGCGGATCGCGGCAGCCGGCGGCGTGGCGCACCACGAGCTCGATACCGGAGCACGGCATCAGCTCGAAGCTGGTGACATCGCCGGCCGAATTCTGTGTGGCGATGTCGAGGAGAGCCAGCGCCGCTTGCGGCGAAGCGAGGCCCGCGAACGCGGTCTCGACCGCGCGCGGCCGCGGCACCAGGCGCAGCACCGCAGCGGTGATAACGCCGAGCGTGCCTTCGGCACCGATGAACAGGTTCTTCAGATCGTAGCCGGTATTGTCCTTCTTCAGCTTGTTGAGGTCGTTGAGGATGCGGCCGTCGGCGAGCACCACCTCGATGCCGAGCACGTGCGAACGCGCGATGCCATAGGCCAGCGCCGCGGTGCCCCCCGCATTGGTGGCAAGATTGCCCCCGATGGTGCAGGTGCCCTCCGACGGCAGCAATTGCGGATAGAGCCGATCGACCGCGGCGGCGGCTTCGCGGGCATGCTGCAAGGTGACGCCGGCCTCGCAGGTGATGGTGTTCGAGGTCGGGTCGACCTCGCGGATGCGGTCAAGTCGGGTCAGCGACAGCACGATCTCGTCGTTGAACGGAATCTGGCCGCCGACCAGGCCGGTATTGCCGCCTTGCGGCACCAGCGGCATCGCCGTCTCGTTGGCGAGCTGCAAAATCTGCGACACCTCGGCGACGGAACCCGGCCGCAGCACCATCGGCGTGCGGCCCTGGAACATGTCGCGCATCTCGACCAGATAGGGCGCCTGCGCCTGCCGATCGGTGATGGCGTATTTTTCGCCGACGATGGTGGCAAACCGCGCCAGCAGCGCGGGGTCAATAGCTTTGGGCAGCTTATCGAGCATCAATGCCGTCCGTCAGGGCCGCCTATCGGGCCCCTGGTACGTCAGATAGATGACAGCCGGCTTATTTCTTCGCAAGCATGCAGATCACCGCGGCGCGGCCGCCCGGGCCAGGCGGTCGTTGATCGCTTCGCCGAGGCCGTCGGCCGGGATCGGCATGACGGCGATCGCGCCGGCACCGGCGGCATCGAGCGCGCGCAACTGCGAGAACAAATTGGCCGCCGCCTCGATCAGATCGCCGCGTTCGGACAGGTTGAGCACGCTTTTGGCGTGTTCGGTGCCTTCGGCCGGCGTTGGTCCGAAGGCGAGCAGAGCCTCGCCGGCTTCGACGCGGCGGGCGTTCAGCCGCAGCGGCGTCCGCGGCGCGTAATGCGAGGCGAGCATGCCGGGAGCGAGCGGAGCGTCATCGGTGCCGGCGGCGGGCGTATCGGCGAGCTTGCGCCCGAGCGTGCGCTCGATCGCCGCGCGCGGCAGGCCGCCCGGCCGCAGCAGCACCGGCTCGCCGAGGCAGCCGACGATGGTCGATTCGATGCCGACCGGCGTCGCGCCGCCGTCGACGATGAGATCGATGCGGCCGCCGAGATCGGCCAGCACGTGGTCGGCCGTAGTCGGCGACAGGTGGCCGGAGCGGTTGGCCGAGGGCGCGACCACGGGCTTGCCGAAGGCGGCGAGAATATCGCGCGCCACGTGGTGGTCGGGCATCCGCACGGCGACGGTGTCGAGCCCGGCCGTCGCCAGGTCGGCGACCGGACAGTGCGCTGTCTTGGCAAGAACGAGCGTGAGCGGTCCCGGCCAGAACGCGGCGGCAAGCCGCGCTGCGTCCGCATCGAAACGGCCGAGCCCCTGCGCGGCGTTCAGATCCGCGACGTGGACGATAAGCGGGTTGAAGGCCGGACGGCCTTTGGCCTGGTAGACCCGCGCGACGGCTCGCCCGTCGGTCGCGTCGGCGCCGAGGCCATAGACGGTCTCGGTCGGGAAGGCGACCAGGCCGCTGGCGGCGAGCACGCGCGCCGCGTCGGCAACCGCTGCGGCATCGGCCTTTGCTACGCGGGTGACCAGCGGAGCTGTCATGGATTCCTTGTCTGCCGGACGGGCACTAGATAGCGGAACCGGCCGGCGCTTGCAGGGCCGGAACGCGGACTGTATAAGCGCCGCCAATGTCGGAGTGTAGCGCAGTCTGGTAGCGCACCACGTTCGGGACGTGGGGGTCGCAGGTTCAAATCCTGCCACTCCGACCAGACCACTGAACCCATTCACCTTTCGTATTTCATCGCAACTTGCGGATCGGCGCGGTTTTCTCGCCGAGCGAAATCGGCGTAACGGTTGCGGCACGGCATTGCGTGGCTGTGCAATCGGTGATTACTGGCGCCGCGATGACTACGCGCATCACCATCCGCCGGCCCGATGACTGGCACCTGCACGTCCGCGACGGTGAAATGCTCAAGGCCGTGCTGCCGTACACCGCCAAGGATTTCGGCCGCGCCATCCTGATGCCGAACTTGACGCCGCCGGTGCGCACCACGCGCGACGCGATGGCCTACCGCGAACGGGTCAAGGCGGCGCTGCCTCAGGCGTCGCGCTTTCAGCCGCTGATGACTTGCTACCTCACCGACGGCACCGATGCCGACGACGTCGAGCGCGGTTTCCGCGACGGCGTATTTACCGGCGTGAAGCTTTATCCGGCGAACGCCACGACCAATTCGCCGGCCGGCGTCACCGACTATCGGAATATCACCCGCGTGCTGGAGCGCATGGAGAAGATCGACATGCCGTTTCTCATGCACGGCGAGGAGGTCGGCCCCGACATCGATATTTTCGACCGCGAGGCGGTGTTCATCGATCGCCGGCTGTCGCAATGGGTGAAAGAGTTTCCCGGCCTGCGCATGATCCTGGAGCATATCTCCACGCAGGCCGGCGCCGAATTCGTCAAGGCCGCCGCGCCGCAGGTCGGCGCCACCATTACGCCGTATCATTTGAACCTGACGCGCACCGACTGGCTCGGTTCGGGCCTGAAGCCGATGATGTACGCGATGCCGGTGATCAAGACCGCGCGCGACCGCGCGGCGCTGCGCAAAGCCGCGACCTCGGGCGCGGCGTGCTATTTCCTCGGCACCGATTCCGCGCCGCATCCGCTGGCACGCAAGGTCGCGGTCAACGGCGTCCCCGGCATCTTCAATGCGCCGGTGGCGCTTGCGACTTACGCGCAAGTGTTCGAGGAGGAAGGCGCGCTCGATAAGCTCGAGGTCTTTGCTTCGCTCAACGGACCCAAGCATTATCGCCTGCCGCCAAATGAGGATAAGATCGTGCTGGAAAAATCGCCTTGGACGGCGCCGCCGGAGGTCAAGGTGCCCGGCCCGGACGAGCGTGCCCTGGTCTATCGTGGCGGCGAGACCATCGCGTGGAAGGTGGTGGGGAGTTAAGATGCACGAACCCTTGCCGTTTGAGCGGAGGTGAAGAAGAGGAAACAACAATGACCGGCTTCCCCGACAAAGACGCGATCGCCGAACTGACGGCAAAGATGCTGATCGAGGTGGAGGCTGTCCGCTTCATGACCGATAAGCCGTTTATCTTCACCTCCGGCTGGGCGAGCCCGGTTTACACCGATTGCCGCAGGCTGATCTCGTTTCCGCGGGTGCGGCGGGCGCTGATCGATTTCGGGGTGGCGACGCTTGAGCGCGACGTCGGCTTCGAGCAGTTCGACGCGGTCGCCGGCGGCGAGACCGCCGGCATTGCGTTTGCGGCCTGGATGGCCGACCGCCTGATGCTGCCGATGCAATACGTGCGCAAGAAGCCGAAGGGCTTCGGCCGCAATGCGCAGATCGAGGGCCACATCGAACCGGGCGCCCGCGTGCTGCTGGTCGAGGACATGACCACCGACGGCCGCAGCAAGGTCAATTTCTGCAAGGCGCTGCGCGGCGCCGGCGCCACGGTCGAGCACTGTTTCGTGTTCTTCTTCTACGACATCTTTCCCGAGGGCAAAAAAATCCTGGCCGAACTCGGCATCACGCTGCATTCGCTGGCGACCTGGTGGGACGTCTTGGAGGTGGCGAAGAAAAGCGGCCGGTTCGACAAGGGAAGGCTGCGGGAAGCGGAAAAATTCATGAAGGACCCGGCCGCCTGGTCGAAGGCACATGGCGGCGCCGCCCAGGCGGCGGAGTAGATGCCGCCCGACCAAGTCGCGGACGTGATCGTCGTCGGCGCCGGCAATGCGGCGTTCTGTGCGGCGCTGGCGGCGCAGGAGCACGGCGCCAAGGTCGTGATGCTGGAAGCGGCGGCGCAGGAAGAATCGGGCGGCAACAGCCGCTTCACCGCCGGCTCGATCCGCGTGGTCTATAACGGCGTCGCCGACATCAAGGCGCTCGTCCCCGATCTCACGCCGGCGGAAATCGAGAGCACGGATTTCGGCACTTACACCGCCAACCAGTTCTTCGACGATATGGCGCGGGTCACGCAGCATCGCGCCGATCCCGATCTGGTCGAGCTTCTGGTAACAGAGAGTTTTCAAACGCTCAGCTGGATGCGCGGCAAGGGCGTGCGGTTCATTCCGATCTACGGCCGTCAGGCGTTCAAGATCGACGGCAAGTTCAAATTCTGGGGCGGCTTGACGGTCGAAGCGGCCGGCGGCGGGCCGGGTCTCGTCGCCATGCTGACGGAGGCTGCGACGAAGCGCGGCATCGCCATCCGCTATCGGACGCGCGCGCTTGATCTCCTCTACGACGGCAACCGCGTCGAAGGCGTGCGGGTGCGCCAGGACGGCGCACTGCATGAGCTGCGCGCCGGCGCGGTGGTGCTCGCCTGCGGCGGCTTCGAGGCCAATCCGGAATGGCGCACGCGCTATCTGGGACCGCCGTGGGACCTCGCCAAGGTGCGCGGCACTCGCTACAACACCGGCGACGGCATCCGCATGGCGCTCGATATCGGCGGCTCGCCGTGCGGCAATTGGTCGGGCTGCCACGCGGTGCAATGGGAGATGAACGCGCCGGAGTTCGGCGATCTGTTGGTCGGCGATCAATTCCAGAAGCACTCTTATCCGTTCGGCATCCTGATCAACGCAAGCGGCAAGCGTTTCGTCGACGAGGGCGCGGATTTCCGCAACTACACCTACGCCAAATACGGCCGCGTGGTGCTGGAGCAGCCCGGCCAGTTCGCCTGGCAGGTGTTCGACGGCAAAGTGAAGCACCTGCTGCGCGACGAATACCGGATTAGACAGGTCACCAAGGTGAGCGCGAACGGCATCGAGGAGTTTGCGCAGAAACTCGAAGGCGTGAACGCGGCGGAATTCCTCAGGACCGTGAAAGAATGGAACGCCGCGGTGCGCACCAACGTGCCGTTCAATCCGAGCATCAAGGATGGGCGATGCACGCAAGGTCTCGCCGTCGACAAAAGCAACTGGGCGAACTTGATCGACACGCCGCCGTTCGAGGGCTATGCGGTAACCTGCGGCATCACCTTCACCTTCGGCGGCTTGCGCATCAATAGCGGCGCGGCGGTGCTCGATACCGACCAGCAGCCGATCCGCGGGCTTTACGCCGCGGGCGAACTGGTCGGCGGCCTGTTCTACTTCAATTATCCCGGCGGCACCGGGCTCATGTCCGGCGCCGTGTTCGGAAAGATCGCCGGCAGTTCGGCCGCGCGGGACCATGGCGGGGGCGAAACGAGCATGAGCAATGATCGATGAGTAATCCTTGGCCGACGGAATTGCGCCTGCACAAGGATCGCAAAACACTCGCGGTCACGTTCGACAACGGCGAGAGCTTCGATCTGCCGGCTGAATATTTGCGCATCCGCAGCCCGAGCGCCGAAGTGCAGGGCCATTCGCCGGCCGAGCGCCGTGTCGTCGCCGGCAAGCGCGATGTGCAGATTTTAGAGGTGCAGCCGGTTGGCAACTATGCCGTGCGGCTTGTTTTCGATGATCTGCACTCCACCGGGATCTTCAGCTGGGATTATTTGTTCGAGCTCGGTCGGAATCGCGAGCAATACTGGCGCGACTATCTCGACGAGCTGCAGCAAAAAAATCTTTCACGCGTCCCGCCGGGACGCTGACGCCCGCCGGGATGCGTTGGTCAGCGTCCGTTTGACGGCATGCTGTCTGTTTCCGCCCGTGTGGCCGGTCCGTTCGTGGAGCTGACCGCGGGCGGCATCATATGCGCCATTTGATTGCTGCGGCCCCAGCCGCGACCCTGGCCCGCCCAGCCCCAGCCGGCTAGAATCACCACAATGACCACGGCCAAAATGGCGAAACCCCAGCCCGCGTCTGTTCCGGATGGCCTCGGTGGCCTGTCATCGGGCATCGCTGTCTCCGTGACTGCGGGGTCGCTTTTGCGTGGTTAACGCGGTTTGCTCTGGAGGTGTTCCGCAGACCAACGGTCGCGCTGCTGGATTCTCGTCCGTAACGATCAGTCAACCTGGGTTCGGCATCATTGAGGCAGTGTCGGGGAGGGGCGTGCGATGGGGCGCCAGCCGACATCAGGACGGCCTTGGCCCTTTCCCTCAGGGCCGAGGCCGTTCGCTTTTAAGCCGCAGTTTGCCGCTTTC
>JBEKJZ010000019.1:0-37902 GCA_050010955.1 Xanthobacteraceae bacterium | reverse complement strand
GTTACGAATTGGGTCCACTCCGTCGCCTTCTCGCCTGACGGGAAGGTAGTGGCCTCGGGCAGTCAGGACAACACCATCAAGTTCTGGGACGTGGCCAGCGGGAGCGAACTGCGCACCCTGAGTGGGCACACGAATTGGATTCCATCCGTCGCCTTCTCGCCGGACGGCAAGGTGCTGGCCTCGGGCAGCTTCGACCGGACCATAAAGTTCTGGGACGCTGCCAGCGGGAGCGAACTGCGCACCCTGAGTGGGCAGACGAATTCGGTTCCATCCGTCGCCTTCTCGCCGGACGGGAAGGTGCTGGCCTCGGACAGCTGGGGCATCACGCTCTGGGACGTGGCCAGCGGACGTGAGCTCCGCACCCTGAGTGGGGATGTCGCCTTCGCCTTCTCGCCGGACGGGAAGGTGCTGGCCTCGGGCAGCGGGGACTCCGTCGCCTTCTCGCCGGATGGGCACATGCTGGCCTTCCGCGAAACAATTAAGCTCTGGGACGTGGCCAGCGGGAGCGAACTGCGCACCCTGCTATTTCACCTGGGAGAATATCCCGGGCTGGCGTTGGCGCATGAAGACGTCGAAGTCGAAGTACCGCACGGCGGCCGATTTTGACCTGCAGCGCTACACGCTGCTGTTCCCTCTCCTCGAGGCGGTGCCACACGACGAGCGCATGGGCGCGATCGTGAAGGGCGAGCAGGGCCAGCCGATCCGAGAGCGAAGCTACCGGAAGTGGTTTAGGCAGATTGCGCGGGCCGCAGCACGGTTTGGAGCATGGACAGCCGCGCCGGCGGCGCTACCGAGGCCGAGGAAGCGGGGGTCGCGCTCGACGCCATCCAGGGCGCGCTCACGCACTCGAAGAAGGACACGACGCTGCGCTACATCCGGCGCAACACGGCCAAGATCGCGACGGTCGCCGAGGCGCGCAGCCGCAAGCGCGCAAGCGACGAAGAACAGGCCTAAAACGCCACGAGAACAACGTCAGAACCCGGCGTCAGAACCCCGTCAGAACCCTTTTTCGAAAATGATGAGAAATCAAGACGTTGGCTGGTCGGGGCAGCAGGATTCGAACCTGCGACCTGCAGTACCCAAAACTGCCGCGCTACCAGGCTGCGCTATACCCCGCCCGGCGCGTTGTTGGATACATGTTTCGCCAGCCCCCAGCAAGCCGTGAGGCTGGCATTGCAGACCCCCGAGGACGACGGGTCTTTCCGCCCCTGCCTAGTGTGGCGGTTCAGAAGTCCGCATCATTTTTGCCGCGAACTGGTCATGCGGACTTCTGAACAAAGCCACACTGGATCAATACGTTGCTAGTGTCCTTCGATTCCGAAGTTCGCAAACGGGCGTGCCGCATAATGATGCGAAATTCGGAATCGGGACACTAGTGGCCGGTGCCGAAAATCGAACCCTCCACGCGATCGCCCGGCGCAATGCCGAGCTTTCGCGCCGTGCCGGCGATCACTTCGAGCACCGCACGCACCGGGCCGCCGGAGGGAATGAGACGGTCCGACATGGGCTCGGTGTTTTCGGCAATATGCGCAATGCGGCCATCGCCCCGGATAAAGATCATGTCGAGCGAGATGTAGGTGTTGTGCATCCAGAAGGCGACCGGCTGATCGCGCTCGAAATCGAACAACATGCCCTGACCCTCCGGCAGTTCCTTGCGGAACATCAGACCGCGTTCGCGCTCTTCGTTATTGCTGGCAAGCTCGACGGCGAAGGCATGAACGCCGGTCTTGCAGACGATCTCGAGGGTTGCCTGTCCGGCCGCTTGCGCCGGCGCTACGGCGCCGAAGGCGCACAACAAGGCGCAGGCGGCGAGCAGCAGAGCGGCGATGAAGCGTGGCGCCGGCTGGCGCCGCGATCCAAAGCGGGCGGTGTATGCAGCTAGTGCGAGGCGGGGCCGAGCGGTCCGCTCTCGGGATGCACTTCGGCTGCCATCATTCCCTTCGACCCGGGTCCGTAGCGGACCAGCACGAACTGGCCCGGCCGCAGCTCGGTTATGCCGAACCGCCGCAGCGTCTCCATATGCACGAAGATGTCCGGCGTGCCCTCGCCGCGCGTGAGGAAGCCGAAACCGCGAAGCCGATTGAACCATTTCACCTGTGCCCGTTCGAGGCCGCTGGTCGGGGTCACGGTAACATGGGTTCGCGGCGGAGGCATCTGCGCCGGATGGATCGCCGTCGATTCATCCATCGACAGGATACGGAAGGCTTGCAGGCCCCGCGCCCGCGACAGCACTTCGCACACGACCCGCGCGCCTTCATAGGCGGTCTGATAGCCGTCACGGCGCAGACAGGTCACGTGCAAAAGCACGTCGGTCATACCATTGTCGGGAACGATGAAGCCGTAGCCCTTGGCGACATCGAACCACTTGATGACACCGGAAACTTCGATGACGCGCGCTGCCGCGTCGTCGCTGAGATCGACGTCCGGTCCGAGCCCCGCTCCAGTGGATTTTGGTTCGATTCCGTCCGACGCCATGACGCCGTGGCCGCTGCCGCTGCTGGCGCCCCCTGCGCGGGCGCTTCACGAATCTCTCGAATCAAAGATAACATTCGCCATCCGCGGGGAAAGCACAAAATTGCAACACCTGAGCCAAAAGCGTCACAACCTGTGAACATCGGTGGATGACGTGCAGTCGACGAACGGTGCCAGCACCGTGCCGATGTCCTGCCGCACCACGAGGTCGGCGACGTCGTCGAAATCGGTCGGCTCGCGGTTGATGATGATCAGTCGGGCGCCGTTGCGCTTGGCCATCAAGGGAAATCCGGCCGCCGGCCAAACCACGAGCGAGGAACCGATCGCCAGGAATAGATCGCAGCACAAGGTGAGATCCTGGGCACACCGCATTGCGGAATCCGGCATCGCTTGACCGAATGATACCGTCGCGGTCTTGATGTGGCCGCCGCAGCTCGGACAGTCGGGCGCGCAGCCATTGCCGGATTCCATCCGCTGGCGCACCCACGCGATTTCGTAGCGCTCCCCGCAATCGAGGCACAAAGCGTAAGTCGTGTTGCCGTGCAACTCGACGACATGTTCGGGCGCGATGCCAGAGGCTTGATGCAGATTGTCGATGTTCTGCGTTACCACCGCCGGCACCTTGCCGGCGCGATAAAGGCTGGCGAGCGCCCGATGCCCTCGTCCCGGCTTGGCCTGGCCGAACTCATCGCCCATGGCGAAGCGGCGCCGCCAGGATTCGTTGCGCGCTTCCTGGCTGGCGAGGAACTCGTCGAACGGGATCGGCCGGTTCTTGGTCCAAATCCCGCCCGGCGAGCGGAAATCGGGGATGCCGCACTCGGTCGAGATGCCGGCCCCGGTAAACGGCAGGATGACGCTGGCCTCCTGCACTATGTCCTGGAGGCGCGCCATCGCGGTGTCGAGATCGGGTGCGATCATCCTTCCTACCCCTCGGCGCATTATCATACATATTTATCGGCGGAGAAGCGGCTTACGAAACAGCGGCAACGCCCATCAGCGGAGGTCCAAGACCATGCGGTACCTGCACACTATGCTGCGCGTGCGCGATCTCGACGCGGCGCTCGACTTCTATTGCAACAAGCTCGGCCTCAACGAGATACGCCGCCGCGTCGACGAGAGGAATAAGTATACGCTGGTGTTCCTGGCGGCGCCGGGGGACGCCGACCTCGTAGCCAAGGGACCGGCCGGCCGCTCGGCCCCGTTGGTCGAGCTTACCTACAATTGGAACACCGAGGACTACGGCGAAGCGCGCTATTTCGGCCACCTCGCCTACGAGGTCGACGACATTTATGCGCTGTGCGAGCGGATGATGAAGGCCGGCGTCACCATCAACCGACCGCCGCGCGACGGCATGATGGCGTTCGTGCGCTCACCCGACAGGCATTCGATCGAATTGTTGCAGAAAGGCGCGGCGCTGCCGCCTAAGGAGCCCTGGGTGTCGATGCCCAATACCGGGCACTGGTGACGGGCGAGCTTCCAGGGCCTTCAAGTCCACCGCACGATCGGTTGCTTGCCGCACGAGCATAATCCGGAAAAAGCCTGCTCTCGGACTTGTTCCGAGGGTGGAAACCGGTTTTCCGAAAAGATCAGGCTCCATCAAAACATTGGAGCGCAATCGCTTCGATTGCGCTCTAAACCAAACCTCTTTATACGTCGCGCGCTTCCCACAGCGCCGTTCGCGCGTGGTCCGCGCCCTTCGTCTAGCGGTCCAGGACGCCGCCCTTTCACGGCGGAAACACGGGTTCGATTCCCGTAGGGCGCGCCAATACTCAAGACGCGCGCAACGTTTGATGTTCGCACCTTCAAGATCCGTCGGCTACGGATCGATCAGCACTCCCGGATTGAGCAAGTGCCTGCGGATCCAAGGTCGCTTTCGCCGCTTTCAGCGTCGCGGCGAACAAGGCCGGGCGCTGGCGATCGTACCAACGCCGATGCGCTCCTCCCGCCGCGTTGATCTCGATCAATGAATCTTGCTGGAGCAGTCATACGCTGCTAGCGAGAGGAACCCTATGTCGGTCAATCTAATCGAGATTAGTGCCGCAGCACATCCGCTTCTCGTAAACCCGCCCAAGATTTCCGCCGGCCGGCGCCCGTTGCTGGAGCTGATCGATGTCGCAGTGCAATTCGACGGCATCGTCGCCCTCGACGGGGTAACCTTTTCTGTCGACGAACAGCAGATCTGCGGGCTGATCGGGCCCAACGGTTCAGGCAAGACCACACTCTTCAACTGCATCAGTCGGATCCATCCTTGTGGACGCGGCGATCTCAGATTTGCGGGAAAGTCGCTGCTGCGCGAGTCGCGCCACGCCGTCGCCGCACTCGGGATCGGACGCACCTTTCAAGACCTCGGGCTGTTTCGCACCATGTCGGTGCTACAGAACATCCTGCTCGGCGGCCATTGCCGCACGCGGACGGGGTTCGTTGAGAATGCGCTGCGGCTGCCAACGGTGCGCAGCGAGGAGAACATGCTCCACGACCGCGCGGGCTGGCTCTTGGATTTCCTCGACCTGCGCACCATCGCGGATATCTCAGTCCATGATCTCCCGCGCGGCATGCAGAAACGCGTGGAACTGGCGCGAGCTCTGGCATCCGCGCCGAAGCTCCTACTGCTCGACGAGCCGGCAGCGAGTCTCAACACAGCCGAGACCGACGAGTTGCGCCGACGAATTATCGAGGTCCGCGAGCAGCTCGGCGTGACCGTGCTGCTGATCGAGCATCAAATGGACCTCGTGATGCGTGTCTGCGACAAGGTTGTCGTTCTCAATTTTGGCCGGAAAATCGCCGACGGGACCCCGGCGGAGGTGAGGAACGAGCCCGAGGTCGTCCGAGCCTATCTCGGGGAGGAAGGTCATGACCTCGCTTCTCGAAGCTAGCGATCTACGAGCTTTCTACGGCTCCACCGAGGTGCTGCACCAGTTGGCGTTCAGCGTTGGCGAGGGCACCATCACCGCACTGCTGGGCGCGAACGGCGCCGGAAAGACAACCACGTTGCGGGCGATTTGCGGGCTGGTGCGCAGTTCCGGTGAGGTGCGCTTTGCCGGCACCCCTATCGGCGGCAGGGCCACCGAAGACATCGTTCGCCTGGGGATCGCTCACGTGCCCGAAGGCCGGGGGACCTTCCTGAGCTTCACGGTCGAGGAGAATCTGCGGCTCGGCGCCCATGTCAGACGTGACAAGAGCCAGCGGCGTTCCAATGTCGACCGACTATATGGCTATTTTCCCATCCTCGCCGAGCGACGGCGTCAACAGGCCGGTACATTGTCGGGAGGGGAACAGCAGATGCTGGCGCTGTCGCGGGCGCTCATGTCACGGCCGCGGCTGCTGCTGCTCGATGAGCCGTCGTTAGGGCTCGCGCCGATCGTGGTGCAGGAGATTTTCCGCATCATGCGGCGCATCAATGCCGAAGAAGGCATGAGCATTCTGTTGGTGGAGCAGAACGTCAACCTCGCGCTGGGACTCTCCGATCACGCCTACCTTCTCGAGACTGGCCGCCTCGCGCTCTCCGGACCCAGCAAGGAGCTGCGGAAGCACGAGGCGGTACGCCGGTCGTATTTGGGCTACTGAAGCGGGTCAACCATGAGTGGCCTCTTGCATCAGGTGTTTTCCGGCCTCGCGACCGGTGGAATCTATGCAAGCCTCGCGCTCGCTCTCGTCATGATCTACCGAGCAACCGAGCTTGTGAATTTTGCGCAGGGCGAGATGGCGATGTTTTCGACGTACCTGGCCTGGTCGATGATCAATGCCGGGCTGCCCTACTGGCCGGCATTCTTGCTGACGATCGGCGTATCGTTTCTGGCCGCGGCCGTCATTCAGCTCGCCATCATCCGGCCGCTCGCGGGCGCACCCGTTCTCGCCTCCGTCATCGTCTTCATCGGTCTGCTTCTAGTATTCAACAGCATCGCCGGTTGGATATTCAGCTACACCATCAAGACCTTTCCCAGCCCGTTTCCGAGCGAGCCGCTCTGGGCGAACAGCTATATTTCGACCCACGAGGTCGGCGCGATCGGCGTCACCCTCGTTCTGCTGGCAATGTTGTTTGTGTTTTTTCGTTGGACCGAGCTCGGTCTCACCATGCGGGCGGCAGCCGAGAACCCGGTGTCGAGCCGATTGGTCGGCATCCGCGTCGCTCGCATGGTAGCACTCGGCTGGGGGCTTGCAGCATCGCTTGGCGCCGTCGCAGGTATGATGGTGGCGCCAATTATTTTCCTCGACCCCAATATGATGTCGGGCGTTCTGCTCTATGCCTTTGCGGCGGCGCTCCTCGGCGGCATCGACAATCCCTGGGGCGCGGTGCTCGGCGGATTCAGCCTGGGCATCGTGGAGAACTTGCTTGGCGCTTATCTGATCGGCACAGAGCTGAAGATGACGGTGGCGCTGGTGATCATCGTTCTGGTCCTGGTTGTCAAACCGTCCGGCGTGTTCGGCCGGACCGTGCTCACGCGGGTATAGCGATGGCATTCGGCAACACCATGCGGCACATTCCGGCCACCCGCCCGGTCGTGTTCCACGCCCGACTGATCATCGGCGTTTTGCTGCTGCTCGTTGTCGCCATCGCGCTACCGTTTGTTACGAGCGGCTACTTGGTGTTTCAACTGACCCTCACCTTGGTTTACGCGATTGCAATTCTTGGGCTGAACATGCTCACCGGTTACAGCGGGCAGATCTCTCTGGGCCATGGCGCATTTTATGCGATCGGCGCTTACACTACCGCAATTCTCATGACTCGGTTCGGCGTCGATTATTGGTGGACGATCCCGATCTCGGGACTGACCTGCTTGGTTGTTGGCTTTCTGTTCGGACTGCCCGCATTGCGGCTCGAGGGCCTCTATCTCGCACTTGCCACTTTCGCCCTTGCGGCCGCCACACCGCAGATCCTCAAATATAAAGGGATCAGTGCTTGGACCGGCGGGGTGCAAGGCATCGTCATCATCAAGCCGGACCCGCCACATGGCTTGCCGGTCAACGCCGACCAGTGGCTCTACCTGTTTACGCTCGCCATCACCATCGCGATGTTCGTGCTCGCGTGGAACCTGTTACGCGGCCGGATTGGCCGCGCCATGATAGCGATCCGCGATCATCCAGTCGCCGCCGCAGCGATGGGGGTCGACATCAGCCTTTTCAAGTCGCTGATGTTCGGCGTGAGCGCGCTCTATACGGGGATTGCCGGCTCGCTGGGCGCGATCGCCGTCCAGTTCGTTTCACCCGACGCCTTCAACATTTTGCTGTCGATCAGCCTCTTGCTTGGGGTCGTGGTGGGGGGGCTCGGTTCGATCCCGGGAGTGATTTTTGGCGCGCTGTTCATCGAGTTCGTGCCGGATTTCGCCGGTCAGGTCTCGAAGGCGGCGCCCTGGGCGGTCTACGGCCTGCTGCTGATCGTCTGCATGTATGTTGCGCCGTCGGGAATGGCCGGCCTCGCCCGACAAACGCTCGCGTCCATTCGCAAAGCGGGCCGAGCGCGGCCGCTGGCCTGACCGAGGCGGGCGGAAAACGGCGCGCGTGCGGCGCTGGCGCAAGTGACAGAATTGATCCACCTCAATGCGGTTCAACGGCTTTTCTGCTAGCCGGACTAAAGGGAATTCTGAAATTTCCGAAATAATGGAGGCGATCATGCTGCATTGGCTCAAAATTTCAGTGCTGGCCGTGGCGACCATGGCGCTCGGGGCGGCCGGTCCGGCTGCGGCACAAAAAAAATACGATCCGGGTGCAAGCGATACCGAGATCAAGGTCGGTAATATCATGCCCTATAGCGGCCCGGCCTCCGCTTACGCCGTGATCGGCACGTCCGAAGCGTCCTATTTCCAGATGATCAACGACCAGGGCGGTATCAACGGGCGCAAAATCAACTTCATCAGCGCGGACGATGGCTATTCGCCGCCCAAGGCGGTCGAGCAGGCTCGCCGGCTCGTCGAGCACGACGAGGTGCTGCTTATCTTCGGCTCGCTCGGCACGCCCTCGAACACGGCGATCCGGCCGTACATGAATTCGAAGAAGGTGCCGCAGCTGTTCGTGTCGAGCGGCGATAGCAAGTTCGCCGATCCGCAGCATTACCCGTGGACGATGGGCTGGAACCCCAGCTACCGGACCGAGGCGCGAATCTACGCCCAATACCTGCTCGAGAACAAGCCGGACGCGAAGATCGGCATCCTGTATCAGAACGACGATTTCGGGAAGGACTATCTCGCCGGCGTCAAGGAGGTGCTCGGCGAGCAGGCCAAGACGATGATCGTCTCGGAGCAGGCCTACGAGGTTACCGATGCGACCGTGGACACGCAGATCATCACCCTGCAGAGTTCCGGTGCGGATGCTTTCATCAACATCACGACCTCGAAATTCGGCGCGCAGGCGATCCGCAAGGCCTACGACATCAACTGGCATCCCCTGCAGCTCATCTCAAACAATGCGATCTCCCGGCCGGTGCTGGAGGCGGCGGGCACCGAGAAATCAGTGGGGCTCATTTCTTCCGGCTACCTGCGTGACCAGAACGATCCGCGCTGGGACAACGACCCGGCGTTCCAGGACTTCCGCGCCTTTATGGCCAAATATCAGCCGAAGGCCAACATGGCCGACGGCAATTACCTGTACGGCTACGCGATGGCGCAAACGCTGGTCCAGGTGCTCAAACAGTGCGGTGACGATCTCACTCGCGAAAACGTCATGCGCCAGGCCGCGAACCTCAATATCCCGATCGGCGTGTTCTATCCGGGGATTAGGGTCATGACGAGCCCGACCGACTTCTCGCCGATCAAACAAATGCAGTTGGAGCGGTTCGACGGCAAGACATGGGGCGAATTTGGCAAAGTCATGATGTATTAGGCCCCTGCGCGGTCCGGTCCACGGCCGCTCGCCGTGGACCGGTCATGCCGCCGACGGAGAACGACGATGCCCGAGACCGCACCGGCGATAAGACGACCGGCAATTCCGCGTGACAAGGTCAACGACTATACCGCTAAGAACGCGGCGATAAGGCGCGAGTTCATCCGCGAGCAGACCGGAGCGGACCTGCCGCACGTCGCCAAACATTCCTTTGATCCCTCGATCCTGCAAGGGAACATCGAGAACTTCATCGGCGTGGCTCAAGTGCCGATAGGCGTCGCCGGTCCGCTTCGAATCAACGGGGAACATGCGCAAGGAGATTTTTTCATCCCGCTTGCGACCACCGAGGGAACGCTGGTTGCCAGTTATAACCGGGGAATGCGGTTATTGACGGAATGCGGCGGCGTGAGGACGACAGTCGTCGAACAATATATGCAGCGTTCACCCGTCTTCATATTTAAAGACGCCGTAAGCGCCCGGGAATTCGGCCGTTGGATCGATGAAAATTTTGCAACGATCAAGCGGGAGGCGGATGCAACGACGCACATTGGCAAGCTCATCAAGATCCAGCAATTCTCCATTGGACCCCTGCGACATCTGCGATTCAACTATACCACGGGCGATGCGGCCGGGCAGAACATGGTCGGCAAAGCGACTCTCGCGGCTTGTGAGTGGATCAAGAAGAACCATCCCGGCGGCGCACAGTATGTCCTGTCCGGGAACATGGATACCGATAAAAAGCACTCCAGGATCAACATGCTGCTAACTCGCGGCAGGCGAGTTGTCGCCGAGGCGGTTCTCAGGAACGACATTCTAAAGGATCTCATGGGCGTCAATGCGAAGGAGCTGTTCGAGGCGCGTCAGATCTCGACGACAGGCGCCTTTCTTGCCGGGTCGGCGAACAACAGCTCGCATGCACCAAATGGCCTCACCGCGATGTTCATCGCGACTGGCCAGGACGTGGCCGACATTTCCGAGTCCCAGGCCGCGGTTACGTATTCCCAATTGTTGGAGAACGGGGACTATTATTGGTCGGTGACGCTGACTTCGCTCATCGTCGGCACGGTTGGAGGCGGCACCAGCCTTGCGACGCAGAGAGAATGTCTCGAAATGCTGGGCTGTCATGGCCAAGGCAAAGCTGACAAGTTCGCGGAGATTTGCGCGGGAGTGGCGCTCGCGGGCGAAACGTCCCTGGCTGGCGCGGTGTTGCACGGAGATTGGGTATCAAGTCATGATCGGTTTGGGCGTCATCACCCGCGGGTTGCCGGTACGGACCAGCGCCCAATGTCTCAGGGCGAATTAACAGGCGTCACCTTCCGAGCCAATTCCTGATCTGCCTATACACTTCCTGCCGATCGAGGGGCTCCAGGTGGTCGCAGCCAAATGGCCGCCTTCCGACTGCCGTTCGCCAAGCGATAATCCGCCGGGCACTCCCACTTCCCACCAACCTCTATCCCTGTTGCGCTAGGGTCTCGCCGGCCGAGGAAAGAACGGCGCAACCAGAGGTCCGGGCCGGAATGGCTTCCATGTGCCGGGGGCCTGCGCCAGCCGGTCGGCGATGACCCACAGCGCCGCCGGATGAAAGCCGAGCCCGGTATGGCTGGTGCGAACCTCGACGTTCTCCCGGTCCGGTCCCTCCTCTTCCCGGCAGGCCCGCCAGGCGACGACGCCGTCTGAACGTGAGTAGATGGACGTGCTCGGAACCGGCAGCGGTTCCGCTAGCTGGCGCGATTGCTCGTTTGTCCACGCCGGAAAGTCCAAGCCCGTCGCCCGCCGCCAGACGAAGCCGACATTGCTCGCGTGCGGCGCCGCGAACGGGCTCCCGAGCGTGATCACCAAGCGGACGGCGTGCGGCACCTGCCGCGCCGCCTCGCGCGCGATGATGCCGCCACGGCTCCAGCCGATCAGACTGACCGGCGACCCGGTCGCGGCGTAGAGTGCGAGGATCTGTTCGACCATCGCCGGCAGATCGGCGCCGGGCGGGCGGATGTTACGGCCGCGCTTCCAGCCGTGCACGTCGTAGCCGAGATAGGAGAGGAAGCGTCGGATCACGACGGTCGACCGGTCGTCGGCGCCGAGCCCAGGCAAGACGATCACGGCATGCCGCGGGCCACGCGGCGCGGCCGCCAGGAATGGTGCGGCCGCAAGCAAAGCCGGAAAGCTCAGCAGCCCGCGAGGCTCGAGCGCGAGCAGGATTGCCGACGGCGGCTTTACCTCAGTGCCGGGTTTTCCCATCGTCCGCCTGCGTTGGCGAGGGCCGGTTGCCAGGCCGGCCACGGATCGCGTCTTTCCTCGGCGCGTCCGGCGTTGCCACCGACATTGCGGGGCGCGCCGAGCTGGAGGGTGGGGTTTCCTCCGCGGCCTGCGTTGTTGCCAAAGCGGCGAGCGGCGACGTCTGTTTCTCGGATCGCGCGGGCGTCTCAATCGGCTTCGCCGCCGCGACAGGCTCTGCCGCGATGCGCCGCTTGCGTTTGGCCAGCTTCCGACTCGCGGTAGGCTCGGGCGCCGCTATCTCAATAACTTCGATCGCGTCGGGCCCGCTGAGCGCATCGTGGGCCCGCCGCATCGCCTTGAAATCCTCGACCAGATAATCGGCGATGAGTTGCACGTCGGGCACCGCCACTCGGCACGCGGTCAATCCGAACTCGAGCGAATCGAGGTAGCTCTGCACGGTGATGTTTAGCGCACAGCCATGAAACGGTATCGACAACGGGAAATAATGCCGCGCCGCGGCGCCGGCGAAGTACATCGGCTGGCGCGGTCCCGGCACGTTCGAGATCACTATGTTGCACCATACTGGGTAAGTGCGCTGCAGCAGCCGGAAAAACGCGGTCATTGCGATCGGCGCGCCGAGCACCGAGATGTCCGTGGCCAGAAGATCCTTCACGTCGGCGAACAGATCCTTGCCCTCCCTGGCCGCGATCCGCGCTGCCGCAAGCCGTGCCAGCGGGTCGGACACGTCGGTTGCGAGGCGGCACAGCGAGAACACCACCTGATTGTTCAGCCGGGTATCGCCGGGCGCGCGCAGGGAGGCCGGCACGGCGGCAGTCAACCGCAGATCCGGCAGCGACTTGTGCTCAATTAAATAGCGACGCAGGGCGCCAGCGCAGAGCGCAAGCACGACGTCATTGATCGTTGCATTCCTCGCTTTCGCCACCGCCTTCACGTCGGACAACGACAGCGACGACGTGCCATAGCAGCGGTGGTTCGAAACCGCCACGTTGAAGCGCGTCCGCGGCGTGTTCCTGGTATAATCGAGTAGATATCGGCCGTCCCGGCCAAGATTCCGCGACGCTTTCGCCAACGTCGTCGCGAGCTTCGGCGCCGATCTCACGGCGCGCAACCCCTGTCGCAAGAAATCGGCGAACGCCGTGGTGGTCAGCTCGAGGAAATCCGATGGCTGTGCGCTTGACCGAATAGCTTTGCGCACAGGATCGGCTGGTGCGGAATCGGGCGAGAAATCGTACACCACGTCAAGGGTCGCCATACCGGCCACCCCGTCCATGTCACTATGATGCATCTTGATGTAGACGGCGAAGCCGCCGTCTTCGAGACCCTCGATCAGATGATATTGCCACAACGGGCGCGTTAGATCGAGCGGGATCGCGTGCAGCCGCGCGACTTGTGCCCGCAGCTGGTCCATCGTGCCCGGCTTCGGCAGCGCGGCATGTTGGATGTGATAGTCGAGGTCGACATCGTCGTCGTCGACCCACACGGGATGATCGATGCCGAGCGGCGTCATCTGCAGCCGCCGACGGTACGACGGGAGCAGCTCCAGCCGTGCCGCGGTCTGGTCACGAAACCGCGCGAAGATGTCGTCCGGATTGGCCGGCGGCGCGAAAATAGTCAGGCTGCCGACGTGCATCGGAGTCTCGGGCGTCTCCTGGTAGATGAAGGAAGCGTCCAATGCGGAGAGCCTATTCATGAGGAACTCCCAGTCGGAGACACTTCAGTCGTTTCACCTGGTGCGCGGAGGTTTCCGCGGTGTGTCATGCCGCTTCTTGGCGCTGATACCTTTCGCGCAGTACCTTCTTGTCGATCTTACCAACCGTAGTCAGCGGTAGCTCCTTGACGATCATAATCCGCTCAGGCACCGCGAGCTTGGCGATGATGCCTTTGTCCACATAGGACCTCACGTGGTCGCGGATAGCATTTTCTTCGACCTTGCCAGTGAATTCAGGGTCCAAAACGACCAGCGCCATCGGACGTTCGCCCCATTTGGCGTCTCTAACGGCGATGACGGCCGCCCTGAGGATGCCTTTCTTCTCCAAGATGATGTCCTCTAGGTCGATCGAAGAGATCCATTCTCCACCGCTCTTGATGATGTCCTTGAGCCGATCGACTATGTGGATGAATCCGTTGGCATCCCAGGTGGCGACGTCGCCGGTGTGCAGGTAACCGCCGGCCCAAAGCTGCTCCGATGCCTCGGCATTGTTGAGATAACCCATGGTGAGCCAGGGGCCACGTGCGATGATTTCGCCGGGAGTTTTGCCGTCACGCGGCACGTCCTGCATATCCGCATTGACGACGCGCAAATCCACCAGCGGTGCCGGCAGGCCGGGGTTGGTGCGATGCTCCACCTGCCGCTCTGGCTCTTCCGAGAGCTGTTTCGTGGTCAGGTGTATAGCGGTCAACATCGGGCACGACTCGGATTGGCCATAGCCCGCGAAGACATCGATACCCCGCGCCAGCGCGGCTCTGGCTAGCGACCGTGGCAGTGCGGAGCCTCCGACCACCATCTTCAGCTTGGAAAGATCCACATCCTTGCTGCCGGGCGCGGTGAGCAGCATTTGCAGTATTGTCGGCACGCAATGCGTGAACGTCACACCCTCCTGCGCTATCAATTTCAGGAGGACATCGGGCGCGTAGCGCCCCGGATAGACTTGTTTCGCGCCCGACAGGGTCGCCGTGTACGGGCAGCCCCAGGCGTGGACGTGAAACATGGGCGTCATCGGCATGTAGACGTCCTCGCGATGAAACCGGCCCTGGCTTGGAGTCATCCCGTATTCGACCAACGCGGCCAGCGTGTGCAGCACCAGTTGACGGTGACTGAAATACACCCCTTTCGGCCGGCCGGTCGTGCCCGTCGTATGGAAGGTCGTGGCGCGGGTATTCTCGTCGAAATCCGGGAATTGGAAGAAGGGCGAACTCGATTCCAGCAATTCCTCATATTCGCATTCGATCGGCAGACGCGTGGTCGGCCGTTGCTTGCCGTCGTGCAGCAACACGAATTTGCGCACCGTCTGCAGCTTGTCGGCGAGCTTCTCGACAAGCGGCAGGAAGTCCGCGTTGACCAGCACGGTGGATGGGCCCGCATCGTTCAGCACGAATACGAGTTGCTCGGGCGCAAGCGTGAGATTGACCGTCTGCAGCACCGCTCCCATCATGGGCACCGCGAAATAACACTCATGATAGCGGTGGCTGTCCCAATCCAACACCGCGACAACGTCACCCTGTTTGACGCCGATCTGCGAGAGGCCGCTCGCCAAGCGCCCAATGCGCTCACGGAAAGTGCGGTAGGTGTGCCGCCTCAGGTCGCGGTACACGATCTCCTGCTCCGGCGAGTGGCTTAGCGGATAATGCAGCAGATGCTTGATGAGAAGCGGGTACTGATATGCTGAGGGACTGAAATCGATGAGATTGTTTGACATGGCTGACCTCGCCGTACGAGAATTTTTTCGAACAAAGCTACGATCTAAATCATCAATCCAATTGATTTAAATCAAAAGTGTCTAGCCGACATGCTGCAATGGATACCTGCTGCGCGGCCAGCGGCGCGATCGATTTGACCTATCTCAATGCGGATTCTTTGTGAGCTGCTATAATTTTATTTAAAGTTTGATCCCCGTTCGACAAATAGGAGGGATTTTTCATGGTGAAGAAGTTGAACAAGCTGGCAGGCGACGGCGGCCAGTTCGCGGCTGCGGTCCGTGATTCGGCAAATCAAATCTGGTTGGCGGGTCTTGGGGCTTTTGCCACGGCGCAGAAGGAAGGTACCAAGATCTTTGAAGCGCTGGTGAAGGAGGGTGAATCGGCTCAGCACCGGGCGGCCAAGGCCGCCGAGGAATCGTGGGGCAAGCTGGAGAAGGTTTTCGAGGATCGGGTGGGCCGCGCGCTCCACACATTCAGCGTTCCGACCAAGAAGGACATCGACGCGCTCTCCCACCGCGTCGCTGAGCTGACGGCCGTGACCAAGAAAATCTCGCAAGAGACTCGTCACCCGCGGGCTTGACGCTCGTCACCGCCGCCGCCGGCGCTAAACCGCGGGCGAGAGTGTCTCGAAATGCTCGGCTGCTATGGCCCGGGCCGAAGCAAGCTTGCGGAAATCTGCGCTGCGGTGGCGCTTGGGCGAGTGCCGCGGGCAAGCGCCGCGATCAATGTGACGTGAGTCGAGTATCGAGTCATGATCGGCTCGGGTGCCATCACCAGCAAGCTGCGATTACGATTTAGCGGCAATGTCTCCGTGAATAATCGGCGTCACCTTTCGACCCAATTCCTGATCTGTCCATAAACTTCTTGCCGATCGAGCAGCTCCAGGTGGTTCATCGCATAGCCGATCCATCGCCGGGACTTTGCGAACGACAGAGCGAGGTGGGGTTGCTCATGCTGTCCAAGCGCGCTGCTCAGCGGCACGATCCCGTCCCCGAGGACCCGGTCAAAAGCGTCGCCAACCTTTTTGCCGGTCGTTGCCGCGATGGCGAAGCACTGCACTCCCTTCGGGAGAGGCATGGCCTGCCGCGCGTCGCCCGCATGCTCGAAGCGATCACGGCCCTGCCAATCCTGGTCGAGCAAATTGCCGTAGCGAAGGTCGGTGATGCCGGCGCTGCGGATCCTGCCAAGATGCGTGAACGCCACGGTGTACGGGTGCTTCCCGAGGGTGAGCTCGAGCCAATGGCCGCCGCGTTCGAGCGGTGCGCCGTGATGCGGCGTGCCAAGGAAGATGAGCTTGTCGAGGCGCCGTGGCCAGTCATGTCGTGAAATAGAGCCGTAGTGGTACGCACTCCGCGACACCAGCCCGCCCATGCTGTGCCCAATGATGATCACTTCCTCTACCGGCACCGGCCACTGCGCGAGCAAGGCGTCGAGCAGCTCCGCAAAGGCACGGCCGTTGATGGAAATATGCAACCCTGTATTGTAATGGAGATAGAGTGGCGTGTAGCCGAGGTCGCGGGCAAGCGCGGCACCATGGTCGTGGCCCTTCCGGTTCCAGTGCCGGTCGTTCAGGCCAAGACCGTGCACCAGCACGGCCAACCGACCGCTCGGGCGGGAGATGCTGGCCGCGAGACCGTCTCGGTCCAAACGCAAGAAACGCCCGTTGTGGCGCAGGCGCATCGCAATCGCCAATGGATTGCCCGTTGCTACCAAGTGGTCGCCCAGTACTCCGTTCAACGCCGCAACCACCGCCTCGCGGCCGTGCGAGGGATTTGCCTCGCCGAGCCAGGGACCGAGTTGCGCGAGAACGGCGTCAATTCCCCCGCCAGCCAGCGCGAACGTACCTCGGACTCCCCGGTAGACCAGTCCCGCAATGCCACTCGCCGGTTCTCGCGACGGACTTCCAAAGAAGCCTGGCAAACGAGCAATGTTGTGGTGCATGGATTCGACCAGGCTGGTCAGCCCCGCGCCAGCGTCAAATGCCAGCTTGGTGAATCCGCGAAGTTCCGACGAAGAAACAGCATTGACCATTGGGACTTCCCCTTGTCCAAAGTCCGCGCGATCGCGCTACAGCCTCCGACAGAATCAATCCGTCTGTCTTCGTGCCTAGCAGCTTAACGCGTAAGGCAACGCAAAACAATTGAAGGCTGTTATCTCTATGATTCGCAAGGCCGCCCCAAGAGCAAACGCGCTCATTCATGTATCCTGGGTGGACCCGCACATGTATCCTGGGTGGACCCGCACGCGAGCGGTCCGCCACCGCGCGAGTAGAAGCGCCTGCTGCTGGTTCCGGCTTTGCCGCAGGCGCTCTATGTCTTGGCTAGACCTGGCGAGGAAACGGTGCGTCTGAGCGCTCGCCTGGCGGAGGTCGATCCGGCTCGTTCGATTGTGGGCGTGGCGCTAGCTGTCGTCTTGATGGGCTTCGCCGCGGAAGGCTGCCCGGCGGCCGAAGCCCTCAGTTTCGCTCGCGCCGGATTGACGCCGGCCGACAACACCGATGGTGCGATTTCGATGGTCTCGATGGCATCTGGCCGACTGAGTGCTTCGTTCGCACGCTTGAGGACTTCGAATTCTTCAACCAGGTAGTCGGCGATCGCCTGCACGCGCGGCACGGTCAATCGACACGCGAGCAGCCCGAACTCGAGCTTATCGACGTAGCTTTCGACCGTTATGTTCAACGCACCGCCATGATACGGAATCGAGAGCGGAAAATAGTGCACGGCCGGCGCGCCGGTGACGTACATCGGCGTACGCGGACCCGGCACGTTGGAAATGACGACATTCGCGACAGGCGGCAGCAGATTGGCGGCGCCTGTCATTCGCCACAGCCAGGAGAGGCCTGCCACGATCACCGGCGCGCCCAATATCGATATGTCGGTCGGCCATACGTCCTTGACGTCGAAGAATACCTCCTTGGCCGCCTGCGTGGCAGCCGCGGTGGCGGCAAACCGCCGGAGCGGATCGGCGATGTCGGTTGCCAGCCTACACAGCGTGAACACCACCTGGTTGTCCAAGCGGTTGTCGCCCGGCTCGCGCAGCGAGGCCGGTACGGCGGCTATCAGCGGCTTGTCGGGCAGCGCCTCACGGTCAATCAGGTAACGGCGCAGGGCACCGGCGCAAATGGCCAGCACGACATCGTTGATCGTTGCATGTCTGGCCTTGGCCACCGCCTTGACGTCGGCCAGCGACAGCGACGACGTGCCGAAGCTGCGCCGTTGCGAGATCGTCGTGTTGAAGATCGTCCTCGGGGCGGCTGCGACCGCGTCGACGAAGTAACCGATGTCGCGAACCGGGTGCCGTCCGATCCTCACTAACGTGCGCACGGCGGTCGGCAAAGATGTGAGCACCCGACGCCCCTGGCGCAGGAAGTCGGCAAACGCCGTGGCCACCATGTCGGGGACGTCGGGCCGTTCCGCTTTCGCGATTCGCATCGTCGGAGTATTAAGCGGAGGCGGATCTTGCTCGAAATCGTAGACGAACGGCAGCGTTGCGATTCCCGCCACTCCGTCCATGTCGGAGTGATGGACCTTGATGTACACGGCGAAACCGCCGTCTTCCAGGCCCTCGATCACGTAGTATTGCCACAGCGGTCGCGAGCGGTCGAGCGCGATCGCGTGCAGGCGCGCGACCAGGGTGCGCAGTTGCTGCATGGTTCCCGGCTGCGGCAGGGCCATACGGGCGAAGTGGTAATCGAGATCGAGGTCATCCTCGTTCACCCATACTGGATGATCGATGCCAAGCGGCATCGTCTTCGCTCGCCGGCGGTAGGATGGCAGCAGATCGAAACGCGCCACCGAGTGATCGCGGAAGCGTCGAAAGACGTCGTCCGGAGTCGGCGGAGCAAAAATCGTCAGACTGCCGACATGCATCGGGGTCTCGGGCGTTTCGAGATAGAGGAAGAGAGCATCCACTGCGGAGAGCCGGTTCATCGTGTCCTCTGGATCGACGGGGCGGCGGCTCGGGCAGCCGACCGGTCCGCACTGCGGCAATGCTCCGCGATCGCATCGACCAGAATGGGTACGAGTCCTCCCGCCAGGTCGTGCCCCATGCCAGGTATGATACGCAACTTGGCGCCGGGAATGTTGGCGGCCGTATCCTTGCCGGCTTCCACCGGTATCAGCGGATCGTCGCTGCCGTGCAGCACCAGCGCCGGCAAGCGAATGCCCCGCAACATCTCAACCCGGCTGCCGGACGTTTGAACGGCGAGGAGGTGTCGCGTGAGCCCCTCCGGATAGTAGCAACGGTTAATGCTGCGCTCCACTTTGGCGCGAAGCTCGACTTCGCTCGTCGGGAAGCCTGGGCTCCCTATCAGATGATAAAGCTCCATCGCCTGCCGGATGGCGCGCTCGCGATTGCGCGGCCGCGGCCGCAACAGCGCCCGTAGTACCTTCGGATCGGGATGCGGGAGAGCCGGGTTGCCGCTCGAAGACATGATCGACACCAGGCTCTTGGCCCGGTCCGGATGCTCGGCCGCAATGATCTGCGCGATCATACCCCCCATCGAGGCGCCGACAATATGCGCCCGCTCGATTCCCAGCGCATCCAAGAGGCCTATCGCGTCATTCGCCATGTCACGCAACGTGTAGGGCGCTTTGACCGGCAGCCCTGCCACCGCCCGCGCCAGCGCGGCGGCCAACGCGATTCTGCCCAACGTCAATAGCTTCGTCGATTTGATCTTCGTCGATCCGCCGACGTCGCGGTTGTCGAACCGAACAACGCGGAACCCGCGCGCGGCCAACCCCTCGCAGAACGCGTCCGGCCAGGCGATGAGCTGCATGCCGAGGCCCATGATCAGTAAGATGACGGGGGCATCCCTCGCGCCGCTCTCGGCGTATTCGATCTCGATTCCGTTCGCCCGCACGCTCAAAGTCGTCGAGTGAAGCGTGTTCTCGTCAAGATGCGGACGTCTGTTTCGGCCGCGCATGCTAGGCTCCTCGGCCTGTCACCAAGCCACCGACCGCGCGCACCAGCAACCGCGGTAGAAACTGAACCCCACGGACCGCGATGTCGTTCGCGATGCCCGGGACACGGATCGTTTCGCCAGCAAGGCAGGCGGTGCAGCCTTCGTTCGCCACTGCCGCCGCGGACATGACCATCATGGAGGGGACCCATCGTGCGAGCCGTGACCCGCTCAGCATCGACGTCTGGGTAAAGCCCGGACACAGCGCCGTGGCCGTCACGCCGGTGCCCCGCAGCTCTTCCGACAAGGCTTCGGTCAGTGACAGAACGTAAGCCTTGGCGGCGGCATACGTCGCCACGCGCGGGATCGGCATGAAGGCTGCAGTCGATGCGACATTGAGAATGCGCCCGCTGCGGCGCTGCAGCATCGGCGGAAGAAGGAGATGCATTAGCGAAGTTAGCGCCACAATATCAATCTGCAGCAGGCGAAGCTGGTCGTCGAGTGTGACGTCGGCAAAATTGCCTTCACACACCACGCCCGCATTGTTGACCAGGACGTCGATGTCGATACCCTTTTCGCGTAGACCGTCGCACACGGCTTGCGGCGTGCCGGGGACACTCAGATCGGCGGGCAGGATCGTGATCCGGACGCTGTGAGCGACCTTGATCTCCCGCGCTATCTCGCCGAGTTTGTCGCGGCTGCGTGCCACCAGGACCAAGTCGTAGCCCTTGGCGGCAAAGGCCCTGGCAAGCTCAGCGCCGATTCCAGCCGACGCGCCGCTGACGAGGACGCAACCGCGATGCTTGTGTTCGGCCTGAGCGTCTTGCCGGCTGTTCGATTGCATGGCATCGCTCCCGCCTGAGCGCGCCGCAACGGCCACGCTGTACAAGGAAAGGGCCTTGAGAAGACTAGCGGGAACGAGCGTAAGAACATTGATTTGAGTCAACGGCAACGGGAATGGGTGTGATCGGACCACCTTGCATTCCCCGCGGCCGAAACACATCTGGGGGGCGATCACCTCAGAACGCGTCTTTCGAGGCCGCGCTTACCCGAATAGGGGTCGTGGCCCGGTACGATGCGCTTGTTCAAATTCGGGCGGACGGGGTATTCTTTCGCGAATCGAGCGGGCGGGGCCGGGAAGCCATGCAGACCCACGAGATCGAGCCGCCTTCGCGTGCGCTGCTGCTGGCGGAAGCACGGGCGATCTATGAGCTCGGCGCATTCATCGGGGCGCTGCCGTGGCTGCGGAGGTTACCCGCTGGCGACGGGCACCCGGTCATGGTGCTCCCGGGGCTTGGAGCCAGCGACCTATCAACGGCACCCTTGCGCGCCTTTTTGCGCGACCGGGGCTACGCAGCGTACGGTTGGGAGCTGGGCCGCAATTTCGGCGTGCGGCACGGGCTGACCGAGCGTAAGTTGCAACGCTTGCGACACATCCGCCGGCACCACGGCCGCAAGGTGAGCCTCATCGGCTGGAGCCTCGGCGGCGTCTTCGCGCGAGAGATCGCCAAAAACGCGCCCGACGACGTCCGCGTGGTCATCACGATGGGAAGCCCGTTCAAGAACCCGAAGGCAACCCATGCCCAGCGATTCTACGAGCTCCTCGCGGGACATTCGATTGAAAACGCCTGCAGCGGCTTGGAATTGCACGTTCCGCCGCCGGTGCCAACGACCTCGATCTTCAGCCGCAGCGACGGCGTCGTCGCATGGCAATCCAGCGTCGAGGATAAGCGCGCCCACACCGAGAGCGTCGAAGTGTGGGCGAGCCATTGCGGCCTCGGACACAACCCCGCCGCCGTCTACGTCATTGCGGACCGATTGGCACAGCCCGAGGGCAGATGGGCCCATTTCGATCGGAGCGGGCTGCGCAGTCTGATCTACCCTGATCCTTGGCGAGAAGGCGCGCCGCGCTCGAATCGACAGACCTCTGCGCACGAAGCGGGCAGCGCCAAGGCTGGAACGAACGGAAAGCTCGAACCATCTGCACGAAAGCGAGCGCAGGGCCGACACACCGGCAGAAGGCCGGCAAAGAAGGGGCGATGACGAGAAGCACGCCCCGACGTGCCGTTGCAGCCAGGGGTATGCTAACCGGAGCGAAGTGAAGGCGCCGCTTGGCGCCTGAGACGACCACACGCTATCTCTTCATTCAGGGGCCGCCGGGCACCGGCAAGACCCAAATCGCTGCGAGACATGGCTTTTCTCGAGAGAGGTTCTGTCAAGCTCTATTATGAAATCCATGGAGACATGGGTCCCTTCATCGTCTTAACGCACGGATTTTCAGCTACCAGCCAGATGTGGCGCGGTCAGATTGACGCGCTTAGCAAAGATCATCGGCTCGTTTTATGGGACATGCGTGGACACGGTCGCTCCGACTACCCGGATGATCCGAGCGAATATAGTGAGAAGGCAACGGTTGAAGATATAACTGCTCTCTTAGATGCAGTCGGCACCAAGAAAGCGATCGTGGGAGGATTATCGCTCGGAGGCTACATGTCTCTGGCCTTCTACTCGGCCTGTCCGGATCGGGTCACAGCGCTCCTCATCATCGATACTGGACCCGGGTTCAGGAACGACGAAGCAAGAGAGGCTTGGAACAAGAACGCCCTCGCGACAGCATCAAAGTTGGAAGCCGAGGGCCTTTCGCTTTTGAAGTCGACCTCGCCGGAAAGAGCGACGAGCGAGCATCGCTCATCTCGCGGGCTCGTCAACGCCGCCCGCGGCATGCTCACGCAAAGGAATGCGAATGTGATCAATTCTTTGCCTGGCATCGCAGTGCCGTCGCTGGTGATCGTCGGAGCAAACGACGCGCCGTTCCTCAACGCTGCCGACTACATGGCCAAGCGTATTCCAGGCGCGCAAAAGACGGTCATTCCCGGCGCCGGCCACGCGTCCAATATTGATCAGCCCGGGATCTTCAGCAAAGCCGTGTTTGATTTTTTGCGGGGGGCGCGCGCGTAGGTTCGTTCCCTGTCGCGCCCACCATGAGATCAATGACTTGAGCTCGATCGCCTGCTGTCTACGGCGTAAGGCGCGCCAATATGCAAGACGCACGCCGCGTTTGATGTTCGCACCCTCAAAATCCGTCGGCTATGGATCGATCAGCACGCCCGGATTGAGCAAGGCCTGTGGATCCAAGGTCGCTTTCGCCGCCTTCAGCGCCGCGGCGAACAACGGTGGCCGCTGGCGATCGTACCAAGGCCGATGGTCGCGCCCGACCGCATGATGGTGGGTAACGGTGCCACCGTTGGCGATCACGGCATCGAGGCCCGCCGACTTGATGGTGTGCCACTGCGCGCTCAATTCGCCATGCCGCCCGGCGGCGCTGAACGTGAAATACGGCGCCGGCCCGTCCGGATAGACGTGCGTGCAGCGGCAGGTCACCGAGCCAGCACGCCCGGTCGCCTCCACGATGGCGCGCTCGGTCGCGGCCTTGACCTTGTCGTGGAACGACTCGAACCGGTCCCAGGTGATCGCGGTCTCGAACGTGTCGTTGATGATGCCGCGCTCGATGGTGCGCTCGCGCGCATAGGGCATGCGGATGAAGGCGTTGCGCCAGGCGCCGGCGGCACCATCGCGGTGCGCGTCCGCGCTATCGGCGCGGTCCGGTTTGCCGCCGTGATCGGCGCAGCATTCGCGCGCCCGCGCCATCCACGCCTCGACCGGATGATCGCCGGACTCGAAGGCGAGCACCATGATCGCCACGCTGCCGTCGGCGGCGCCGGTGTTGAAAGCTTCCTGCGGGTCGAGAATGCGGCAGTTCGCCGGATAGAGTCCGGCCTGAGAGATCGCCCGCAACGCCTTGGCCGCAGTGAAGAAGTCCGCAAACCGCATGGCGCCGCCGGCGCGAAATTTGGGACGATCCTGCAACCGCATCCAGGCTTGCGTGATGATGCCGAGGATGCCTTCGGAGCCGATCAGCAGCCGGTCCGGACTTGGACCGGCGCCCGAGCCGGGCAGCCGCCGCGTCTCCATCACACCCTTCGGGGTGACGATGCGCAGCGATTCCACGAGGTCGTCGATGTGGGTATAGAGCGAGGCGAAATGACCGCCCGAGCGGGTCGCGATCCAGCCGCCGAGCGTCGAGCACTCGAAACTTTGCGGGAAATGACGGAGCGTCAGCCCGTGCGGCTTGAGCTGCGCCTCCAGCGCCGGACCGAACGCACCACCCTCGATGCGCGCGGCGCGCGAGGTCTTGTCGACTTCGAGCACGCGGCCAAGCTCGCGCAGGTCGACCGTCACCGCCGCCTCGTACCGGCCCGCATCGCGGCGCGGTTCAACTCCGCCGACGACGCTCGAGCCGCCGCCGAACGGCGTCACGCTCGCCTGCGCGCCGCCCGCCCAGTCGAGCACCGCCGCGACTTCCCGTTCGGTGCGCGGATAGGCGACCACGTCCGGCGCGCTGTGGTAGTCGCCGAACAGCCCGCGGACGTATTCGGGAAACGATTTGCCGTGGGCGTGCGCCGCGCGGTCGTAAAGCGCGGTCGAGCAGAACGGCAGCGAAGCGGGCGGCTCGAGCCGGGGCGGTTCGAGCTTGATATCCTCCAGCCGCGGCGGTTTGACTTCACCACCCGCCGGCGGACCGAACCGCTGCTCGATGCGGCCGAGCACAAAAGTCAGTTCGGCCGGCGTCAACCCCTCGCCTTCCCGGCCCCAGCCGAAATGCTTCAGCCGCGGTTGCGTCATCGCCTTCCTCCCGTTTTATTGCGGGCTGATGCTTCCACAGCAGGCAGCTTGAACGCAACCCGGCGGTCCACGCAGCTCGTGACGACGCTATCGCTCGCTTATATGCCGATGGAGCATGATCTTTTCGGAAAAGCGGCTGCCACCCCCGGATCGCGTCCGGGGGCAGGCTTTTCCGGATCATGCTCTAGTTCCGCCGTGAGATCGGCCGATAGTCGCGGCGCGGCGAGCCGGTATAGAGCTGGCGCGGCCGGCCGATTTTCTGGTGCGGGTCCTCGATCATTTCCTTCCACTGCGCAATCCAGCCGACGGTGCGCGCGAGCGCAAACAGTGCCGTGAACATGGTAGTGGGGAAGCCCATGGCGCGCAGCGTGATGCCCGAATAGAAGTCGACGTTCGGGTAAAGCTTCTTCTCGATGAAATACTCGTCATGCAGCGCGATGCGCTCGAGCTCCATGGCGACGTCGAACAGCGGATCGCTGACGCCGAGCTCATGCAACACCTCGTGGCAGGTCTTCTGCATGATCTTTGCGCGCGGATCGTAGTGCTTGTAGACGCGATGGCCAAACCCCATCAGCCGGAAGGTATCCTTCGGGTCCTTGGCGCGCTTGACGTATTCGGGGATGCGGTCGACGGAGCCGATCTGGCCGAGCATTTTCAGCGCCGCCTCGTTGGCGCCGCCATGAGCGGGACCCCAAAGGCAGGCGACGCCGGCGGCGATGCAGGCGAACGGATTGGCGCCGGTCGAGCCGGCCAGCCGCACCGTCGAGGTCGAGGCGTTCTGCTCGTGATCGGCGTGCAGGGTGAAGATGCGGTCCAGGGCGCGGGCGACCACCGGATTGCTGACGTAGTCCTCGCACGGCACCGCAAAGCACATGCGCAGGAAGTTCGCCGCGTAACTCAGATCGTTCTTCGGATAGACGAACGGCTGGCCAATCGAATATTTGTAAGCCATCGCCGCCAGCGTCGGCATCTTGGCGATGATGCGGACCGAGGTCATCATCCGCTGGACCGGATCGCGGATGTCCGTCAAATCGTGATAAAACGCCGACAAGGCGCCGACGCTGCCGACCAACACCGCCATCGGATGAGCGTCGCGGCGGAAGCCCTGAAAGAAGCGGCTCATCTGCTCGTGGATCATCGTGTGGCTGACCACTTCGCGGTCGAAGCTCTGCTTCTGGGCCGCGGTCGGCAGCTCGCCGTAGAGCAGCAGATAGCAAGTCTCGAGGAAGTCACCCTGCTCGGCCAGGTCTTCGATCGGATAGCCGCGGTAGAGCAGGACGCCTTCGTCGCCGTCGATATAGGTGATCTTGGATTCGCAGCTGCCCGTCGAGGTGAAGCCCGGATCGTAGGTGAAGATACCGGCCTCGTTGTAAAGCTTGCTGACGTCCAAAACTTGCGGGCCGATCGTTCCGTTGTAAAGCGGAAACGACCAGTTCTTGTCGCCGAGTATGAGCTTGCCAGCCTTGACGCCGGCGTCGGTTTTCGCGTCCATGATCGCATCCTCGCTGGTGTGGCAGCCCAAACGGTGCGATCTACGCCGTCTCCCCGCACCGCGAGCCCCCACGAGGATTCAGGGATCGAGACGGCGGCAGATGCTTTATGAATGTGTTACTTCGAAGTTTCTTTGATAAAGATCAAAAGGACGCCGGACTCGCGGGACCGTTTGCCGCAACGCAGTGCTACCTCGATCGCATGGCTGGGCAGCGGCGTTCCTATAAGAACGGCTCCGCCCGCGCTTTAAGTTCGTCGAGCCCCGGTTCGTCGGGATTTCTCGGCTTGCCCGGATGGATGATGGAGACCTGGCAGCTCTCCGCCGCTTCCACCAACTGCCGATAGGTTCCCGCGTCCGGATTCGCGATATAGGCCTGCTTGTTGGCGTCGTAGGCAAACATCTTATCGTTGATCTGCGTGCACTCATTGCAACTGGTGCAACGGGGCGTCTCGATATAGGGATCGTCCGACGGCCGTTCGGCCGCCGCCGGAGCGGATTCGGGAGCCACAACGGCCGGCGCCACAGCGGCAGCCGGGCTCGCAGCGGCAGGCGGGGCTTCCGCGGCGACCGCCGCCGGCCGCGCTTGCTCCGCCCAGATCTTCCGCTCCTGTTCGAGCAGTCTGGCCGCATGCGAGTTGTGCACGCCGCCGAGCTCCTGCAGGCTGCGCCAGGCTTCGACGCAGCGGCGCGCGGCCTGCACCAGCTTGTCGTCGACGATGACTTTCTGCAGGTGATTGTCGCGGTCGACCATCAACAGGCACGGCACCTTGTCGGTCAAATCCTGCGGTTGACGTGCCAGAAATTCCGCTACCGGCAACAGATCGGCGCCCCATTTCCCTCGCGGCACCTTGGCAAAATGCTTGGCGTAGCGCGGATCGCAGGCGGCGAAGTCGACCAGCGTGAAGGCGAGGCTTTCCGAGACGCGCTGCTGCTCGGCGTCCTCGTAGTCGAGCCGCTGCACCGGCCAATCGAGATCGATTTGCGAATTGGCGGAGAGCGAGAACCGCGAAGCCCAATCCGGGCCGGCCGAGGGATCGTAGACAAACGCCGGAAAAGCCCGCGATTCGGCGGCGGCGGCGGCGGTCAGGTAAGGCGCAATGCCGCTGGCGCCGGCGCCGGCGCCGGAAAACACGCTGAACAATGCCGGCCCGTCATAGGCCAGCCCGCGGAGAATCTGCTCGCGGAACCGGAACAGGCTCGAGCCGCTCGCCTGCAAGACGTAGTACGTTGCAAAACCCATCGCCGTGCTGGCGAGTTGCTTGTTGCGCAGGCCAGAAATCAGGTACTCTTCTTCGATCGGCGATGGCTCGACGATATCGTCGGTCTGCAGCACGACCTTTGCCGGCATGCCGGCGACGAACGCGTGCAACAGCAGATCGCTCTCTGCCGAGCTGAGGTCGGAGGCGCGGAGACAAATCAGATAGTCCGGGAACAAGGCGAGGTCGGCGGGATCGAGACCGTTGTCGCCGAACTCCGCGAAGAAGGCGTCGTGACGTCCTTCGCTGTATTCCCCTTCGGTTTCGAGCTTGGCGGTGGCGATCGCCTTGGTCAGCTCGATCATCCGCGGCAACCGTTCGCGGTAGGCGGCGACCGCGTCGGCGCATCTTTCAAACACGAATGAATACGGCTCGCCGACATCGACCCCTTTGTCGCTCTCGGCGGGCGCAAAAAAGCGCTGGGCGCGGAGCACCGACAGCAAGCCGCGGACCCGCCGGCGGCGGCTCTCCGCGATCGGCACATTGGCCGAGCTTTCGACCAGCAAGCGCGACATCGCGTCGAAATCGAAGGCGTCGCGATGCGCCGCGCCGACCGTGGCGCGCAGCCGGTCCGCGCTCAACCCATCCTTCGAGCGGACGAAGTCCGCACTCAGGATATCGGACAGTTTCCCGATCAGTTTATTGATGTCGGCCCGGAAACTCTGCGTCTTGCGATCCTGCAAGCTCTGCCAAGCGTGTTGGAACAAACGAAACGGCATCGCCTTGTCGTAGCCGACGACATCGCCGTCGACCTTCACCGCGGCGCGCAGGCGGCGCAGGCTGTCGTGCAAGAGATCGTCGCTTTTCGCGCCAATGGCGGCGGCCGCGAGGTCCCACATCTTCGACAGCGAGCCCGCGGCGCCTTCGGCGACCAGGGTCCGGATTTCCCGCTCGAGCCGGTAGGCGTGCTTCCTCAGCCTTTCTGGGTCGCCATCCGCGATGTCGTTGAGCGCGCCATCGACCAATCCGGAAAGCGATTGCACCGGCTTGCCGCCGCCGCGGACCAGCACGATCGGGAAATCATAGCGCAGCGCCGTGAGATCGCGATAGCCGGCGAGCATGGCGGGTTGCAGATCGCTCTTGGCGAGCGCATCGAACGCGCCGCCTGAGATTCGGCCGGTGAGGTGAAAGGCGATGAGCGCCTGAAGTTCTGCTTGCATGTCCGATTTGCCTTGACCGTTTTCGCTTGAACTCACCCGCGTCCTCACGCGCTAGGCCGCGCCTCGGGATCGGTGGCTTGTGGCCAGATGGTGAACTTGTCGAATTCCGCTTCCAGGCCGGCCTTGATGTAGCGCGATGAACGCTGCTGTCCGGCATTGCGCAGCTCTTCGTAACAGGGGATCTCGGTATTGCGGTACAGGATGCCGACCGGGATCGGATCCTGGCTGGAAGCGATCTCGCGCGCGCGATTGATATTGGAAGGATCGTGCCGTTCCTGATTTTTATAGACCTTCGACACGCCCGGGCTGAGTTGCAGACCGTTCTCGTGCGTCAGCAGCAAGGTCTTAAGCGGATCCTGCATCCACGGCTCGAACATGGACGGCAGCCATTCCGGGCAGCGCTGCAGGATGCGAATGAAGGAGAAGCCTTTGTGCCGGTACGCCGCCGCAATGATGTCGTAGAGCACTTCCGGAATCCAATCGACCGCCTGGGCGACGAAAGAAACGTTCTGCACGCCGAGCGTCACGGTCAGCGGCTGCAGCGGCTCGAGATAGCTGCCGCGCGGCGTGGTGTTGCTCTTGGTGCCGCGCGGCGATGTCGGCGAGGCCTGCTTCTTGGTCAAACCGTAGATCTGATTGTCGTGCAGCATCACGATCATGTTCATGTTGTAGCGTATGGCGTGGATCCAATGCGCCGCGCCGATGCTGCAGCAGTCGCCATCGCCGGTATTGACGAAGACGTGGAGATCCGGCCGCGCCATCTTGATGCCTTCGGCGACCGGCAGCGCGCGGCCATGGATGCCGTGAAAGCCGTAGGTCTTCATGTAGTGCGGAAAGCGGCTGGAGCAGCCGATGCCGGAGACGAACACGGTCTTCTCGGGCCGCAGATCCTCGTCGCGGCACAGCCGCTGCACCGCCGCGAGAATGGCGTTGTCGCCGCATCCGGTGCACCAGCGCGGCACGCCGCTCTGGTAATCCTCCAGCTCGTAATGCTGGTCGTGCATCCGCAGCAGGCATTCGCTCACGTGAATCGTCATGGTCGTGCCTTATCCTTGCTTCAGCTTTTTGAGGATGACGTGCCGGATCGAGCTCGGCTTGATCGGCTGACCACGCACCTCGCTCCAGCAATCGACGTCGATCAGGTAACGTGAGCGCAGCAGCGTCGCCAGCGCCGAGTAGCGGCGATTGCTCTGGTCGATGATCGTTTCGTTCGGGTCATCGCTCCAATTGCCTTCGATGGTGATGACTTTCTTGAACCGCTTCATGATCTCGTCTAAGCCCGGCGCCATCGGCTGCAGGAACGTCAGGTGCAGCGACGACACCTTGCGGCCGTCGGCGCGCACGGCGGCCACGGCCTCCTCGATCGCACCCTTGGTGCTGCCCCAGCCGATCACCAGGAGATCGCCGCTCGGATCGCCGAATACCGTCGGTGTTTTCAGGGTTTTCTGCAGCGCCGCCAGCTTGAGACTGCGCGCGCGAATGCTCGATTCGTTGCTTTCCGCATCGTAGGCGACGTGACTGAGGCGATCGTGGGCAAGGCCGGTCAAGGTGTGCATGCCGCCGGGCTGACCCGGGATGAAGCGGCGCGCCAGGCCGGTGGTGGGATTCCAATCATAGGGCTTGAGTCCTTCCGGCACTTCGCTCTGATCGACCGGCGGCGCCAACCAGGCCTCGCTGAATTGCGGCCGCGGAAACGGCTGCTGCGACGTGGCCAGACTGGCATCGGAGAGGATGACCACGACCATGTTGAAGGTTTCGGCGATTTTGCGTGCGGTGATGACCGAGTAGAAGCATTCTTCGATCGTGCCCGGCGCGATCACCACTTTGGGCGCGTCGCCGTGGCTGCCGAAGATCGACGTCATCAGATCGCCTTGCTCGACCTTGGTCGGCTGCCCGGTGCTGGGGCCGCCGCGCTGGACGTTGATGACGACCAGAGGAATCTCCCCCATCACCGCCAGCCCGATGCCTTCCTGCTTGAGCGAATAGCCGGGTCCCGAGGTGACCGTGACGGCGCATTTGCCGGCATAGGAGGCGCCGATCGCGAAGGTGCAAGCGGCGATCTCGTCCTCGGCCTGATGCACGATGCCGCCGACATTCTCGAACACGCTGCTCAGATAATGCGACACCGAAGTCGCCGGCGTGATCGGGTACATGGCGCAGATATCCATGCCGGAAGCCAGCACGCCGAGCGCCAGCGCGGTGTTGCCGTCGATGATGATTTGCGGTTCGGTGCTGCGCGTCGCCGGGATGCGGTATTTCAGTTCGAGATTGGTCTCGGCCCAGTCAAAGCCGGCGTTCAACAGCTTGACGTTCGTTTGAATGACGCTGGCGTCCTTCTTGCCGAATGTCAGCGCAATCTGTTCGCGGGCGAGCGGCAGGTCGAAGCTGTAGATGTTGCACAGCATGCCCAACGCAAACATGTTCTTGCCGCGCCGCGCGTCGGCGACGATCTTGCGGCACTCGCGCTCCATCGGAATTTCGTAGACCTTGAATCCCGCCGCCACGAGCTCGTTGTAGGTCTCGGTGTAGGAGGCGGCGATGGCGGCGTCCTTACTCTCGCGCCACATGCTTTCCAGCAGAATAAAGCAGCCGGGTTTGAGCTCGCCGCTGCGGACGCGGCCGAGCAGCACCTGCTCGTTGAAGGCGACCACCAGATCGGTTTCGTTGCCGCCGTTGGTGACCCGGCCCGAGCCCACGCGAATGCGGTTACCGCTGCCGCCGGCGACGCTGCGCGCGGGCGGCCGGATTTCCGCGGGAATGATCTCCACGGTCCAGACCCCGTTGCCCGTGCGGGCGGCGATGGCGCCGAAGGACTGTCCGCAGCGCTGGGCGCCCTCGCCCGAGTCGCTGACGATCTCGACGATATGCTCGCTTAATGTCACGGCGGTCTTGCTGCCCGCAGCGGGCTGCGCGGGCTTGACCGCGCGCGGGCGCGGCTTGACGGCGATTGCGGCAGTGGTGTCGTTCATCTTGCTACCTTATGCGGCGCGAATCCGCGCGTAGTTGCGCTCCCGGAGATCGATCCCGAAGAACGTGCCGAGGTCGGCTTTGTTGAAGTCGTCGACGCCGGAATCACGAATTCTCAAATAGTTCTTGATGCTGCGCGCGGCCTTGCGGCCGGCGCCCATCGCCTCGATCACGGTGGCGGCGCCAGTGACAATGTCGCCGCCGGCAAACACGCCGGCCATCGAGGTCGCCAGCGTCTCGTCGGTCTCGATATAGCCGCGCTTGTTGAGACGAAGGTGCGAGGTTTGCCCGATGATCGGGTTGGCGTTGGTGCCGATGGCGAACACCACCTGATCGGTCTCGAACTCGAACTCGCTGCCGGCCACCGGGATCGGCCGCCGCCGCCCGGAATCGTCGGGCTCGCCGAGTTCCATGCGGATGCAGCGCATTGCGCGGACATTGCCCTTGTCGTCGGCGAGGACTTCCACCGGGTTGGTCAGCCAGTGGAATTCAATGCCCTCTTCCTCGGCGTGGTGCACCTCTTCCGCACGCGCCGGGCATTCCGCCCGCGACCGCCGATAGATGCAGTACACTTTTTCGGCGCCGAGCCGCAGGCTGACCCTCATCGCGTCCATAGCGGTGTTGCCGGCGCCGATCACGGCGACACGCCGGCCGAGCGGCAGCGGCGTATCGTAATTCGGGAACTCCTTTGCCCGCATCAGATTGCAGCGGGTCAATAGCTCGTTGGCGGACAATACGCCGTTGAGCGAATCGCCGGGAATGCCGAGCATCGACGGATAGCCGGCGCCGGTGCCGATGAAAACGGCATCGAAGCCGAGCTCGTCGCGCATCTGCTCTATGGTGAACAAGCGGCCGACCAGCGTATTGCACTCGAACTTAACGCCGAGCTTGCGCAGATTGTCGATTTCCGCATCGACCACCGCATTGGGCAGACGGAAATCGGGGATGCCGTACTTGAGCACGCCGCCGGCCTGATGGAAGGCCTCGAACACCGTCACCTCGCATCCGGCCTTGGCGAGGTCCGCCGCGCACGCCATGCCGGCCGGTCCGGAGCCGACGATCCCGACCTTGAAGCCGGTCGGCTCGATATGCGGCACGTTGGTCCACTTCTCTTTGATGGCGTAGTCGCCGACCCAGCGTTCGAGGCGGCCGATGGCGACCGGCTCGAGCGTCTCGCCGACTACGCAGACGCCCTCGCATTGCGTCTCCTGCGGACAGACGCGGCCGCACACCGCGGCCAACAGATTGCTGGCGGTGATGACGTCATAAGCGCCGCGGAAATCCTTGGCGCTGATCGCTTCGATGAATTTCGGGATATTGATATTGACCGGACAACCGGCGATGCAGGCCGGGTCGGGGCACAGCAGACAGCGTTCCGCCTCGTTCTGCGCCTGTTCCAGCGTATAGCCGCAATTGACTTCTTCGAAATTCTTTACACGCAGCTGCGGATCCTGTTCGCGTACGGGAGTCCGCTCTTGAGGAATGCTGCGGATGGTCTTTTTCTTCTTCGCCATGATGCAAATTCCGTGTGACTGGCTATTTTGCCGCCGCCGAGCGGCGGACGCTCCGCCGACAAACTCCGAACTGACAAACGCGATGCAGGCTCACGCTATCCCCCCAGCGTTTCCTCGAACGGATCGGGCAACACCATGGCCGTCTCGGTGGCCTCGGCCTGCAGGACCGGCGGCACCTGCTGCATCATCCGGCAGCTTTCCGACCAACGATCCAGCGCGGCCTTTTCCTCTGCGGCGTAGCGGCGAAGCCGCATCATCAGGTCGTTGAAATCGACCTTATGACCGTCGAAATCGGGACCGTCGACGCAGGCAAACTTGACTTCATTGCCGATCTTGACCCGGCAGCCGCCGCACATCCCGGTTCCATCGACCATGATGGGGTTGAGGCTGACGATGGTCTTGATGCCGTGCGGACGCGTCGTCTCGGCGCAGGCCTTCATCATGATGGGCGGACCGATGGCGATCACCTCATCAATATCGCGATGCCCGGCGATGGCGACTTTGATGCCGTCGCTGACGAAGCCCTTGAGTCCGGCCGATCCGTCATCGGTGCACAGAATCAATTCGTCGCAGCAGGATTTGAATTTATCCACCCAGAACAGCAGCTTTTTGGTGCGAAATCCGAGCACGCCGATCACATAGGCGCCGTTCTCCTTAAATCCGCGAGCTTGCGGGAAGATGGGCGCAACGCCCAGACCGCCGCCGACGCAGACGACCTTTTTCTTGCCCGCGAGCGGGCTCGGTACCCCCATGGGCCCAACCATCCCGTAGAGCGAGGTCCCGACCTGACACAACTGCTGCATCTCCTTGGTCGACTTGCCGACCGCCTGCACGACCAGCGTCACCGTCCCCGCTACACGGTCGAAATCGGCGATAGTCAGTGGAATCCGCTCACCCGACTCATGCGACATGACAATGACGAATTGACCCGGCCGCGCGGCCTTGGCCATCAACGGGTGATGGATGACCAAGGAATAGGTCACGTCGGAAAAATCTTCGCGGGCCAAGATTTTGAACCCGGCCCCAAGGCTCGCATTAACCAGACTTGCGTCGACCATCGATTTCGACCCGCCAACGTGGTGAGATTGATTCAGCGGGCGGACATTCGGTGATCCGTTCCCTCGCCGCCTTGACATAGCGCAAGGACGGTCGCGAAATTTTAATTAGCCTTTAGTTTGAGGGCGTTAAGTTATGGAGTCGCAAGCACGCGGTTTATGGCGCGAGCCCAAACATGTTCGCCATCCTGTCGGTGAGCGATCGAACAGCGGTCCGGCGGCAAATTGAAACAAGCGCGCCGGCAAACTCCAGCATGGATGATGCCGCTGATGGCGCTAATGTGCTGCAGCCGAGCCGGCGGCCCGCTGCGTTCGTTCCGATTCCGCCTCTTGTTCCCATTGCAAGATGATGTGCCGTAGCGCGCGATATTTGGCCTCCAGCGCGGTGTCCAAAGGGTCCTTCCTGGCGGCTAGTTTCGCGCGAATCTCGGCCCAGTCCTGCGGCAGCAGAACCCGCATCGCAGCCGGAAACAGCACGCGTTCTTCCATCGCCATGTGCCGGCGGTCATGGTCGATGAAGTCGCGGATGATCGCATCGACGGTATCCCGGAGAATCTCCCGGTCGGCCAGCACACCCTCGACCGTCCGCGCCACCCGCGCCAAGCGCTTGGAGCCCTTGCCATGCTCGGCTTCAAGGTCGCCGATGCTTGCCGCCGTGACCGGATCCCGCGCCTTCAGTTTGGCGAAAATCATGTCCTCCTTGGGATGGTGGCAGCTATCCGGATAGTCCTGAAAATACTCGATGACCGACTGCACGACGTGATAATCTGGTCGTTCGGCGCGATTAAAGACCGACAACTCGCGATCGAGAACCAGCAGCAATTTTTCGATGTTGCGGTGCTCGTCGCGTAAGATATCGATGATTTGCCGCATCGGTTGATGTCTTGCGGCGACCTCCCATTGATAAGATTGCGGCGACGCATTTGGACTCCCGCATACAAAAAAGGCATGTTCTGCCTATTTGCAGTGCAAATCCTTGCGATAGATCAAATCGGACGGGCTCTTGCATCGGTCGCAGGCGCCCGTCATGCTTGGACAAAGAAGCGCCGGGCCGTCACTGCCGCGCCGCGCAGGGAAGTGAACGCGCAGGGAAGAAGACCATGGCCAAGATCGTCGCACTCAACGAGCTAGCTGCACAGGTACGTTCCGGGATGCGGGTCGCGGTGCCCGCCGACTATTGCGGTGTCGCCATGGCGGCCACCGCCGCCATCATCGCCCACCGCCCCGAAAACCTGCATCTCGTCTGCGTGCCGATCACCGGCATGCAGGGCGACATGCTGATCGGCGAGGGCCTCGTCGGCGTGCTCGAGACCAGCGCCGTGACGCTCGGCGAAGCCGGCGGCGCGCCGCGGTTCCTCGACGGCGTGCGCAACGGCGCTTTCCGTCTGATGGACGCAACCTGCCCCGCCGTGCATTCCGGCCTGATCGCCGCACAGAAGGGCGTGCCCTTTCTGCCGATCCGCGGCATCGTCGGCAGTGATCTGTTGAAGACGCGGACCGACTGGAAAATCATCGCCAATCCGTTCGCCGAGAACGATCCGATTGTCGTCGTGCCGGCGATCCATCCCGACATTGCGCTGTTCCACGCTCCCGAAGCCGACCGTTTCGGCAACGTGCGCATCGGCCGCCGCCGTGAGCTGGCGACCATGGCCTATGCGTCGAAGGTGACGCTGGTCACGGTCGAGCGGATTTCCGAGACATCGCTGCTGCACGACGAGGATTCCGCAGCCGGCGTCTTGCCGGCACTCTACGTCGACCACGTCGCGGTCGCTCCGCGCGGCGCCTGGCCGATCGGCTTGTGGGGCGAATATCCCGCCGATACCACCGAGATCGCCCGCTACGCCACCATGGCGCGGACGCCCGAGGGCTTCGCGGCCTACATGGACGGCTTCACCCGCCGGCTGGCCGAGGCGGCATGAGCGCGCCGCACCGGACAGCGCCGGACTATTCCCAGCGCGAGCTTTTGATCGCGACCGTCGCCAATCTTCTCGACGGCGTTCGTCATGTCGCGGTCGGCGCCTCCTCGCCCATTCCCGCCGCCGGCGCGATGCTGCTGCGCGCCCGCAACGAATTGCACGGACGCGAGCCCGTGCGCATTTCGATCCTCGGCTCGCAGGCGCACAATTTCTTTACCAACGGCGGCGTCGAAGTGTTCGATTGCGCCGCCCAAGGGCGTATCGACGCCTTCTTTCTCGGCGGCGGACAGATCGACGGTCAGGCCAACATCAATTTGGTCGGCACCGGCGAATATCCGCGTACCGACGTGCGCTGGCCCGGCTGTTTCGGCTCAGCTTTCCTCTATTTCCTGGTACCGCGCGTCATCCTTTTCCGCGAGGAGCATTCGCCGCGCGTGTTGGTCGACAAGGTCGACTACATCAGCGCGCCGGGGACGAGCGAGGGTGTCGCGCGCAGCGGCGGACCCTATGCGCTATTGACCGGCATGGCGCTGTTTTCTTTCGACCCGGCGCGCAAGCGCTTTGCCTTGCGCAGCGTCCACCGCGGCGCGACCGCGGCCGAGGTGCAGGCCAATACCGGCTTCGATTACGACGCGCCCGCCGAGCCGCCGCAAACTCCGGCACCCGACGCGGAAACCCACGCCATCCTCCGCGGCCGCGTCACGCAGGAACTCGCGGAGACCTATCCGCAATTTGCAGAAATCCTGCGCAGCGCGCAGGCGGCGGCGTAGCGGATGCGGGTTGATCCGTGAGCGCAGCGATCGCCGCGTACGAGTTGAATGCCTTCAACACGGCGACGGCTTCCGAGAACAAGATTCATGACGACGCGATGGCGCGGCGGTTCGGGTTCCGCGGCGGGCTCGTTCCCGGAGTCGAGGTGTTCGCCTACATGGCGCACATGCCGGTGGCGCGCTGGGGCCGGAACTGGCTCGAGCGCGGGCAAGCGGAGTGCCGCTTCCTAAAGCCAGTTTACGACGGCGCCGTGGCGCGCGTGACGGCGACCGAGGACGGCGACGCGCTGGACCTCTCCGTGACGAGCGCCCAGGATCGGTGCGCGACAGGGCGCGCTTTCATTCCAGCGGAGCAGCGGGTTGCGCCGCCGCTCGACGCGCTGCCGATAGCCACACCGCCTTCAGAGCGGCCAGCGGCCAACGAGACGTCGCTGGCGCCGGGCCGCGCACTCGGCATTACGCCAGTGACGATCGACCGCGCGATGCTCGGCAACTATCTCGATGACATCCGCGAAACCGAGCCGATCTATCGCACCGAGGGATTGGTTCATCCCGGGCAGATCCTGCGGCTCGCCAATCAGGCGCTGGTACAGAACGTCGTGCTCGGCCCCTGGATCCACGTCGGCAGCAAGCTGCGCAATTACGCCGCGGTGCACGTCGGCCAACAACTGACGCTGCGTTCCAGGATCACGTCCAACGCGGTTTCCAAGGGTCACGCGATCGTTGAATTCGACGCCATCGTCGTCGCCGACGGCGAAAGAAGCGTGGCCGAAATCACCCACGTCGCCATCTGGCGGCCGCGGCAGGTCGCTGAGGTTTCGCACGGAGCTGCTTCTCCAAGCGAGCAGACGACAGCCACCAACTAAAAGCGATTTAATTCGCTCGCAGTCGCGTCACGACGATATGGCTGCTGCACCGCGCACGGCCATCAATCGCCCGCAAGACCATATTGGTGGCTCGCGGATCGAACCGCGATCACCCGATCGGCAGCGGCGACGCCGGTTCGGAACGCACCATGGGCCGTCGAAAAGTCGCCGCGGGAGCAAGCTTCGCCGGCGAAGAACAGGCGATCGTCGCCCGGTTCGGCGAGTGCTTGACGACAGTCCGCACGGCCCGGCAGCGCGAAGGAGTAATACCAACTCCGGCTGATCACTTCTTTGCTCGCTGACATGGCCACCAGTGGAAGAGCGTGTTGTCGCGGATCGTGTCTGACTGCTGGACGAGGACGACGCAGCGGTCGCTGACCGCCTGG
>JBEKJZ010000018.1:0-39572 GCA_050010955.1 Xanthobacteraceae bacterium | reverse complement strand
AACTGCCCTTGATCCCGATTGAGCCGCCCCATCATCGTTCGCTCCCGTCGAGGTTAGCGTCGCAGCGACCGAATCACTGTTCGTCGAAAAACTCAAACGACTTCTGCAACAAAATCGGCCCTAAGCAAACATCGCCCAAACCGAGGCCTTCACGTCGGCTTCTGATGCTACACGACATTGGTGGCGCGATAGACACTCCGCCCAGTAAGCCATAAAGTCCTATCGGGTCGGAGCTTCCCCGCAGAGTGGTCAATATGGCCGAGTGCCTCCAAGACGGCTCGCCGTGAGGTCATGGTCGCGAGGGGCGTCCAAATCGGTTCGACCAAACCCCGGCAGTGCTATATTACGCATCATGAAAGTCGAAGAGATCGCCGAAGCCATCGCCAAGCTGCCGCCGGATCAACTCGCCCGCTTCCGCCGTTGGTTCCATGCATTCGAGGCGGGCCGCGCCGACCTACGCAAGGAGCTCGACTCCACCGCGACCACACTGGGCCGGCTCGCTGGCCGCGCGTTTGCTAAATTAAAAAAGCGCGCCAATGAACCATGAGCGACACAAGAGCACCGCCAAATCTGCCGCGTCCGTATTACTCACCCGATCTCCCGGCCGATAGTTGGTGAAGCATCTAGTTTCGGGAGTGCGTAAATAGCACGGTCGCCCAGTCAAGATTTTTGGAAACGCATCTTGACCGCCTCTGTTGCTGCCTTTGTAAATGTCTCCGCGAGGCTTTTTGTCTGTTCACCAAACGCATTAAATTGCGTTTGGACAAATTCGGTCTGAATTCGAATAGCCTCTTGGAGATCCTTGGCTAGGCTCAGTTTGAGCACGTATTCGTTCGTCGCGGCGATATTTTTTTCTGCGTAGCTCTTTAGCTTTTCGCCGAACTCCGTCCCGCCTAATGGATATGATGACATTGTTTTCTGAATAAAATTGAAATAATTATCCACCGCTCCCTGCATCTGTTCCATGGTCTGCTCTACAACCTGTTTCGCATTTGCGTTCAAATCTTGCAACGGCTTGGTATCCTTTGCCATGATCGCGTCCTCGCATAAGACTTCACGTTTCGGGAGTTGTCATCGAATGACATCTTGTTGGGTTGTTTACACCAACTCCACAGCGTTGCGAAGCGACGATCCTTACTTGTTGTCCGGATTCGGCCGCTTCCTCCTCAACAATGTGCACCAACTCTTCGGCTACAGGCCCCTTGCGTCGTCGGCTGCAGTGCAGCGGTCCGTCGGCCATGGGGGCTCAGCGGACTCGTCATCTACCGCCTTATCCGTCGAAGATGACCCAACCCGGAAGTCGACTGACTCGGCAGCGCGGCAGGGGCGGCAGCGATGGCTGGCCGGGTTAGCGATGTCCTTCGATTGCGAAGTTCGCGAACGCGGGTGCCGCATAATGATGCGAACTTCGGAATCGAGACACTAGTGAACGATTTCCAATTTGACCTTGGCAACGCCCTGTTCGGTCATTCCTAGCGTCTGTGCCGCAGTATAGGATACGTCGACATCTCTACCGCGAACAAATGGGCCGCGGTCGTTAATACGAACTGTGACCGCGTGCCCATTAGAAAGATTGGTAACACGCACTAACTTTTCGCCGCTCGCCGTTCCTGACCCCTCCGAATAAAAACTGGCGAGCCCGTTTTTGGTCTGGAACGGCTGGGAGGGTTTCAGCGACGCCTCTCGGTTCACGGCGAGCGATCTGTACTTGTGGGTAACAACAGACGAGCGCGCGCAAGCCGCCATCATAACGGCGATCAGAACAACAGAAAGCAGCCGGACGGTTTTCAGAGCCCTAGGCACGGTATCACCGTGCCTTTGTTATGCTTAATGAAAAGTTAAAATCATCGCTGACGCGACGTCATTCAGTTCGACCCGTCGAGCAACCGCCGGGCGATGACCTGCGCCTGGATTTCCGCGGCGCCCTCGAAAATGTTGAGGATGCGGGCGTCGCAGAGAATCCGCGACACCGGGAATTCGAGCGCAAAGCCGTTGCCGCCGTGCACCTGCACGGCGTTGTCGGCGGCGGCCCAGGCGACGCGTGCCGCCAAGAGCTTCGCCATGCCGGCCTCGAGGTCGCAGCGCCGTCCGGAATCCTTCTGCCGCGCCGCATAATAGGTGAGCTGCCGCGCGATCATGATCTCGACCGCCATCATAGCGATCTTGTCGGCGACGCGCGGGAAATTGGCGATCGGCTCGCCGAACTGCACGCGCTCGAGCGCATAGCCGAGCGCGTCTTCGAGCGCCGATTGCGCCACGCCGATGGCGCGCGCCGCGGTCTGGATGCGCGCGGATTCGAAAGTCGCCATGAGCTGCTTGAAGCCGAGTCCTTCGACGCCGCCGAGGAGATTCTCCGCTTTCACGACGAAGCCGTCGAAGGCGATCTCGTATTCCTTCATGCCGCGATAGCCGAGCACCTCGATCTCGGTCCCGGTCATGCCGGCGGCCGGAAACGGATCCCGGTCGCTGCCGCGCGGCTTTTCCGCGAGCAGCATGGACAGGCCGCGATAGCCTTTCTCGGCCGGATTGGTGCGCACGAGCAGCGTCATCAGGTCGGCGCGCACCGGATGCGTGATCCAGGTCTTGTTGCCGTAGACTTTGTAGACATCGCCCTCGCGCACCGCGCGCGTCTTCAGCGCGGCGAGATCGGAGCCGGTATTCGGCTCGGTGAACACCGCGGTCGGCAGCACCTCGCCCGAGGCGATCTTCGGCAGCCACTTGCGCTTCTGCTCCTCGGTGCCGCTGCCGAGGATGAGCTCGGCGGCGATCTCGGATCGGGTGCCGAGGCTGCCGACGCCGATATAGCCGCGCGACAGCTCCTCGGAAACCACGCACATCGATTCCTTGCCGAGCCCCATGCCGCCGTAGTCCTCGGCGATGGTGAGTGAGAACACGCCGAGCTCGGACATCTGCCCGATGATATCGAGCGGGATGTACTCGTTGCGCAGGTGCCATTGGTGCGCGTGCGGCACCACCTCGTCGTCGGCGAACTTGCGCATTTCCTCGCGGATCGAATCGAGCGTTTCGTCGAGGCCGCAGGCGCCGATGGTCGCCTCGTGCTGCAGCCGGATCAGCTCGACCAGCCGGGCCCGGCGCGGCGCGGTGTTGCCGAACGCGATCAGATGCTCGACCGCCGGCGTCATGCGCGCCGCCGCTGTCGCGGGAGGAAGGCCGAGGTCGGCGAGACGCACGATCTCGCCCTGGCTCATGGGAATGCCGCCGAAGATCTGCGCCAGATATTCGCCGGCGCCGATGCGCACCAAAAGCTCCTCCATCTCGCCGAAATCGCCGCTCGCGGTGAGGCGTTCGGCATAGGCCGCGAGCTGGCGCAGCGCCTCGACATAGGTCGCGAGCCAAGCGAGACCGTGGGTGGCACGCTGTTCGCGGTCGAGCGCCCGCGGCACCGCGCGGCCGTCCTGCATCACCCGCTCGGCGACCGCCCGGCGCGCATCCGCAAACAAGGCGTCCACGGCCGCAACCACTTGGCCGAGTATCGCGATCAGTTGGTGGTCGGCGGGCTTGGGGGATGCGGCAAGCGGCATAAATAGCTCCGATGAGCCTGTTGGGACGACGCCGGACGAACCTTGGACATTACGCGTGCACTGCACAAAAGCCAAGATTCACCCGCAAATTGCGCCCCACGACCTCGTCCGCCTGACGGATGCGAACTCCTCGCGATGGGGCTATCGTGGCCGACGGAGAAATGAGCGCCCTATGAGGGATTTATTCGCCGCGGCAAAGCTTCTGCTCCTCGACCTGGCGTCGACGGTGTTTTTTCTCGTTGTTTTTCTCCTGAGCAAAAATATTCCGCTGGCAGTCGCCCTCGGCGTCGCGCTGGGCGTCGCCCAGATCGGCTGGGAGTTCGTCCGCAAGCGGCCGATCGACACCATGCAGTGGTTGAGCCTGTTCCTGGTGGTGGGCGCCGGCACGGCCACGCTCATTACCAACGATCCGCGCTTTGTGATGGTCAAGCCGAGCCTGATCTACCTCGTCGTCGGCTTGGTGATGCTCAAGCCGGGATGGATGAACCGCTACCTGCCGCCCGTCGCCAAGGAGCTGGTGCCGGACATCGCCTTCATCTTCGGCTTCATCTGGTCGGGACTGATGTTTTTTTCCGCCGCGTTGAACCTGATCGTCGCGCTGAATTTCAGCGTCGTGACCTGGGCATCGTTCATGTCGGTCTACGGCATCGTCAGCAAGCTCGGCCTGTTTCTCATCCAGTATGCCACAATGCGGTATATCGGCATCCGCCGGCGGCGGGCAACGCCAACTCCAGCGGTGACGGCCTGACGGCGTCGGTGCAGCAGTGATCGAACGCGGGCCGGCTTCGCAGCCGGCGCGGAATGACGTATCTGAATAACGCGAAATCCACCGCCGAGGCCGCCCGCGTTGAATACCTTCCGCCTGAGCTACCGCGTCGCCCTGGAGGCTTTCTACCGCTTCAACCGCGATGACGGCTGGGCAATCGCCAGCCATATTGCGCTGTCGGTCTTGATGGCGTTGTTCCCGTTTCTCATCGTGGTGACGTCGCTCGCCGGCTTCATCGGCTCCGCCAATCTCGCCGACGAGGTCGCCCGCCTGATCGTCGGGACCTGGCCGCAACAGGTCGCCGGTCCGATCGCCGGCGAGATTCACCACGTGCTGACCACGGCGCGCGGCGGCGTCTTGACCATCAGCGCCGTGCTCTCGGTGTATTTCGCTTCGAGCGGGGTCGAAAGTCTGCGCATCGGGCTCAACCGCGCTTACGGGCTCGTCGAGGAGCGAAGCTGGTGGCTGTTGCGGCTGGAGTCGATCGGCTATGTGCTAGTCAGCGCCATCGCGCTGTTGGCGCTTTCCTTTCTCGTGGTGCTGGGGCCGCTGGTGTTTCGGGCGGCCGCCGCCTATGCGCCGTGGATCGAGCCGCTGCAAGCCCATTACAACGTCGCGCGTTTCGGCATCGGCGGCGTCGTCATCGCCATCGCGCTGGTCATTCTGCATATGTGGTTGCCGGCCGGGCGGCGGCGGCTTGGCACCGTCTTTCCCGGCATTGCCGCGACGCTGATGCTATGGCTCGCCTGCGGCTTCGCCTTCGGCCGCTACCTCGCCGATTTCGCCTACACCTACGTGACCTATTACGGCGGGCTCGCCTCGGCGATGGTGGCGCTGGTGTTTCTCTATTACAGCGCCTGGATTTTCATCTATGGCGGCGAGCTCAACGCCGCGATCGCGCGCGTGCGCGAAAACAAGACGCAGACGTTGCACCCGTAGCCAAGAAAGGGCCGCCTGCGATTGCTGCGCGGGCGGCCTATATCGTCCAAAGTTGTCGCTCAAGGCGATCTGCTAACCTTAGTTCTTCTGGGCAGCCTGAGAAACCGCTTGCGAGTTCGCCCCCAGGAAGTCGGCGTAGGTGCGGCCCGCGTAGTTCGGTGACGTCGGCTGTTGCGCCGTTGCTTTGTTGTCGACTGGAGCATTCGACAACGGGGTTGCTTTGCCGTCGGTCGGGACTTCGATCGCGCCCGTGGCGGTGCCGTCAACTCGCGCGCTGGCCGCCTCTTTGGTGCAGACGTCGGCGAACACCACGAGACCGTCCTTGGTATAGGTCTTGGTCAGGCAGGTGCACGGACCAGGCGTCGCGACGACCGGGGCGTCCACGTAGTCGTCGGCGTATCCGTCGACATCGATCCAGATGCCGTTACGGAATATGCGGTGGTGATGATGACCATGGAGCCCGCCATGGCCGGGATGGCCGCCGCGTCCGCCGCGACCGGGGTTGAGCGTCGCCAAGCGGCCAACGTTGCCGCGCCCGGCCAAGTGGTTGCCGCCGCCGAGGCTGCGAGCGCTGGCGACGCGACCGCCGCCGGAACCGCCGCCGAACCCGCGGGCATCCGCCGCGGTTGAAGCAAGACCGGCTGCGATAATCGTAGCGGTTGCGAGACTGAGGATGGCTTTGCGTGACATGACCGTTCTCCAGGGTTAGATGTTGCGATACCCTTTGGTCGGCGCTCAGGGAGAAAGGTTCAAAGGCGCATCGCGATAATCGTCGTCGGGCCGCCTTCCCTTCCCCTTTTGGAAAGTACTGGCCGGGGAAACCGCCCAAAACCCCGGTAAATGCTGGAACTACGCCCCGTTGGCTTGCCGATTGGCGCCCGAAACGCGAAACTGGCGGGCGGCGACCGGCTGCCCGCCGAACAAAATTTCTTTTTATTATTACTTGAACCTGTGGGCCGCCGCTGACGACTAATGTCACGAGCCGATAGCCCTGCCGATGCAGACGACTTCGGACGAAGTGCTGATTGGAAGGATCGCCAACGGCGATCAGCTCGCGATGCAGGCGCTGTTCGCACGCCATCATGTCCGGGTTTACCGGTTTGTGTTGCGGCTGGTGCGCAACGAAGCGACGGCGGAAGACTTGATTAGCGACGTGTTCCTCGACGTCTGGCGCCAAGCCGGCAAGTTCGAGGGGCGCTCAACCGTCTCGACCTGGATGCTGAGCATCGCCCGCTTCAAAACCCTTTCGGTGCTTCGACGCCGCAACGAGGAGGAACTGGATATAGAGACGGCCGGCGCAATCGAGGATGATGCCGACGATCCCGAAGTTGCGCTGGCGAAGAAGGACAAGGGCGCGGTCTTGCGGCACTGCCTGACCAAACTTTCGGCCGAACATCGAGAGATCGTCGACCTTGTCTATTATCATGAGAAATCGGTGGAAGAAGTCGCGGCCATTGTCGGCATCCCGGAAGCGACGGTTAAGACGCGCATGTTCTACGCGCGCAAGAAGTTATCCGAGCTCCTGAAGGAGCAAGGGGTGGATCGAGGTTGGCCATGAATACGACGGACGAACGCGAAGCGAACGAGATCGAGGATCTCTTGCCCTGGCACGCCGCGGGAACGCTCGGACATGGCGACAGGGAGCGGGTTGAAGCTGCGCTAGCCAAAGACCCTGAGCTCGCCCGGCGCTACAAACTGGTGCGCGAGGAACTGGCGCAGACCATCCATCTCAACGAGACGCTGGGCGCGCCGTCGCCGCGTGCCATGGCGGCGTTGTTCGCCAAGATCGACGCCGAGCCGGCGCGCCGCCCGGCGACGTCGCTCAATCTCGCCGCACGCATCGGGGAGTTTTTCGCTGCCTTGTCGCCGCGCACGCTGGCGTGGTCGGCCAGCGCGGCGGTGTTCGCCATCTTGCTGCAGGCCGGACTGATCGCCGGCATCCTGCTGAACGAGAGAAGCTCCAGCGGCTACGAAACGGCCGCGGCGCCCTCGACCATGAGCGACAAAGGCGACTACGTCCTGGTCCGATTCCAGCCCCAGGCCAGCGCCGCCGACATCACGAAGTTTCTAGAAACCAACAAACTCAGTATAGCGGCAGGACCGTCGGCAGGCGGACTATACCGAGTGCGCATTGCTGAGGCGAAGCTGCCGCAGGCGGATGCCGAGCGGATGATCAAGACGCTGCAGCTAGACCCGGTTGTCGGCCTTATCGTGCCGACCAAATGATCGATAGGGGTATTTGTCATGCGCCGCAACACAAAGAACCTGCGTCCAATTTTGGGATTGATATTCTGCGGCGTCCTTCTGATCGCCGGCGTCATCGGCGAATTAAGTCCTGCTGCGGCGTTTGGCGGCTTCGGACGCATGGGCGGATTCGGGCCACGCGCCGGCATTCACCCAACGCCGCGAAAGCCGATGATGCCGCAGCGTCGCGCTAGCGGTGTCGACCGGCCCCCACGGACCAACGGTGGAAGCCTCGCCAATGAAGGCAGTCGCGGGCCAGGGCATCATGGGATTATCGGCCGCGGCGACTTCCCCTACGGGGGCGACGGCGGCGGCAATTATGCCGGCGGCAGTGGTGCCGGTGGCAGACCGGGCGTCGGCAACAGCAACAACAACGGCGGAGGCAGCGCTGGCGGCGGAATGCCGCCGCGCGGAGAGCGCCGCTTTGTTCCCAACGAAGTGATCACCGCGTTTTCGCCGAGCGCAACGCCGCAAGCGATCGAACAGCTCGCGCGGCGGTACAATCTGACGCAACTCGAATCACAAAGCTTCCCGTTAGTCGGCAGCACGCTCTATCGCTGGCGCATAGGCGGCCGCCGGACGGTCGGCGATGCGATTGGCGCCCTCGAGGACGAACGCATCGTCGCCAGCGTGCAGCCCAACTATGTATTTACGCTGCAGGACGAGGTCGCGAAAATTTCTCCCGATATGCGAGGCGACCCTGCCCAATACGTACTTGACAAGCTGCAAATCGAACAAGCGCATCAAATTGCGACGGGTAAAAATATCCCGGTCGCCATAATCGATTCGGAAGTTGACGAACTTAATCCGAATCTCGACGGAACGATCGTGAAAAGCTTCGACGCGCTGGGCGGCGACGAGAAGCCGGACAACCATGGGACTGCCATGGCGGGCGCCATCGCCGCACATGCCAAGCTCTTGGGCATCGCGCCGGGCGCGCACCTCCTGGCAGCCCGCGCCTTCGGCAACACTCCGGCGGCGGCCAACGGAACCTCTTTCGCCATCTACAAAGGTCTGCAGTGGGCGGCGAAAAATGCGGCGCGCGTTGTCAATATGAGCTTTGCCGGTCCCGCCGATCCTGAAATGCATCGCCTGCTGGCGGCTGCATATGCGAAAGACATGGTGTTGATAGCGGCCGCCGGTAACGCGGGCCCGAATTCTGCGCCGCTCTACCCGGCAGCCGATCCCAACGTCATTGCGGTCACCGCCACCGATAGCAATGACAGATTGTACAACATGGCCAATCACGGCGCGTACATTACGGTGGCCGCTCCAGGCGTCGAGATTTTCGCGCTGGCGCCGGGTGCGGCATACCAAATCACGACGGGAACGTCAGTCGCCACCGCGCATGTCAGCGGAATCGCCGCGTTATTGCTCGAACTTCAACCATCGCTCAAGCCCGCCGATATTCGCGCCATCATCACGACCACAGCGAAGCTGCCGGCATCCGCCGACCGGCATTCTGATTTGGGTGCCGGTCTGGCGAACGCTTATCGCGCCGTGATGGCGCTCACCGAAAAATCGGCGGCCAAAAACGCCGCCGAGCAGGCGAAGCAGTGATCGTAAACTGATTGCCGCTGGCTGAACGGGATTCGTCTAAGCCGTCACGGCGGATTGCCGGCTCAGTTCCGGCATCGACGCCGCCTCGATGACGTCCTCGAGAGTGTGCAAGCCGGTGCACGGCGCGTTGACCAGCACCGCCATGTTGCCCGGCTTGTGGCGGTTGGTGCGCATCAGTTCGTGCGCGTACGGGATCTTCTCCCAGGGAAACACATCGCTCATGCACGGATCGATACGGCGATCGATGACGAACTGATTGGCGGCGCTGGCCTGTTTCAAATGCGCGAAGTGCGAGCCCTGGATGCGCTTCTGCCGCATCCAGACATAGCGCGCGTCGAAGGTGATGTTGTAGCCCGAGGTGCCGGCGCAGAACACCACGATGCCGCCGCGCTTGACCACCAGGCACGACACCGGGAACGTCGCTTCGCCGGGATGCTCGAACACGATGTCGACGTCGCGCTTGCCGGTGATGTCCCAGATCGCCTTGCCGAAGCGGCGCGCCTCCTTCACCCAGGCGTCGTATTCCGGCGTGCCGACCAGCGGCATGGCGCCCCAGCACTTGAATTCCTTGCGGTTGATGACGCCCTTGGCGCCGAGATTGAACACGTATTCGGATTTCGATTCGTCCGACACGATGCCGATGGCGTTGGCGCCGGAGGCGGCGACCAGTTGAATACCGAACACGCCGAGCCCGCCGGAGGCGCCCCAGACCAGCACGTTGTCGCCGGGCTTGAGGATGTGCGGCGGATGGCCGAACAGCATGCGATAGGCGGTCGCCAGCGTCAGCGTGTAGCAGGCCGATTCTTCCCAGGTCAGGTGCGGGGGCTTGCGCATCAGCTGGCGCGACTGCACGCGGCAGAATTGCGCGAACGAGCCGTCCGGCGTCTCGTAGCCCCAGATGCGCTGCGACGGCGACAACAGCGGATCGCCGCCATTGCAATCCTCGTCGTCGCCGTCGTCCTGATTGCAGTGGACGATGACTTCATCGCCGACCTTCCAGCGCCGCACTTTCGAGCCGACCGCCCAGACGATGCCGGCGGCGTCGGAACCGGCGACATGGAACGGATTCTTGTGCACGTCGATCGGCGAGATCGGCGTGCCGAGCCCGGCCCAGACGCCGTTGTAATTGACGCCGCCGGCCATGACGTAGACCAGCGCCTCGTCGTCGCCGATCGGCCAGGTCGGCACCACCTCCTGCTGCATCGACTTTTCCGGCGGCCCATGGCGATCCTTGCGGATGGCCCAGGCGTGCATGTTCGCCGGCACGTGGCCGAGCGGCGGCACCTCGCCGATGTCATAGAGATCCTTCAGCGGCGCCGCTGACGGTTTCTTCTGCGCGACGGCCATGGGGGGCTCCCGTGTCAAACCGCTGATCGCGATATCCTCGATCGGTTTTCGTTGCTCGGCAGTCTGCCGCACCTGATGTTGCAGCGCAATAAGTTACTTGAGGTGCATAAGTGCCGGCAAGTCGGCCGCCGCTGCTGACAGTGCGCGGACAAGCCCTTATGGTTGGCGGCGCGCGTCGCTGAACGCGCGTAGCGCAAGCCCTTGCCGGCAAGGGATCAGGGGGAAACATGGAACCGCAAAGCATCATTGTTTGGCTGATCGTCGGCGCGATTGCCGGCTGGCTTGCCGGCATGGTCGTCAAAGGCGGCGGCTTCGGCCTCATCGGCGATATCGTGGTCGGCATTATCGGCGCCATCATTGCCGGATATTTGCTGCCGTATCTCGGCGTCGCCATCGGCACCGGCATCGTCGCGGCCATTATCGATGCCTTCATCGGCGCGGTGATCCTGCTGGTGATCTTAAGGCTGGTCAAACGCGCATAAAGACATCTCCCAACGAGGGGACCCGGCGCGGCGAAGCCCGGTTTTAAGGGTTTTGCAATGCCGCGCCGCTAGCTTGGCGCCCGTCCAAGCTGCGCGGGACTTTTGCCCGGCGCTGCCTATGCTCGGACTGAACTCCGCTCCGAGGCGCGCATGTCCGAGCAAACAATTCGTGTCAGCCGCAGCCTCGATGTTTCGGCGGCCAAGCCCTGGCTCGTCGCCATCGCGGTCTATCTGCTGCTCATGGTCTTGGGCAACCGGCTTCTTGGCGACGCCGACACCTATTGGCACATTACGCTCGGCCGCCTCATTCTCGAACACCGCGCGCTGCCGACCGGCGAGGCGTTGTCGCAGACCGTGCACGCCACCCACTGGGTCGCCTACGAGTGGCTGTCGCAAATTGCCTATGCGGCGGCCTATGCGCTGGGCGGCTGGGTCGCGGTTGCGGCGCTGACGGCGGCGGCCGCCGCGGCGGCCTTCGGCCTGTTGGCGCGCTATCTGCTCAAATATTGGCAGCCGACACCCACGATCGCCGCGGTGCTGGCGGCGCTGGTGCTGACCTCGCCGCACATCATGGCGCGGCCGCACGTGCTGGCGCTGCCACTGATGGTGACGTGGATCGCCGCGCTGATCCGCGCCGTCGACACCGCGCGCCCGCCGTCGTGGTGGCTGCTGCCGCTGATGACGCTGTGGGCGAACTTGCACGGCAGCTTCATCTTCGGTCTGGCGATGAACGGCGTCATCGCCGGCGAGGCGATCTGGCTTTCGCCGGCGCCGCAGCGCCGCCGCACGGCCACGGACTGGATCGCGTTCGGCTTCCTGGCGCTCGGCGCCGCATGTCTTAATCCGTACGGCCCGGAGCTGATCGCGGCGACGATCCGCATCCTGTCGCTCGGCCAGGCGCTGTCGCTCATCGTCGAATGGCGGCCGCAAGATTTCAGCAAGCTCGGCGCCTACGAGATGGTCGTGCTGGCGGCAATTGGCCTGGCGCTATGGCGCGGCGTGCGTTTGCCGCCGTTCCGCATCCTCGTGCTGCTCGGCGTGCTGCACTTCAGCCTGTCGCAGTCGCGGCACGCCGATCTGCTCGGCATGCTGGCGCCGCTGTTGCTGGCGCGGCCGCTGGCGATGCAATTCGCCACACTCGCCGCGAACAGCGGCGAGGCCGAGCCGCACCGGCCATGGCACTGGTCATGGCTGCCCGCCGCGGCCGCTCTGCTATTGGTCGCCGCCGCCGCGGCCGTCACCGGCGCCAACGCGGCCCGCGACACCATCGCGCCCGCCGCCGCCATCACGCCGGCGAACGCGGTCAAGGCGCTCACCGGCGCCACCCGCGGACCGATCCTCAACGATTACGCCCTGGGCGGCTATCTCGATTTTGTCGGCATCGCGCCCTTCATCGACGGCCGCACCGAGCTTTACGGCGAAGCCTTCGTGGTGCGCTACCACCGCGCCGTGAACCTGGAAAATCTTGCCGATTTCCTGCGGCTCCTCGACGAGAACCGCATCGAGGCGACGCTGTTGCTGCCGACGACGCCGGCGGTTGCGCTTCTCGACCGGCTACCGGGTTGGCGCCGCGTCTATGCCGACGACATCGCCGTCGTCCACGCCCGCCGCACCCCGCGCCAGGATTGATTCGAGTTGCCGGTACCACTCAGCCGGCACGGCGGCCGGGATCGCTGCCGGCGCCGCGTCTATGCCGACGACATCGCCGTGGTCCACGCCAGCCGTACGCCGCGCCAAGATTGATTCGAGCTGCTGGTACCACTCAGCCGGCACGGCCGGCATCGCCGTCGCAGCGAAGCCGGCTTGCCGCCGCGCCACCATCCGTCCGACCCGGCGCGACACCGCGATGGCCACGACCGCAACGGCGACGCCGGCGAAAATGTCGATGAAGTAGTGACCGCCGACGATGGGCGTTCCGAGCAGCAGCGCGCCGTTCGCCACCACCACGATCGGCCGCATCCAGCGCGCGCCCCACAGCGCCCAGGAATAAAGCACGGCGGACGCGGCGTGAAAGCTCGGGAAGGTGACGATGCCGGCAAGCCCCAACAGATCGAGATGCCGCAGCGTGCCGTCGCGCGTCGGCGGCAGGTCGCGCAGCTGCTCCAAATAGGCGCCGGCTTCGATGTTCGGCAGGCTCGCCGGATCGAGACCGATCTGCTGATAGACGCCGATCGCCGGCACCAGCGCCGAAATGATCGTGGTCGCGATCAAGGCCAGGCCGAAGGCGAAGAGGAATTCGGCGATGCGCCGGTAAAGCCCCTTCGCCGCCAGCACCACCGGCACGGCGAACACCTGCCAGCGGATCATGTTGTAGCCGTAGCCGAGCCACGCCGCGAGCACCGGGTGATCGTTGACGCAACGCACATAGGCCGCCCAATCGAGCCCCAGCGCCCGGTCGATGGCGAGGAGATTGGCGTCTTGCAGCGGCAGGTTCGGCGCCGCCGCGACATAGGTGAGCGGCGTCATCACCGCGGCGATCAGCGCGATCTGCGCCAGCGCGGCGAGCACGAACATCACCTGCGGATCGCGCCGCTTCGGCGACGCGGCATTGGCGTGCGCGAAGCCGCCGTAGATGCCGGTATAGCCGATGGCGACCGCCACGCCCGGCAGCGCCAGCGAAAAGCCGGTGACCAGGAGGCTCAACGCCAGCACCGCGGTGATGGCGGCGCAGACAAGCCAATTGAGCTGGAGAAACCGCCACGCGGCTTCCACTTCGGTCGACAGCGCCGGTCGCGGTAATGCCATGCCGGCAATGTCGCCGACGACGGTTAAGGCAGCGCCAATCGCCAGGGTTAATTTTTGGTTTTGTAGCCCGCCGTCTCGTCATGCCCGGCCTTGTGCCGGGCATCCACGTCTTTGTTTCTGCTAATCGGAAAGCAAGTCGTGGATGGCCGGAACAAGTCCGGCCATAACGAGGTAGGTGGGTAACGCAAGCCTCACCGTGCATCCCGGATTTCGCTGCCGCTCAATCCGGGCTACGTTCGTTCATTACGGCGGATGAAATCCGCCCTACGTGCTGGCCTTTGCCCGACGGGCGTCATGATGGTCGAACCGAGTCTCGCCGCCAAGGCTTCGCAATCGAGACTCTCATCACGTCCCAGTGTCTTAAACTTGGTCTAAGCAAAGCAGAACTCGTTCGGCTCGCAGGTTACAAGAACGAAACGAAAGGGCTCCGCCGACTCGCGGCACTTCTTGCCGGCGATTTAGTAAGGACCGGCTCCCTCATTCAGGGATTGCCGGCCGCACTCAATCTTTCGACCGATACCATCTCGCGAGCCCTTGAGCAGACTAGGCAACAAATCGCGGCTGTAGAACCTCGTGGGACCGAACAAACGAAGGCGAAGCGGCCGGCTACAGGTGAGCCCCCGAAACAGCAACTCGGCAGGCACCAATCTGAGTTAAAGAGTGACCATGTTCTGATCGATCGCGCAATGGCATATCTTGCGTCGAGGCGCCGCGAAACGCGCGCGATCATTACTGCGCAGAGCACCGAGGCAATTCGCCTCGTGCACATTCGAATTCGCCGCTGCCGCCGGTCGTTACTCAAGGTCGCTCTAAAGGCCCGCGTTGTCGCGCTGATGCGCCTGTTTCGAGCGCAGCAAACTGCGGCGCGTATGACCGGCCGTGCATTGGCCTATGCCGGACGGTGGTCCGCAACCATCGTTGCCATTTTGATCTCACTGCTATTCATAGTCTTCGTTCAGGATACCGAGCATCTGAGAACGAGTGAAGTAGAATTGGCATGCGCCCAAATGATCGGAGCTGCGCTTGCGTTACTCTTGTCACTATCAATCATCCCGGCGCAACGCGCGGCAGAAGCATTCTCACCCGCAATCTTGCAGCTATACGCCCAAGACCGTTGGCTTCTCGGCGCTTTTTTGACACTCGTGGCAACAACGAGTGCGTCGGTGCTTTTGGGTACGAATTTCATACCTAAGATGGACGCACGAATTTCTATTGGCATCCAGTTTCTGCTTCTGGGTATTTCGCTAGACGCACTGCGCGGCTACTACAGGCGGATTCTTGATTTGCTCAATCCGCAAACGGCGTTTCATCTTGTCGTTCGAAAATGCGCTGGCCTCGTAAATCACGTTGGCCGCATCGTCCAAAGGCTCACCCGAATTCAAGGACTTGCCTCAGGTACAGGCGAAATAACGGACGCATCACGCGCCATTTATTTTTCCGCGTCTCAAGTGTCACACGCGCTCCGCTTTTGGATCGCTCAGTTAGATGAAATTGCCCACAAGTTGATACCGCGCCGTGATACCAGCGCTGTGAACGCCATCGTAACTGGGATGAGCAACATTGGAACTCAATATTCTGAGACCCGACGAAATAGCGTCTTACTTATTCCCGACTTTGACAATCTTTTCGCGGGCGGCATCAGCGACATCAGCGACGTTCTCAATCCGATATACGAACGTATCAGAGTTATTTGCGAGGATGCAGCAAAGTCCTCCAACGAACTTGTTGTCAAGCATTGCATAGACGCGTTGGTAAAAATGACGACGCACGCGATGACAATAGTGCATTCGTCAGATGGCGGATTGAGAAAAGCGCCGCTTGCATTTAGTCCCTGCTTTTGGCACGGGCTATGCACGACCACTGCACTTAAATACGCCATGGACGATGCCGCACTGACGGCCGTAAATGGGTTTCAGTCGATACTACTGAATCAGAAGAAGGACCTGTACACGTCCGAGCTTGAAGCCCAATCGCTTGAGTCTCTTTCGACACTCGCGTTAGCGAGCTACCTAAAGAACGACGCCGTTTGGGGATTTCCGGCAATTAAAGCCATGTTGATCGCTTCGCGTCACGATATTGATTTGCATGGCTATCACGACACCCCAACACTAACAACAGTGCTCAGGTATGCTCGTTCGTACATTCCATTTGAGGTCGCGATGGATAAAGCGGGCAAACGTACGCAGCAGACGTTTCCGCTCTGTGACCTAGGATTTCGATGTAGCGTCCCAGCTCTGTTGGAGGTAGTAGCGCATCAAGTTAAGCGCGAACAGGATCGATGGCAAAACCCGTTCGATGAGTTTTTGAAAGCGGCGGCGGATGTCCGCGATTTCTATCGAGAGCTTTCGCGAACCGATTTCGAAAATCGGTTGCTGAGAAAATGGATTGTAGATTCGCTGTTGGCGACAGTGAAGTCATTTAGCTTTGGTGCTGCAACCCCCAGAAGGCACCGAAGGTCATGTTGATGAAGTGGATAAAAATCTCCGTTGGCTCGTCTCTTGGGTTCCCGCCTTCTTCCCCGAAAAAACGCCCGGGCGCGCATCGCGTCGCGAGAACGGGATTTTTATTTCGTCATTGCCGGGCTTGACCCGGCAATCCATGCGGGCAGCCGGCTTGCTCATGATGGGGCCGCAAGTTTTCTTTGCTGCACTTCAGCATGGACCATCGGGTCAAGCCCGGTGGTGACGAGGGAGAGGAGGCACGCGCTCAATCGAGCACGTGGCTGACCACGCCGTCGGCGAGCTTGGGTTCGAACCAGGTCGATTTCGGCGGCATTACCGCACCGGCGTCCGCCACCGCCATGAGGTCGCGCATCTGCGTCGGATAGAGCGCGAACGCGACCGCCATGGTGCCCGAGGAAACGAGCCGCTCGAGCTCGCCGAGGCCGCGGCCGCCGCCGACGAAATCGATGCGCTTGTCGCGGCGCTGATCGGTGATGCCGAAGATGGGCTCGATGATCTGGCGCGTGAGCAGCGTCACCGGCAGCCGCGCCACCGGATCGGCGGCCTCGGCGGGCGCCGGCGGCAGCGTGACGCGATACCAGCGGCCGGCGAGAAACATGCCGATCTCGTTGGCGGCCGCCGGCCGCACCGGCCGGTCGCTCGGCTCGACCGTGGTGCGGCGGCGCAGTTCCGCCAGCAGCTCTTCGGCGTTGCGTCCGTTCAAGTCGCGCAGCACGCGGTTGTAGTCGAGGATGGTCATCTCGGCTTGCGGAAACAGCACCGCGAGAAAGTAGCCGTGCGCGCCCTCGCCGCCTCGTGCTTCGGCGACCCTTTCCGCCGCGGCGGAGCGATGATGGCCGTCGGCGATATAGAGCGCCGGCAACGCCTCGACCGCGCCGGTCAGCGTCGCGACGGTTTGTTCGTCGCCGATCACCCAAAGCTGATGGCGCACGCCGTCATCGGCGGTGACGTCGACGATCGGCGCGCCGGCGGCGGCGCGCCGGAGCAAGGCGTCGATCGCCGGTGCCGCCGGATAGGCGAGCATGACCGGGCCGGTCTGCGCGTTGATCGCCTCGATCTGGCGCACGCGGTCGTCTTCCTTGGCCGGCGTGGTGTGCTCGTGCTTGCGGATGCGATTCTCCGCGTAAGCGGCGATCGAGGCGACCGCCGCGAAGCCGGTTTCGACGCGGCCGCGCCAGGTCAGCCGGTAGACGTAGTAGCAGGGCTTGTCGTCGCGAATGAGCACGCCGCCGGCGATCATGTGGCGCAAATTCTCCGCCGCCTTGGCGTAGACCGCGCCGGCATAGGGATCGGCCGCGGGATCGAGGTCGATCTCGGCCTTGGAGACGTGGAGAAAGCTCCACGGCTTGCCGGCGGCGCGCTCGCGCGCCTCGGCGCTGGAGAGCACGTCATAGGGCGGCGCCAAAACCTCGGCGGCGCGTCCCGGCGCCGGCCGCAGCGCGCGAAAGGGTTTTATCAGGGACAAGGGGCCTCGCTTCCTGGCGGGATTTTAATTCGCGCAAATCCGCATTACGTCAACCCCGTGAGCACGCCCGACGTCATCCTCATTGCCGGCCCGACTGCGAGCGGCAAATCGGCGCTGGCGCTGGCGCTCGCCGAAAAGCACGGCGGCGTCGTCATCAATGCTGATTCCATGCAGGTCTACCGCGATCTGCGCATCATCACCGCGCGGCCGACGCCCGCGGAGGAGTTGCGCGCGCCGCACGTGCTCTACGGCCACGTCGACGCGGCGGAGAATTATTCCGTGGGGCGCTGGTGCGCGGAGGCCGCCGCGGCGCTGGCGGCGGCGCGGCGCGAATCACGCGCGGCCGTCCTCGTCGGCGGCACCGGGCTTTATTTCAATGCGCTGACGCGCGGGCTCGCCGCCGTGCCGCCGATCCCGAAAGAGATTCGCGATACCGTGCGGGCGCGGCTGGCAACCGACGGCGTCGCCGCGCTGCACGCCGAGCTGCAAAGCCGCGATCCGGCCGCGGCGGCGCGGCTGATGCCCGGCGACCGCGCCCGCGTCACCCGCGCGCTGGAAGTGGTGTTGGCCACCGGCCGTTCGCTGCTGGCGTGGCACGAGGCGGGCAACCCGGCGAGCCTCGACCCGGCGCGCGCGGCCAAGATCTTTCTCATGCCGGACCGCGACGAGCTCATGCGGTGGATCGATGCGCGCTTCGATGCCATGATCGCGGCCGGCGCGCTCGAGGAAGTGCGGGCGCTGGCGGCGCGCCGCCTCAACCCCGATCTGCCGGCGATGAAGGCGCACGGCGTGCCCTGGCTCATCCGTCATCTTAACGGCGAGATCCCGCTGGCGGACGCGGTGGAAGGGGGCAAACGCGACACCCGCCAATACACCAAGCGGCAGGCGACCTGGTTCCGCAACCAGCTGCCCGACTTCGCCTGGGTCGAGCCGCAAGGCGCGCTTGCCGCCGTCGAAGCGCAGTTGCGGTCGCTGGCCGGATGATGCCGGCAGCGCAGCATTGGAGCGGATGAATCATGGCAGAATATTCCATTCGCGATCTCGGCACCGTGTCGCATCTCGATGCGCTTCTGGCGACGGTCGGGCCGGTCGCCGGGCTCAACATCGTCGATATCGGCTGCGGCGAGGGACGCCTGACGCGCGCGCTCGCGGCGCTCGGCGCGCGGGTCACCGGCCGCGATCCGTTCATCGCGGGGACCGCGTGGACCGAGCACGGCGCCGGCAGCTATCGCCTGGTCAAGGCGGCGGCCGACGCTATCCCCGAGCCCGACCACCAGGCCGATCTCGTGCTGTTCGTTTTCTCGCTGCACCACGTGCCCGGCGAAAAGCTGGAGGCCGCGCTCGCCGAAGCGCGCCGGGTGCTGCGGCCGTCGGGCCGGCTCTATGTGGCGGAGCCGCTGGCGCAGGGCCCGCATCATTATGTCGTTGCGCCGTTCCATGACGAGACGGCGGTGCGCAAAGCCGCGGCGGTAGGGCTCGACCGTTTTGCCCGGCCGCATTTCGCGGCCGCCGAGGTCCTGAGCTACGCCGATCAGCGAAGCTACGCCGATTTCGACACCTTCGCCGACCGCATGATCGCCAACATGCGGTTCAACGGCTACACAAAGGAAGCCGTGCTGGCGCCGGAAGTGCGTCGCCGCTTCGCCGAGACGAGCGCGGCGCACGGCGGCCGCTTCGATCAGCCGGTTCGCATCGATTGCTTCACGTCGCCGCGCTAACGCTGCGGCTATTTTAGTGGAGCATGATCTTTTCGGAAAACCGGTTGCCACTTTTCCGGATCATGCTCAGTGCGCGATGTACTGCATCCCGGCCGAGTAAGCCGCGCCGCCGACTACGCAGGGGATGCCGAGCTCGATCTGCCCGGTGGCGGCGGCGACGACGCAGCCCATCGCCAGGGCGCCCTGCCCCACCTGGCCCCAGCCGGTCAGCTCGCGCTTGGAATCCGGGCCCCTCTGCTTGATCTCGTCGATCGCGGCAAGCGATTCCTTGCGCATGCGCGCGGTGTCGACGGTCTCCGCGGTTTCGATCACCTCGTTGAGCACCGCGACGACCGCTTCGGGCTGGTTCTTGACCTCGCGCTTGAGGATCGCGAGCAGACGCAGGTCGCGCACCGCGTTGCTGGCGAGCGTGAACTTGGCGGCGCTGCCGGTGGTGAGAATGTCGACGCTGTCCTTGTCCTTGGCCAGCGGCAGAAGCTTGATGATGCGGGTGATCGGCAGATCGGAGCCGGTGGCGAGATAAATGCCCCACAACACGTCGATCAGCTCCGGGCTCGGCGCGATCGCCACGGCTTTCTTGCGGTCGTTGCCGATCTTCAGCACGCTTTTGACCCTGTCGAGCATGCCGGGCTTGGCGGGCTGGTAGTCGATCTGATCGAGCGTCGGCAGCTTGCCGTCGAGATATTTGTCGATCATGGCGCGCCGCGTCGGCATGCGGTCGACAAAGGTGGCGAGCAGTTCCTTCCAGTTGGGCAGGCCGGAATAAGCAATGGCGCGCACCAGCACCCAATGATCGGCCGGCGCGATCGGCAGCATGCTTGCGACCAGCATCGCGGCGCGGTCCGGATTGGCACCGAGCACGCCGGCGATGAAGCCGAGATAGGCGCCGGATGTCTCCGCATCCTTGAAGGCTTGCCGCTCGCTCAGCGCGCGCACCAGGACTGGAAGAGCCTCCGGCTCCGGCTTGGCGCGATAAGCGTTGATCCATTTGAGGATCGCATCGGTCGAATTGAGCGCTGCGCTCGGCCGCGGCAGTGCGACAGCCGGCGCAGCGAGAACGATCGCGACAGCCAACACGGCGACAAGAGCGGCGGTGGCCCGGCGCAAAGCTCTGGCCCAATCGCCTGCGATCAGGTCGGCCGTACCGCCGTCTTCCGTCATCAGTGCTGCCGCAGACATGTGCGCCTCCAGGGGAGAATGCCGGCGGCGCGGGCAGTTGCGCCGCGCCGGCCAGCCGCAGCCGAACAGAGCAGGCGGCGGCGGCGATTTGCCGACCGCTCCCGCGCGAAATCACGGCTGCGCTAAGGCACCGAGCAATAGTTGACAGCAGCAGTTTTGCGCGCCGCATCGATTTCAAACGCACGTTTGAAGCGCGGCGCAGGATGCGGCGTCAAATTCCAGCCGCATTTGCCTTGACCCGCGTTGCCACAATGCTTATAAAAGCCACCTGAGAAGCGAGGGCACGTCCGTGCGCACTTTTGTTGTCACTTCACTGGTTCTCGTAGCGAGGCGCACCGCTGCGGGTGGATGATCCACCCGCGAGACGCGGCGGTGCGCAGTCCAGGGGCTCTTGAGCCCCTTTTTTATTTTCTAAACCTGAACATGCGAAGGTGGGTTGAGAGAGTGGAGCAAGCTATGACGGAGATGACCGGCGCGGAAATGGTGATGGCAGCGCTCGCCGATCAGGGCGTCGAGCACATTTTTGGCTATCCCGGCGGCGCGGTGCTGCCGATCTACGACGCGCTGTTTCAGCAAAACAAAGTGCAGCACATCCTGGTGCGGCACGAACAGGGCGCCGTGCATGCGGCCGAGGGCTATGCGCGCTCGACCGGCAAGGTCGGCACCGTGCTGGTCACTTCCGGCCCTGGCGCCACCAATGCGGTCACCGGCTTGACCGACGCCTTGTGCGATTCGATCCCGCTGGTCGTCATCACCGGGCAGGTGCCGACGCACCTCATCGGCAACGACGCCTTTCAGGAGTGCGACACCGTCGGCATTACCCGGCCATGCACCAAATACAATTATCTGGTCAAGACCATCGCCGATCTGCCGCGCGCGCTGCACGAGGCGTTCCACATCGCCGCCAGCGGCCGGCCGGGCCCGGTCGTGGTCGATATCCCTAAGGACATCCAGTTCGCCAAGGGCGCCTATTCCAGGCCCAAGGAATTCCCGCATCGCGGCTATCGGCCGAAGCTCAAGGGCGACCTCGACAAGATCAAGGAGGCCGTCGACATGATGGCGGCCGCCAAGCGCCCGCTGTTCTACACCGGCGGCGGCGTGGTCAATTCCGGCCGCGCGGCGAGCGATCTGTTGCGCGAACTGGTCAAGCTCACCGGTTTTCCCATCACCTCGACGCTGATGGGGCTCGGCGCTTTTCCGGCCGCCGACCGGCAATGGCTGGGCATGCTCGGGATGCACGGCACCTGGGAGGCCAATTGGTCGATGCACGATTGCGATCTGATGATCGCCGTCGGCGCTCGCTTCGACGACCGCATCACCGGCCGGCTCGACGCCTTCTCGCCGGGCTCGAAGAAGATCCACATCGACATCGACCCGTCCTCGATCAACAAGAACGTCAAGGCCGATCTGGCGATCGTCGGCGACTGCGCGCACGTGCTCGAGGACATGGTGCGGTTGTGGCGCCAGAGCGCGGTGGTCCCGGATAAGAAGGCACTGCAAGCCTGGTGGGAGAAGATCGGGCAATGGCGGGCGAAAAACTCGCTCGCCTTCCGCAATTCCAACGAGACCATCAAACCGCAATACGCCATCCAGCGGCTCTACCAGCAGACCAAGGATCGTGACACTTACATCACCACCGAAGTCGGCCAGCATCAGATGTGGGCGGCGCAGTTCTATCCGTTCCAGGAGCCGAACCGCTTGATGACCTCGGGCGGCCTCGGCACTATGGGCTACGGCCTGCCGGCCGCGGTCGGCGTGCAGCTCGCACATCCGAACTCGCTCGTCGTCGACATCGCCGGCGAGGCCTCGGTGCTGATGACCATGCAGGAACTGTCGACGGCGGTGCAGTACGACCTGCCGATCAAGATCTTCATCATCAACAACCGCTATATGGGCATGGTGCGGCAGTGGCAGGAGTTGCTGCACGGCAAGCGCTATTCCCACTCCTATACCGAGGCACTGCCCGATTTCGTCAAGCTCGCCGAGGCCTATCACGCGCACGGCATCCGCTGCGAACATCCGGGCGATCTCGACGAGAAGATCCGCGAAATGATCGAGGTGAAGAAGCCGGTCCTGTTCGACTGCGTGGTCGATCCGGCGGAAAACTGCTTCCCGATGATTCCGTCCGGCCGCGCCCATAACGAGATGCTGCTCGGCGACGCGGCGGCGCGGGTCCAGGACGCCGTCACCGAGCAAGGCAAGGTGATGGTGTAGACGCGGGCGCAACCAACACAGCAAAGAGGATCGTGCAATGAGACTCGCCATCATCGGTGCCGGCAGTGTCGGCGGCACGCTCGGCAGCGCCTGGGCGCAGAAGGCCGGGCACGACATCTTCTTCGGCGTCAACAATCCGAAATCCGAGAAGACGCAAGCGCTGCTGGCGAAGCTCGGCGGCAAGGCGCGCGCCGGCACCGCGACGGAGGCGGCGGCCTTCGGCGAACTCATCGTCTTGGCGACGCCGTGGAATGCCGCGGAAGCGGCGATCCGCGCCATGGGCGACTTGAGCGGCCGGATCGTGCTTGACGCCACCAATCCGCTGGCGTTGGGACCGGATGGTCTCGGGCTCGAGATCGGACACAGCATTTCCGCCGGCGAGAAGGTGCAGGGCTGGGCCAAAGGCGCCTGGGTATTCAAGACGCTTAACACCACGGGCTACGCCAATATGGCCGATCCGGTATTCCACGGCGTCAGGTCGGTGATGTTCGTCGCCGGCGATGACGCGGCGGCGAAACCGAAGGTCATCGAACTTGTCGCCGCACTCGGCTTCGAAGTGGTCGATGCCGGGCCGCTGCGCAACGCCCGCCTGCTCGAGGCGCACGCCATGCTGTGGATAGAGCTTGCGCTCAAGCGCGGTGTCGGCCGCGACTGGGCCTTTGCGATTGTCAGGCGCTGAGGATGGATGCCGTGAACACGAATGCTGCAACGACTCACTACCCGGCCGCGCCGGCGAGCCAGGGCGTCGAGACACGGACGCTCTGTGTGCTCGTCGACAACGAGCCGGGCGTGCTGGCGCGCGTGATTGGGCTGTTCTCCGGCCGCGGCTACAACATCGACTCGCTCACCGTCTCCGAGACCGAGCACGAGAAACACCTGTCGCGCATCACCGTCGTCACCCGCGGCACGCCGATGGTGATCGAGCAGATCAAGAATCAGCTCGACCGGCTGGTGCCGGTACACCGCGTCGTCGATATCACCAGCGCCGGTCCGGCGCTACAGCGCGAGCTAGCCATGGTCAAGGTGCGCGGCAAAGGCGAGCACCGCATGGAGATGTTGCGATTAGCCGACGCTTTCCGCGCCCGCGTCATCGACGCCACCAACGAAAGCTTCGTGTTCGAGCTCACCGGGGCTTCCGACAAGATCGAAAGCTTCGTCGGCCTGATGCTGCCGCTCGGCCTGGTCGAGGTCTCGCGCACCGGCATCGTCGCCATCTCCCGCGGGGCGGAGGGTATGTAGGGCATTATGGCGTCACCTCAGGTGACGGACCGGCTTTCCTACGCCGCCGCAGAGCGCTTTGCCGCCGGCGCCAGGCGCTCGACCAGCGTGGCAAAGCGATCGACGAAGCCTTGCAGGAATTTCTGCGTGCTCTCGTCGGCGATATTGCCATGCTCGTCGATCAAGTTCGGCTTAAATGTGACGTAGGCCTCGCCGCCTTGGAGAATTGTGCCCAGGCTGACCATTACCGACCGCAGGTGCTGTTGCGCCAGCGCACTCCCGATCGCGCCGGGCGAGGTGCCGGTGATGAAGGCAGGTTTGCCGGCCCAAGAATTCTGTCCGTAGGGCCGCGCACCCCAATCGATGGCGTTCTTGAGCACCGCCGGAATGGATCGATCATGTTCGGGCGTGACGATCAGGATACCGTCGGCTTGCGCCAGCTCATTTTTGTAGCGCACGACTTCAGGCGGCAAGCTGCCCTCGAGGTCTTGATTGAACATCGGCAAATGGTCGATGCGGACAAAGTTCGCGTCGAACTTGTCAGCGCCGAGCTTGGCAAGCGCCAGTGCGAGTTTGCGGTTGATCGAGTCGCGGCGGTTGCTGCCGACGACGACGGCAAGGTGCGGTTTTGCCATGGAAACTGTCCTCTAGTTAAAATGCATAACTGACGCTAAATAGGTGCCTGGGCTCTCTAGGTTCAAGAAGGCACATTCATGAAACCAAGCCACATGCATTTGCCTGCCGATTGCCGCGCCATCAGCGACGTGCTGGCCCGCATCGGCGACAAATGGTCGGTCCTAGTGGTCAGCCGGCTTGGCGCCGGGCCATTGCGGTTCAACGAGCTGCGGCGGCAAATCGGCGGCATTTCACAACGCATGCTGACCCTGACGCTCCGCGGTCTCGAACGCGACGGCCTGATCACCCGCACGGTGTTCCCGACCATTCCGCCGCGGGTCGATTACGCGCTGACCGCGCTCGGCCGCGATCTGTTGGACCCGGTTTCGGCGCTCGGCGCCTGGGCGATCCGCAACCAGGAAAAAATCGCCCGCGCGCGCGAGCAGTTCGACGGCGCGGCGACGCCGCCAGCCGCAGCGCGCGGAGCGAACGGCAGGGTGCGGATGACGAGCCGCTAGTCGGCGCGGCGCCGCACAGCTCGACGGTCGGCACATGGCCGAAAGGTGGCAAAGTGGCTTGACCTCGGCGGCGCTTTTGGCCACGAAACATCCCGGTTTCTTCGCCGCTGCCCGCCGCGGCGGTGCCGCAAAAAAGGATAAAGATTATGCGCGTTCATTATGACCGTGACGCCGACCTGAACCTGATCAAGGGCAAGAAGGTCGTCGTCATCGGCTACGGTAGCCAAGGCCACGCTCATGCGCTGAACCTGCGCGATTCCGGCGTCAAGGACGTCGCCGTGGCGCTGCGCAAGGGCTCGCAGGGCGTCAAGAAGGCGGAGGCCGAGAAGCTCAAAGTCATGGACGTGACCGAAGCCGCCAAGTGGGCCGACGTGATGATGATGCTGACGCCCGACGAGCTGCAGGGCGACATTTATAACGGTCATTTGCACGCCAACATGAAACGGGGCGCGGCGCTGATGTTCGCGCACGGGCTCAACATCCATTTCAACCTGATCGAGCCGCGGCCGGACCTCGACGTGATGATGATCGCGCCCAAGGGCCCGGGCCATACCGTGCGCTCCGAGTACCTGCGCGGCGCCGGCGTGCCGGTGCTGATGGCGGTGCATCGCGACGCCTCCGGCAACGCGCATGACCTCTGCCTGTCGTACGGCGCCGCCATCGGCGGCGGCCGTGCCGGCATCATCGAGACCACGTTCCGCGAGGAATGCGAAACCGACCTGTTCGGCGAGCAATCCGTGCTGTGCGGCGGCGTCGTCGAGCTGATGAAGGCCGGATATGAAACGCTCGTTGGCGCCGGTTATGCGCCCGAAATGGCCTATTTCGAATGCATCCACGAAATGAAGCTGATCGTCGACCTGATTTACGAGGGCGGCATCGCCAATATGAACTATTCGGTCTCCAACACGGCCGAGTACGGCGAATATGTCTCCGGCCCGCGCGTGATCAGCGCCGCGACCCGCGCCGAAATGAAGAACATTCTCGCCGATATCCAATCGGGCAAGTTCGTCAAAGACTGGATGCTGGAGAACAAGGTCAATCAGACCTCGTTCAAGGCGATGCGCAGCAAACTCGCAGCGCATCCGGCGGAGGCCATCGGCGCCAAGTTGCGCGAGATGATGCCATGGATCAAGGAGCGGGCGCTGGTAGATCGCAGCAGAAATTAGACGCGCCGCTCGCCTGTCGCGCTTCGCCGCGATCCGCCGCTGCAAGCGGCGCGCTTGTAATGACGGAATGATTACTGTTTTATGACAACGGCGCCGTGCGCCGGGAGCTGAGGTGGTGTGGGATCATGGCCAGGCACGTGCGCGCCCGGTATGCGTGCCGCTCTCTTGTTCTTCGCTCAACGTATTGGTGGCGTGGCATTTTTTGCCCGCTGCGGGCTTTGGCGTGCCGGCTTGGTTCTGCTCCCGCATGTCATCGCCTTCGCCATCATGGCCGCAACCGAGACCACGCTCACGGCCATGGCGGCATTTCTGCTCGCCTGGGGACTATTGAATTTCCTCTGGCTCGCACTCCTGCGGCGGCCGGCAGCCGCCGCAATGCTCTCGCTCGTCATGATCGGCGTGCTCGTGCTGCTCTCGCAGCTCAAATACCACGTTCTGATGATGACGGCGAATTTCATCGATCTGATGATCGTCGACACCGACACCGTCACCTTCCTGTTCACGATCTTTCCGGCTTTGCGCGCGTTCGTCGCCCTGTGCGCAGTTGCGCTGGTCCCGATTGTCATCCTCGCCTGGCGAAGCGATCCGTTCCGGGTGCGTCGCCTGACTGCGCTGGCTTTGGCTTTCGCTTGCGCCGGCTGGCTCACGATTCTCGAGATGCAATTCCACATGGAGCCGTTCGAAGCCTATTACGGCGGCAACCATGTTTCCGCCTTCGCGCGCTCCGGCGTCGATGCCGTCTCCGACCTGATGACGCATGGCCTCATGGAATCCGACCCCGCGGTCGCCGATCGCCTGAAATCGGTTGAGGGTTCGACCTGCCGGCCGGCGACCAAGCCGCCGCACATCATCCTTGTGCATGACGAATCGAGCTTCGACATTCGTATGGCGCCGGGGATCAAGCTGCCGAACGGCTACGGCACGCATTTCTTGTCTTTCGACGGCAAGGAACGTCGCTTCCTCGTCGAAAGCGCTGGCGGCCCGAGCTGGTACACGGAGTACAACGTGCTCGCGGGCCTCTCCGCGCGCTCGTTCGGCCGTTTCGCCTATTTCGTGACGCGGATAGCCGCCGGCCGCGTCAAGCGCGGGCTGCCCGCCGCGCTGCGGCGCTGCGGTTATCGTACGTTTTCGCTTTATCCCGCACTGGGCGCCTTCATGAGCGCGCGCAGCTTCCAGGCCACGACCGGCGTACAACACTTCTTCGACCAGCATGATCTCGGCACGCGCCGGATCGAACCAGACAGTTTCTTTTATGATGCTGCGGCGCGCATGATCGATCGCGAACATGGGCACAGTCCGATGTTCATCTTCATCTACCTCGCCGCCAACCATTTCCCTTGGGATTATCGCTACCGGCCCGACCTGATGCCGCGCTGGCAGGATCCGGGAAACGCCCCGCTGGTCGACGAGTATTTGCGGCGGCAGGCGATGAGCGCGCAGGACTATGCGGATTTCCTGACGCGGCTGAAGTGGCAATTCCCCGATGACTCGTTTTTGCTGATAAGATTCGGCGATCACCAGCCCGACTTCGCCGCGGCGTTGATCGAGCCCGATCTCGAAGAGAATGCCGTCGCGCGGCGGTTGATGGCTTACGATCCGCGCTATTTCACCACCTATTACGCGATCGACGCGATCAACTTCACGCCGGCTGATTTGTCGTCGGCGCTGGATACGATCGAAGGCCCTTATCTGCCGCTCGTTGTGCAGGAAGCGGCCGGCCTGCCGCTCGATTCCTCGTTCGTTGAACAGAAGAAAATCTTGGCGCGTTGCAAAGGTCTTTTCTACGCCTGCGCGGGGGGCGCGGAGGCACGCCATTTCAATCGCATGCTCATCGACGCGGGTCTCATCAGGAATCTCTAGTCGCCGAGCAGAAATTCGAGCCGAAAGCCGCAGTCCTGCTTGACGCCGTAGGGAAACCTCGGCGTAATATGGAGTGGCGTCCGTGTGCGGACCGTTCCGTCAGCGCGCGGACGAAGCTGCACTGTCTAAAACTGAACCGAAGCAACAACGACACGTCTCGCCCCGCGATGGCGGTAGTGAAAGGACGTGCTCCCAGAGAGGATCTCCAATGAAGACCACATTGTGGGCTGTCGGATTGGCGTTGCTATTTGCGCCGACTGCGATGGCACAAACGGCCGACGAGCTGGCGAAGGGATCAACCGACACCAGCAACGTGCTCAATTACGGGATGGGTTACGACCTGCAGCGCTTCAGCGCGCTCAAGCAGATCAACAAGGACAACATCAAGCGCCTGATGCCGGTGTGGAATTACAGCTTCGACGACAATCGGAGCGAGGAATCCCAGCCGCTGGTCTACAAGGGCGTGCTCTACGTCACCAGCAACAGCGCCACGATGGCAATCGACGCCAAGACTGGCAAGCAGATCTGGAAGACCAAGGTCGAGTACCCGCCGGAGACGCCACGCATCGTCTGTTGCGGGATCATCAATCGCGGCGCCGCGATCTATGACGGCAAGCTGTTCCGCACCACGCTTGACGCCAATGTCATCGCGCTCGATGCCAAGACCGGCAAGGAGCTATGGCGCAAGAACGCGATCGACTTCAAGACCGGATATTCGATGACGGTTGCGCCGCTAGTCGCCGACGGCGTGGTGATCACCGGCATTTCCGGCGCCGAATTCGGCACGCGCGACTTCATCGACGGCTGGGATCCGCAGACCGGCGAGCACCTCTGGCGCACCTATACGGTCCCGGGACCCGGTGAACCCGGCAACGACACTTGGCCGGGAGATACCTGGAAGCTCGGCGGCGGATCGACCTGGATCACCGGCTCGTTCGATCCGGAGCTGCACACCGTCTACTGGGGCATCGGCAACCCGGGTCCGTTCAATGCCGCCGGCAGGCCGGGCGACAACCTCTACACCTGCTCGGTGCTGGCGCTCGATCCCAAGTCGGGGAAGATCAAGTGGCACTACCAGTTCTCGCCGAACAATCCGTTCGACTACGATGCGGTCGCCGAGATGGTGCTGGCCACGATGGACATCAACGGCACGCCCACCAAGGTGCTGATGGACGCCAACCGTAACGGCTTCTTCTACGTGCTCGATCGCACCAACGGCAAACTCCTCGCCGCCAACCCTTACGTCAAAGTGAACTGGGCGTCCGCCATCGACATGAAGAGCGGCCGGCCGGTCGAGACCGAAGTCAGCACCAAGGCGCGCGCCGGCGAGAAGGTGACGGTATGGCCGTCGATCCTCGGCGGCAAGAACTGGGAGCCAATTTCGTACAATCCGCAGAACCACACTGCCTACGCCAACACGCTGAATTTCGGCGGGCACTACAAGGCGGTCCAGGCGGACTACAAGGCCGGAGAATGGTACGTCGGCATGGATCTGAGCGATCTCTGGGAGTGGCCGGAGGGACCGCGCGGTTATCTTAAGGCGATCGATCCGCTGACCGGCAAGACCAAGTGGGAAAACGGCAGCGACATTCCGCGATTTTCCGGAGTGTTGTCGACCGGCGGCGGCGTGGTGTTCTCCGGGCAGCTGACGGGTGAGTTCGAAGCCTTCGACGCCGACACCGGCAAGAAACTCTGGCAGTTCCAAACCGGGTCGGGCATTGAAGGCCAGCCGATCACCTGGGAGCAGGACGGCGTGCAGTACGTCGCGGTGGCCAGCGGTATCGGCGGCGTCTACTCGCTGTTCTCCGGCGACACGCGACTGGCTGCGGTCCCCGCCGGCGGATCACTCTGGGTGTTCGCTCTAGCTCCCCAGTAACGATCACGGACGAGGTCGCTTGGCGGCGACCTCGTCCAATTGTCGCGACACGCAATGAAGGTGAAAATCGGTTTCGGGATCGTCGCGATCACGTTGATCGCGACGATGCTGCCCTACCGGTCCGCAGCCGCCGAGGAGGTGGCGCCGACTGCGGCGGTCGAGCCCGAGCAGGTCGATGCGCAGATGGTTGCGAAGGGCAAGACCTTGTACGCGCACCACTGCGCGCATTGCCATGGCTTCAATATGGTCAATCCGGGCACCGTCACCTACGATCTGCGGCAGTTCCCTCGTGACGACAAAGCGCGGTTCGTGCACTCGGTGACCAACGGCAAGAACGGTCGCATGCCGCTGTGGGGCGACTTGCTGCGCCGGGACGAGATCGACGACCTGTGGGCGTACGTGAAAACAGGAGGAAGGGAGTGAGAGCGATGCGGTTACCGACGCTGGCGGCAGCCGCTTTCTTCGGTATTGGCTGCGTCTTGCACAGTGCGCCTGCGCTACGCGCCGAGAATGCGAACGAGGGCACGCTGCGAGTGTGCCTGAACGAAGACTTGCCGCCGTATTCGGTCCGCCACGGCAAGGACGGCGCCGGGTTCGATTACCTGATTGCCGAATCCCTCGCCAAACGACTCGGGAAACAGCTCGCGGTGCAGTGGTTCGAAAGCAAGCTCGATGAGGACTCGAGCACCAAGATCGAAGCCAATGCGCTGCTGTCCGACGGCCGCTGTGACCTGCTCGGCGGCTATCCGCTGGTCAAGGATGGACTCGGCAAGCCCGGCTTGGAAACCGCGCGGCTACCCGGTTTCGCCGGCGCAGTACCAGCCGACCGTCGACGCCGGGTGACGCTCGGCACTTTAGCTGCGACCAGGCCCTATCACTTTGCGGCGCTGACAATCGTGCTTGGTGGTAAGCCGGCGGCGAAGCGTATCACCAGCCTCGCCGACCTCGATGGTGTGAATATAGGTACCGAAGGCGGCACCTTCGCCGACGCCATCCTGATGAGCTTTGAGCATGGCCGCTTGATCTCCCGCATCACGCATCTGGTACCCGGACGCGGCGAACTCCTGCCCAAGTTAGAGAAGGGCGAATACGACGCCACGCTCATTCCGCTCCATCGCTTCGATGCCTACCTGATCGAGCATCCGGACAGCGGGATTAAGCCGTCCGGCTACTATTTCCGGATCGGTTTCAACATGGGGTTCGTGGGGCTCGCGAGCGCCGCGCCCCTGATCGAGCGGGTGAACCTCGCCCTCGACGATATGCTGAAGTCCGGCGAACCGGCCTCGTTCGCAGTGGCAGCCCACATGACCTATCTGCCACCGCGCCAGCCCTTTATCCTGGATGACATCACTGTGAGCGATCTCACGAAATAGTAGCCCGCGGGCGGAACTGCGGCTCGCGATACCGGGCCACAAAGATCGCCGGCGCCGCATCGCTCCGACACGGATCAAGCACAATATCGCTCAAACAACGCGGGCAGTATCCCACTGCGATGCTCACTAAATCTTGCGAAGAAATACACGGTTAGCCGACAGCTAGTTTGGAATTTGTCTTGCCAAGATTTACCGAGTTGCTAGCATGCCGGGAGGCGCTGCATTATTTTGCAGTGCAATAAAATTGCCAGGCTGGGCTGACCGCACATGGCGGTACACACCAGCCGGCCGCCGAATCCGGCGACGTCACGGAGCTGAAAGGCGGCAGTCCGTGGCCGAAAAAAACCGCCGTTGGAGGGAGAATGACCACCCTGAACATCAATGGGCATGATCATTCGGTGGACGTACCGAGTGACACGCCGCTGTTGTGGGTCATCCGCGAGCATCTGCAGATGACCGGCACGAAATTCGGATGCGGCGCCGGTTTGTGTGGCGCCTGCACTGTCCACCTCAACGGCGAGGCAGTGCGCTCCTGCCAGACCGCCGTGTCACAGGCCGCTGGCCATAAGATCACAACGATCGAAGGTCTCGACCCCAAAGGCGAACACCCCTTGCAGCGGGCATGGATCGCCGAGCAAGTTCCGCAGTGCGGCTACTGCCAATCCGGCCAGATCATGCAGGCCGCATCGCTGCTCGCCAAGAACAGCGATCCGACCAAGGAAGAAATCGTCGCGCACATGGACGGCAATCTGTGCCGTTGCATGACATACGCGCGCATCCAGCGCGCGATTCTGCGCGCCGCCGCCGACATGCGGGGAGTCTAAGCCATGACAAAGCATCAGAAGATCGACAGTCTCCCGAGCCTCGACCGGCGCAGCTTCATTATCGGAACCGCCGCCACCGGCCTCGTATTCGGCTACGTCGCCCTGCCGGAGATCAAGGACGCATTGGCAGCTCCCGCCGCCAATTTCGAGCCGACCGTCTGGTACGCAATCGGCAACGACGGCAAGGTGACGGTCACCGTGGGCAAGGCCGATATGGGCCAGCACATCGCCAGCACCATGGCGCAACTCGTCGCCGAGGAGCTCGAGGCGTCCTGGAAGGATATGGCCATCGCGCTTGCCTCCAACGATCCGAAATACAACGATCCGATACTCGGCGCCGCAATCACCGGCGGCAGCTGGAGCACCGGCATGAACTTTGACGCGATGTGTCGCGCCGGCGCCGCCGGCCGGATCACGCTCGTCAAAGCCGCGGCTGAGATGCTCGGCGTTCCCGAGAGCGAGTTGTACGCGAGAGATTCGCATGTCCACCACGCGAAATCGAAGAAGAGCCTCAGCTACGCCCAGATCGTCGCTGGCGGAAAGGCGAACAAGACCTGGACTGCGGACGAACTCAAGGCGATCAAGCTGAAGACACCCGACCAATATACGAAGATCGGCCAGTCGTTACGGCAACTCGACATTCCGGCGAAGACGAACGGGACCGCAAAATACGGAATCGACGCCTTCGTGCCGGACATGCTGTACGGCAAGCTCGCGTTGCCGCCCGTGCGTTACGGGGCAACGGTGAAAACAGTCGATGACAGTGACGCCAAGAAGGTTCCGGGCTTCGTCAAGGCCGTCGTGGTCGAGGACAAGACCGCCACGACTTCTGGCTGGGTCGTCGCAGTAGCGAACACCTACGAAGGCGCGAAGAAGGCTGCGGCGGCGCTCAAGATCGATTGGGACAAAGGCAAGTACGCCAACGTGTCCGACCAGTCGATCATCGATGAGTCGCGCCGTCTGCAGAAGGAGGGGACGGAAGGCCTACTCTTCGTCAAAGACGGCGACTCCGCTGCCGCCTTGGCAAAAGCGGCCAAGGTAATCGATGTCGAATACCTGACCAGCATCAATATCCATTGTCCGCTGGAGCCGATGAACGCCCTTGCCCTCGAGAAGGACGGCATGTGGCACATCTACACCGGCAATCAGTTCTTCACCCGCACGACCATCATCGGGTCGGTAGTGGCCGGTACCGATCCCAAGAATATCGCGCTCCATCAGCACTTCCTCGGCGGCGGCTTCGGACGCCGGCTGGAGTCTGACATGGTGATTCCGGCGGTCGCCGCAGCCAAGGCCGTCGGCAAGCCGGTGAAGCTCATCTATGCCCGCGAAGACGACATGCAGATGGATTTCACCCGGCCCTTGACCTACCAGAAGGTCAAGGTTGGCCTCGACGCCGATGGCAAGCCGATCGCCATGGAACACGACGTGATCGGCGCCTGGCCGACCGCGAAATGGGGCATCCCGGCCTTCCTCACCCCGGCCGTGGACAAGAAACGAGTTGGCGATACCACTGAAGGCCTGCTCGACAGTTTCACTGTCAACGGCGCCGACTATTGGTACACGATCCCCAACCACACGGTGCGCAATTTCGAGAACAAGCTGGCGCAGGGCGCGACGCCTTCCGGCCAACTACGCTCGGTCGCGCCCGCCTGGACGTTCTGGGCGGTCGAAAGCACCATGGACGAGATCGCCCACGCCAACGGCCAGGATCCGGTAGAGATGCGGCTCAAGCTCCTGGACGGCGCCGGCGCCAATGCCGGCGTCGACAAGACAAATACCGCGGGCGGCGCCAAGCGTCTCGCCAATGCACTGCGTGCCGCGGTGGGCCGCTCCGGCTACGGAGCGATCAAGCTCGGTCCGAATGAAGGCATGGGCGTCGCCTGCGTCAGCTCGCAGGAACGCACAAGTCCCACGTGGACGGCTTGCGTTGCCCACGTGAAGGTCGACCCCAAGACCGGCGAGGTGACGCTGAAGAAGGTCACCGTCGCCATGGACGTCGGCACGATCGTCAATCCTGACGGCGTCCGCGCCCAGATTGAGGGGTCGGTCTTCTGGGGCGCCTCGCTGGCAATGCTCGAGAAGGGCTCGGTCAAGGACGGCGGCATCGAGCAGCGGAACTTCGACAGCTATACGCCGATGCGGATGAGCCAGATGCCGGAAATCGATGTCAGCATCATCGGCAATGGCGAGCCGGCGGTGGGCTGCGGCGAGCCGGCGGTGACGGTTATCGCACCGGCGGTCGGCAACGCCATCTTCAACGCCGTCGGCGCCCGCGTCCGCTCGCTGCCGATCACGGCCGAGCAGGTCAAGGCGGCCATGAAGACCTGATCGGACGCAACTGATCGTCCAATCAAGAAGCGCGGGAGCGGCACTTTACGGTGCCGCTCTCGCTGTTTTTTGTACGACCGCGAAGGGCGGCTTGGCGCGCCTTTCCAAGCGTGATCGTGATAGTGACAGCGACAACAGCCGATGCCTCAGAACGGTCAAATGTCGCTTAGGTCACCGAAACCCGAAATCATCGAGCTTGATCGCGTCGAGATCGCGGTCGAGCCTTGGTCGTGGGAGTTCGCGAGCGCCCGGCGCGCGGCGATCGACCGCCATTTCGCGTCGCGTCAGCGCGAGCGGCCGACGCTGTGGAACGGCCGCGTGCTGCTCGTTCATCGCTACGAAATCGATCACGGCGTGCTGCGCGGCGCCTGCTTCGAGACGGATTACGCGAGCTTTCTCGCCTGGCGCGATTGGGACCTTCCCGACGCCGGCGTCTTCAATGTCTTTGCCGCGGCGGCGCTGCAGGCCGCCGACGGCGCCTATCTCCTTGGCGAGATGTCGTCCTCGACGGCGGCAGCCGGGCAGCTCTATTTTCCCTGCGGGACGCCGGACCCCGAGGACATTACCGCCGGCGGCACGCTCGATCTCGCCGGCAGCCTCGCCCGCGAGCTTTTGGAGGAAACCGGCATCGACATCGCCACACTCGATGCCGCGCCGGGCTGGTGCCTGGTGCGCGACCGCGGTTACTTCGCCTTGATGAAACGGCTCACGGCACGGCAAAACGCCGAGGAGCTTCGCTTCCACATCATGCGCCATCTGGCGAGCGGGCCGCAGCCGGAATTATCCGACGTCCGCATCGTGCGTGGGCGGGCGGAGTTCGATCCGCGGATGCCGCCGTTCATCGTCGCGTTCCTGGAGCAAGCCTGGCGGCAATGAGTGGACAGGCCGGTCCGGCGAGACCAGTTGCGGGGAACCCAGCCGCACGGGAGCTTGCGCAGGCGAACCTTCTTCCGCTACAAAGGAGCCAGTCCCATATCAGTTAACGCGGCCTTTACCGCGCTCAGCAACGCTGGGACCCGAGGGCAGATGATGGCGACCCGCCACCATATCCGCGCGATGAACCGGACGGCCGATGTGGCCGCCTCCGGCGCCGCCCTCATTCTCGGCGGGCTCCTGCTCCTTATCGCCCCCTGAGGGCCGGCCGGGCGTCTGCGCCTGGGCACTCAGGGGTTGAATCGAGCTACGGAACCCACGAGCGCCCAAAAGCCCCAAACAGTACCGGGCGGGTGCAGACGAAAAGGACTTAAGTCATCATGACCGCTCCAGCCCAGTCCGAGAAGGACCGCGTCGTTATTTTCGACACCACCTTGCGCGACGGTGAGCAATGTCCCGGCGCCACCATGACCCACGAAGAGAAGCTCGAAGTCGCCGAGCTGCTCGACCAGATGGGTGTCGACATCATCGAAGCCGGCTTTCCGATCGCCTCGGAAGGCGACTTCGCCGCCGTCAACGAGATCGCCAAGCGCACCAAGAATGCCGTCGTCTGCGGCCTTGCCCGCGCCGGATTGAACGACATCGACCGCGCCGGCGAAGCGATCGAGCCGGCCCAGCGCTCGCGCATCCACACCTTCCTCTCCACCTCGCCGGTCCACATGAAGTGGAAGCTGCAATTGGAGCCGGAGCAGGTCTACGAGATGGTGATCGCTTCGGTGACGCGCGCGCGCCGCTATACCGACGATGTCGAATGGTCGAGCGAAGACGGCACCCGCACCGAGCACGACTTCCTCTGCCGTTGCGTCGAGGCCGCGATCAAGGCCGGCGCCACGACCATCAACATTCCCGACACCGTCGGCTATTCGGTGCCCGAGGAATATTTCGCGCTCATCAAGATGGTGCGCGAGCGCGTGCCGAATTCCGACCAGGCGCGCTTTTCCGTGCATTGCCATGACGATCTCGGCATGGCGGTGGCGAATTCGCTCGCCGGCGTACGCGCCGGCGCCCGCCAAATCGAGTGCACCATCAACGGCATCGGCGAGCGCGCCGGCAACGCCGCGCTCGAGGAGGTGGTGATGGCGATGCGGGTCCGCAACGACGTGATGCCGTTCTGGACCGGCGTCGACGCCAAGATGCTGACGCGGGCGTCGAAGCTGGTCGCAGCCGTCACCTCGTTTCCGGTGCAGTACAACAAGGCGATCGTCGGCCGTAACGCCTTCGCCCACGAGAGCGGCATTCACCAGGATGGCATGCTCAAGCACACGCAGACCTACGAGATCATGGTGCCCGAGGACGTCGGCGTGAAGCAGAGCTCGCTGGTCATGGGCAAGCATTCCGGGCGGCATGCCTTCGTGCACAAGCTCGAGGAATTGGGCTACCGGCTCGCCGGCAATCAGCTCGAAGACGCCTTCGTGCGCTTCAAGGCGCTGGCCGATCGGAAGAAGCACGTCTATGACGAGGACATCGAGGCGCTGGTCGACGAGGAGATCGCGACCGCCCAGGATCACATCAAGCTGGTCTCGCTCTCGGTCATCGCCGGCACCCACGGACCGCAGCGCGCCACCATGAAGCTCGACGTCGACGGCAAGTCGCTGATCGAGGAGCGCGACGGCAACGGCCCGGTCGACGCCACCTTCAATTGCATCAAGGCGATGGTGCCGCACGAGGCGGTGCTGGAGCTTTATCAGGTGCACGCGGTGACCGAGGGCACCGACGCGCAGGCGGAAGTCTCGGTGCGGCTGTCGGAGAACGGCCGCACGGTGACCGCCAAGGGCGCCGATCCAGACACGCTGGTCGCCTCGGCCAAGGCCTACCTCGCGGCGCTCAACAAGCTGATGGTGCGGCGCCAACGCGGCAAGCTCGAACCGATCGCCGTCGTCGAGCGTCGCATTCATTCGACGGATGTGGTGTAGCTACCTCTTTGGTCATTCCGGGGCACGGTCAAACGGCCCGTGAACCCGGAGTCCATAATCACCGGCAACCGGGATTAGCGCGGCACCAGCGGGCAACCGCCATCTTCCAACGAGCGGAATGCGTTAACACCTGGGACGGTGCCGAGGATGTTGTAATAGTCCCAAGGCTCCCTCGATTCCGAGGGTTTCTTCACCTGAGCGAAATACATGTCGTGGACCAAGCGGCCGTCTTCCCGAAGGCGGCCGTTCTTGGCATAGAAATCGTTGACCGGGATCTCCCGCATCTTAGTCATGACCGCCTTGGCTTCGTCCGTGCCGGCGGCAGTGATGGCCCGGAGATAATGACGGATAGCTGAATAAACGCTGGCTTGAGCCATGGTCGGCATGGCTCCGTGCCGCGCAAAGAAGCGTTTTGACCAAGACCGGCTCTCCTCGTCGCGATCCCAGTAGAAGCCGGTCACGAATTTCAGCCCGTGCGCATTCTTAAGTCCAATGCTGTGAACATCGGAAATGAACACCAGCAGCGCGACAACGCTCTGGCCGGCGCGCGCCAGCCCGAACTCGTTGGCTTGTTTGAGGGCGTTGATCATGTCGCCGCCGCCATTGGCGAACGCCACAACCTTCGCGCCAGACGCCTGCGCTTGCAGCAGGTAGGAACTGAAGTCGGAGGTGTTCAGCGGATGGCGGACGCTGCCGAGTACCTTTCCGCCGGCGGCGAGCACCGCGTTCGTAGCGTCGGCTTCGAGTGAATGGCCGAACGCGTAATCGACAGTCAGGAAGAACCAGGTGTCGCGGCCCTCCGCTACCACCGATCGGGCCAAACTCGTCGTTAGCGCGTAGCTGTCATAGATCCAGGACGCCTCGGTCGGCGTGCACGCCTTACCCGTGAAGGCTGTGCTGCCTACCGCCCCCGCAATGGCGATCCGATTATGCTCGGCCGCGAGCTGTTCGACGGCAAGCGCCACGGCCGAATTGTCGAAGCCGATGGCCATGTCCACTTTTTCAGCATCGAACCAGTGACGGGCAATGGACGCCCCGATATCGGCCTTATTCTGGTGATCGGCGAATACGACATCGACCGGCTTGCCGAGCACGGCGCCGCCAGCGTCCTCGGTCGCCATTCGCGCGGCGACGACCGAACCTGGGCCGCCCAGGTCGGCGTAGAGGCCGGACTGGTCGTTAAGCACGCCAATCCTGACGATATCATCCGATACCTGACCGCTTGCGCTCGCGGCGCCAATGATCGCGGTTGCAAGGGCTACAATAAGCGCGATTGGAAATCGCACGACACCGCCCCTATTTTGCAAGCTGATTGAGCTCGCTCTTTATTCCGCTTTACTCACCGTGAAGCTGCGCTCGGCCAGCATACGATCCTGATACCAGATCCGCTCGGTCCACACGCCGGGCACGATCTCCCAGGCGTTGTCGAAGCCATAGCCGACAAGGCAGAGCGCGCCGATTTTCATGTTTGGAAAGGCCACTTTCGCGGTGTGCATCATGTCGCCGGTATTCGGATTGCGAATTCCCTGCGGCGGAAACGTGAACGCGGCATGCAACGTCACGCCGTCGCCCGCAGGCGTGCCCTCGAGCCTGAATTCGATGCCGAACTGCGTTCCGGCCTTGCCGGCCACGTCGGGCGAATCCGACACGAAACGCCAATTGACGTCAGTGCCGACGGTCCCGGTCGGCGTATCTTGCCCGGGCCGAGCCGGTGCGCTCTTGGTCTGCGCCGTGTAGGTCCCGACATTGGTGATGGTGATGCCGGTGACGGTCGGGGTCTGTTCGGCGACCGTCGGCGTCTGCGCCGCGGCACCGCCCATCGCCGCCGCCAGCCAACAGACGACGAGAAACGGCAGACGCATGAGCGAGTTCCCGGGGTGGACCAGCGGCGATTCTGTCCGGCTTTGCCGATTCCAGCAAGCCCACAGCGCCACGGTCCGCGATCGCTCCGCTGCCGGACGCCTTCGTCCCGGACCGCCTCGCGGATCGGTGCCGAGGGCCGACGCGGCCGGGCCAAGGCGAACTCTATCTCGCGCCGCAATCCCTGCTTGGAATTCCACCGGCAATGTCCTAGATGTGCTCGCGCGGAGGCGTCGTTGTTTCGCCCGTGCGGCTTGTCGCAGCACGGTGGAAGCGCGAACGTGCGGCGGCGCGCAAGCGGCGCCCGTCAATGGTGGTACGGCCTCGGCCGGGTCTTCCTCGGTTCGGGCGCATAGCTCAGTTGGTAGAGCAGCTGACTCTTAATCAGCGGGTCCAAGGTTCGAGTCCTTGTGCGCCCACCA
>JBEKJZ010000017.1:0-40222 GCA_050010955.1 Xanthobacteraceae bacterium | reverse complement strand
GGCTACGGCGACGGCCGGCATTTCCGCGCTGCGCGCGAGCGCCACGGACCGTTCCGGCTCGCCGTCCTGCCGATCGGCGCCTACGAGCCGCGCTGGATCATGCGCGACCAGCATATGAATCCCGCCGAGTCGGTGCAGGCCTTCGTCGATTGCGGCGCCGTGCTTGCGCTCGGCCACCATTACGGCACCTTCCAGCTCACCGACGAAGCGATCGATGCGCCGCTTGTCGCGCTCGCCAACGCCTTGCGGACTACCGGAATTCCGCGTGAGCGATTCCGCACATTGCGACCCGGCGAGGTGTGGCAATTGTGATTATCGCCTTCGGGTGAGAAGTCCCCGCCCTATTTGATCATGACCAAGACATTGACGACCAGATGATCCTCGTTGGTGGACAACGGGTCGGTCACATATTGCTCGATGAACATGTCCTTGGCCTCAAGGCGTTTCTCATCGAGATAGTTGGTAATGGCCTCATAAGTATTGTCCATGGAGTCATACGAGCCGCGATGCACGAATTCGAGCGCGCGGCCCTGTGGCGACGTGCCCACAGCGATATCACCGTGCGGCGGATTTTTCGGCGGTTCGGCAATCGGAATCGCGGCCTCGAACTGGAAGCCGGTGTCGTCGGTCGAGGTGAAAATCGTCATCGCGGGGCCGTCGGTCTTCAGCCCCTCCTTATCGACGTAGGCTTTGAGCGACTTGAGCGATTTGGTGATCGTCTCGAAGGCGTTGTCCCAGTTACCGGTGCCCTTCACGTACACGATCGGCTTGGCGGTGAGCGTTGTTTCCGCGCCGAACGGATCGAGCGCATCGGCAGTAGCGCCCGGCGAAGGTGCGACCGGCGCCACGGGCGCCGCTTCGGGTTCGGGCGCGGCAGCCGGCGGCGGCGGCGGATTTTGCGCCCAAGACGGCTGCGGTCCGGCGAAGGCGATGGTCGCAGCCGCCATACCGATGCAGAGCGCAAAGCGAAGGAACATCAGGCTCTCCTATCTGTCGACCGCCGCTCCCGCTCGGTGCGGTCTCCTGGTCTCTCATCAATAATTGATTCTAGCACGCCCGTACGCGGCCCGCCCCACTGGCGCATAGGACCTAAGTTCTCATATAAGTCCTTCACATTCTGGCTTTATCATGAGCGCGCTGGCAAACCGGAAGTTCGTGAAGATGAACGGTCTCGGCAACGAGATCGTGATCGTCGACCTGCGCAGCGCGCCGGAGCCGATCGGCGCCGCCGAGGCGCGCGCGGCGGCGCGGCACGAGCCTTACGACCAGCTTGTGGCGCTGTATCCGGGCCGCGGCGGAACCGACGCGGCCATCCGCATCTACAACAATGACGGCTCGGAGGCAGGCGCCTGCGGCAACGGCATGCGCTGCGTCGCCGCCTTGATAGGCGCCGAGACTGGAAAGGCGGCGCTGAATTTCGAAACACCGGCCGGCCTCGTTTCCTGCTGGCCCGCCGGCGACGGGCTCTACACGGTCGACATGGGCACGCCGCGCTTTCGCTGGGACGAGATTCCGCTGGCGAAGGAGATGCCCGACACCCGCACGATCGATCTTGCGTTCGGTCCGCCCGACGCGCCGATCCTGCATTCGCCCTCCGCCGTGAACATGGGCAATCCGCACGCCATCTTCTGGGTCGAGGATCCGAAGGCCTACGATCTGCGCACCATCGGCCCGCAACTCGAACACCATCCGCTGTTTCCGGAGCGCGCCAACATCACGCTGGGCGCCGTGGTTTCGCGCGACCACGTGACGATCCGAACCTGGGAGCGCGGCGCCGGCCTCACCAGCGCCTGCGGCTCGGCGGCTTGCGCCGTTGCCGTCGCCGCGGCACGGCTTGGCCGCACCGGCCGCAAAGTGAAGGTCACGTTGCCGGGCGGCGACCTCGCCATCGAGTGGCGCGCGGCCGACGACCACGTGCTGATGACCGGCCCCGTCGAATACGAACATGACGGCCGGTTCGACGCCGCTCTGTTCGCCGACGCCGGCGCGGCATGAACGAAGGCGCGGAACCATGAGCGTCGATGTCGTCACCTTCGGCTGCCGGCTCAATGCCGCCGAGTCGGAAGTCATCCGCCGCGAGGCGGAGCGCGCCGGCTTGAGCGACACCGTGGTGGTCAATACCTGCGCCGTCACGGCGGAGGCGGTGCGCCAGGCGCGGCAAACCATCCGCGCGTTGCGGCGCGAGCGGCCGCAGGCGAAGATCGTCGTCACCGGCTGCGCGGCGCAGACCGAGCCGCAGACCTTTGTCGCCATGGCCGAGGCCGATCGCGTCCTCGGCAATGCGGAGAAGCTTAGCGCCGCGTCATGGACGCAAGCGCAGGCCTCGTTCGGCCTCGCCGATACGCCAAAGGCGATCGTCAACGACATCATGGCGGTCAGGGAGACCGCCGCGCACTTGGTCGAAGGATTCGAAGGCCGCACCCGCGCCTTCGTCCAGGTGCAGAACGGCTGCGACCATCGCTGCACCTTCTGCATCATTCCCTACGGCCGCGGCAATTCACGCTCGGTGCCAATGGGCGCGGTGGTCGAGGATGTGCGGCGCCTCGTCGCCAACAATTATTGCGAGGTCGTGCTCACCGGCGTCGACATCACGAGCTACGGCGCCGACCTGCCGGGCGCACCAAAGCTCGGCACGCTGGTCGAGCAGATCCTCAAGCACGTCCCAGAGCTCAAGCGGCTGCGTCTGTCGTCGATCGATTCGGTCGAGGCTGACCACAACCTGATCGACGCCTTCGCGCAGGACGAACGGCTGATGCCGCATCTGCATTTGTCGCTGCAGGCGGGCGACGACCTCATCCTCAAGCGCATGAAGCGCCGGCACGCGCGCCGGGACGCCATCGCGTTTTGCGACGCACTGCGCCGGCTGCGGCCGGACATGGTATTCGGCGCCGACCTTATCGCCGGCTTCCCGACCGAGACGGAAGATATGTTCAACAACTCGCTCGATCTCGTCGAGCAATGCGGATTGACGCACCTGCACGTCTTTCCATTCTCGGCGCGGCCGGGCACGCCGGCCGCGCGCATGCCGCAGCTTTCCCGCGCGGTCGTCAAGGAGCGCGCCCGGCGTTTGCGCGAGCGCGGCGCGCTCGCCTTGCGGCGGCATCTCGACGCCGAAGTCGGTGCGACGCGGCGGGTGTTGACCGAGTCGCGTGCGCAAGGCCGCACCGAACAATTCACCCCGGTGAAGCTTTCAGCAGCGGCCGCGCCGAGCATGATCCTCGACGTCAGAATCACCGCGCACGACGGCAGGCAATTGCTGGCGGCGTGACCGCGCCGTCATTCCGCCGCTTCGCCCTCACGCTCGCCTTCCCATCCGCACTCCGCCAGCGCCGCGCGCATGTGCGGCGGCACCGGCGCGATGACGCGGATCGGCGCGCGGTTCTTGTAAAGCGGCACGGCGATCTCGCGGGCGTGCAGATGCAGCATCGGGCCGCCCTTTCGCGGCGCCGTGCCGTAGATGGCGTCACCGCGGATCGGCCAGCCCATTTCCGCGCAATGCACCCGCAGTTGGTGCGTGCGGCCGGTGACGGGCTCCAGCGAAAGCCAAGTTAATTTCCCGGCCCTCCCCATCACCCGCCACTTCGTCACTGCGGGTTGGCCCTTGGGATCGTGCTTCATCCACCAGCCGCGGGTCACATCGAGGCGGCCGAGCGGAAGCTCGATGACGCCTTCGTCAGTGTCCGGCCCGTCTTCGACCACCGCCCAATAGGTCTTGTCGATGGCGCCGCTCTTGAACAGACGACCGAGCTGGGCCAGCGCCTTGCGGTGGCGGCCGAGCACCAGGCATCCGGAGGTGTCGCGGTCGAGCCGGTGGGCGAGCGCCGGCGGTCGCGGCAGGCCGAAGCGGAGCGCGCCGAAATGATCTTCCAGGCTTTCGCCGCCCTTGTTGCTGTTTTTGGGGCCGCGGTGAACGGCGAAGCCAGCCGGCTTATCGATCACCAGCATCAGCCCGTCGCGGTAGAGAAGCCGCGATACCATCTCTTCGGAAGTCATGGCCTACTTCCAGAAAAATACATTATATCAGATACTTAGTCATGTTATAGGGTCGAACCCAGGCGTCGCTGCGCGGCGGATTTCAGAATTCAACGCGAACGCCACTTTACAGATTTTGACGATTGATCGGCTTCATTCGCTTTCACAAATCAACGCCGAGCTTGACCTTGATCAAATGCCCCTCCGGCCTGCGGTCCTAGTTTGCTGGACATGTCGGCTTCCCCGCGCGCAGGCGTCGCCTCGTCGCCGTTTCACTCGCTATTGCACAATGTACCCAATCTGCTGCTGGCGCCGGTGCCACTGGCGGTGCTGCAGCCTATCTTCACTCGGATTGCGGCGCATGTGGCGCATTCGCGCCCCGAGCTGTTCGCGCGCCTGGGATCGCATGCGCGTAAGCGCTTTCTGATCGATCCGATCGATTTGCCGTTTGTGCTGGTGCTGGTGCCCGACGCCGCGCAGCCGCACTTGCGTGCCTATCGCCGCTACGAAAAAACCGCCCACGATGCCGGCATCGCCGGCACCTTCTTCAATCTGCTCGACATGATCGACGGCGCGCTCGACGGCGACGCCTTGTTCTTTTCCCGCGATCTGCGCGTCAGCGGCGATACCGAAGCGGTGGTGGCGCTGCGCAACGCGCTCGATGATTTCGAAGGCAGCGCGCTCGACAGCGTCGTCAGGAGTTTCGGGCTGCTGTCCGCGCCGGCGGCGCTGGCGCTGTCGGCGGTCCGCGCGGTTCGCGGAACCCAGCACCATGACTCGAGGAAAGCAGCGCCATGACTGACGACCACGGCTACCGCCGTCCGGAACTCGTGTGCCCGGCCGGAACACCGGCCGGCTTGCGCACCGCCGTCGATGCCGGCGCCGATGCCGTCTATTGCGGCCTGCAGAACGAGACCAATGCGCGGAATTTCCCGGGCCTCAATTTCACCCCGGCCGAGCTCGAACAGTCGATCGCTTACGCCCATACGCGCCAAGCCAAGGTCCTGCTCGCGGTCAACACGTTTCCGCCGGCGGGCCGCTTCGCGCTTTGGCGCGACGCCGTCGACACTGCGGCGCGGTTCGGGGTCGATGCCATGATCGTGGGCGACATCGGCGTCGCCGACTATGCCGCGCAGAATCATCCGCAGCTGCGGCTGCATCTTTCGGTGCAGGCCGGCGCCTCCTCGCCCGAGGCGATCCGCTTCTATTGCCAGGAATTCGGCGTCAAGCGCGTGGTGCTGCCGCGCATTTTGACGGTGCCCGAGATCGCCGACATCCACAGCCAGATCCCATGCGAGATCGAAGCCTTCATCTTCGGCAATATCGGCATGATGGCGGAAGGGCGTTGCAGCCTGACCAATTACGTCACCGGCCTGTCGACCAATATGGACGGCGTGTGTTCGCCGGCGGCGGATGTGCGCTACGAGGAAGACGCCGAGCGCAACCTGACGATCAAGCTCGGGCCCGTCACCATCGACCGCTTTGCTTGCGGCGAGAGCGCCGGCTATCCGACCATCTGCAAGGGCCGCTATCTCTGCGGCGCTCAGCCCTCCGGCTATTACGCCTTCGAGGAGCCGGTCAGCCTCAATCTCTCTGCATTGCTCCCCGATCTCATGCGCGCCGGCGTGACCGCCCTGAAAATCGAGGGCCGCCAGCGCAGCCGCGCCTATGTCCGGGCGGTGGTCTCCGCCTTCCGCCGCGCCGTCGATGCCATCATGGCCGGCAACGACCCGGGCCTCGCCGGCCTGTTGGCGCTGACCGAGGGACATCGCGAGACCGAAGGCGCCTTCGGCGGCAAGAAATGGAGATGACGGTGGGCGAGCAGCCGGGCGACATCACGCTGGGGCCGGTTCTCTTCAACTGGAAGCCGGAAAGCTGGCGCGACTTTTATTTCCGCATCGCCGACGAAGCGCCGGTCACCGCCGTTTATCTTGGCGAGACGGTGTGCTCGAAGCGCGCGGTGCTGTTCGAGCCCTACTACGAGACCGTGGCCGAGCGGCTGTCGGCCGGCGGCAAGACGGTCGTTTTCTCGACGCTGTCCGAAGTCGTGCTCAAGCTCGATCGCAAGCAGGTGGAAAGCACCTGCGCCGCCACCGATTACCTGGTGGAGGCCAATGACGGCTCGGCGCTGCTGGCACTGCAGGGCCGTCCGCACCACATCGGCCCGTTCGTGAACGTCTATAACGAGCGCACACTCAGCTTTCTCGCGGGCAAGGGCGCGCGCAATTTCTGCCTGCCGCTGGAAATGCCGGCGACCGCCATCCGCCCGTTATGCGCCGCCGCCAAGGGCCTCGACGTCAGCGTCGAGGTGCAGGTGTTCGGCCGCATCCCGCTGGCGCTCTCCGCACGCTGCTACCATGCGCGCGCGCACGGCCGCATCAAGGATAGCTGCCAGTTCGTCTGCGAGAACGATCAGGACGGATTGCAACTGCGGATGCTCGACGGCCGGCCGTTCCTTGCCATCAACGGCATCCAGACGATGTCGCATGACTACCTCAATCTGGCGGGCGAGCTCGCGGAGCTGCACGCCATGGGCGTGTCGCGTTTTCGCCTGTCGCCGCACAGCTGCGACATGATCGAGGTCGCCACGATCTTCCGCGCCGCGCTCGACGGACGCATGTCCCCGTCCGAGGCGATGGCACGGCTTCAGGCGCTACCGCTCGGCGCGCCGTTCTCCAACGGCTTCTATTACGGCAAGCCCGGCTTCAGCTGGACCGCAGCCGCCGCACACTAGTCCAAGCTGCTGCGGACACCACCGGCCGGCTGGTCGATCGCCGGCCTCCATCCCATCGCGATAAGGAAGTCGCGACACCATCTGTGCCTGGGGCATAGTTTGCCTCCTAGTGTCCCGATTCCGAAGTTCGCATCATTATGCGGCACCCTCGTTTGCGAACTTCGGAATCGAAGGACACTAGCAACGTACTGATCTAGTGTGGCTTTGGTTCAGAAGTTCGCATGACGAGTTCGCGGCAAAAATGATGCGGACTTCTGAACCGCCACACTAGGGCGAAACGGCTATCACGGGCGGCAACGGCAGCGTTACGGAAATGGACGACAGCGCGAAAAGGAATTGGTGGCAGCGCCTCACCGGCGGGCTCAGGCGCAGCTCCTCGGCGCTTGGCAGCGCCATTTCCGATCTTGTTTCCAAGAGCAAGCTCGATGCCGCGACGATTGCGGAGATCGAGGACGTGCTGATCCGCGCCGATCTCGGCCTCGACACTGCCGGCCGGATCGCCGCAGCGCTCGGCGCGAGCCGCCATGAAGCGGAGATTTCGCCCGATGAGGTCAAGGCCGTGGTGGCGGCCGAGATCGAGAAGGCGCTCACCGCCGTCGCACAACCGCTCGCGGTCGATCCGACGAAAAAGCCGTTCATCATCCTCGTCGCCGGAGTCAACGGCTCCGGCAAGACCACCACCATCGGCAAGCTCGCGGCCAAGTTCCGCGCCGAGGGCTTGAGCGTGATGCTGGCGGCCGGCGACACCTTTCGCGCCGCCGCCATCGACCAGCTGAAAATCTGGGGCGAGCGCGCCGGCGCGCCGGTGATCGCACGCGAGCCCGGTACCGACGCCGCCGGCCTCGTTTTCGACGCCGTGCGCGCGGCGAAAGACCGCAGCGTCGACGTGCTGCTCGTCGACACCGCCGGTCGTCTGCAGAACCGCACTGAACTGATGCAGGAGCTGCAGAAGGTCGTCCGCGTCATCAAGAAGATAGATCCTGCCGCACCGCACGCGGTGCTGCTGGTGCTCGACGCCACCGTCGGGCAGAACGCGCTGTCGCAGGTTGAGATTTTCCGCAAAGCCGTTGGCGTTACCGGCCTGGTGATGACGAAACTCGACGGCACCGCGCGCGGCGGCATCCTCGTGGCGCTGGCGGCGAAGTTCGAGGTTCCGGTGCACTTCATCGGCGTCGGCGAAGGCGTCGACGATCTGGCGCCATTTTCGGCGCACGATTTTGCCCGCGCCATCGCCGGCATCGAGTCCTAATCGAAGGATTGCCCCAACATGCCCGCAACGACAAAGCCGCAGCTCAATCCGCTCCTCAAGCTCGCGTTCGACCTCGGGCCATTGGTGTTGTTCTTCTTCGCCAATTCCCGTTACGGCATTTTCGTCGCCACAGCCGCCTTCATGGTCGCGGTGCTCGCGGCGCTGGCGGCTTCCTATGTGCTGACGCGCGCGCTGCCGATCATGCCGGTGGTAACGGCGATCATCGTGCTGGTGTTCGGCGGTTTGACGCTGGTCCTGCACAACGACACCTTCATCAAGATCAAGCCGACGATCATCTATGCGCTGTTCGGTACGGTGCTGCTCGGCGGCCTTTTGTTCGGCAAGTCGTTGCTGGGCGTGGTGTTCGATTCGCTGTTCCACCTCACCGAGGAAGGCTGGCGCAAATTGACGCTGCGCTGGGCGCTGTTCTTTTTTGCGCTCGCGATCCTCAACGAGATCGTCTGGCGCAACACCTCGACCAACGTCTGGGTCGATTTCAAGGTGTTCGGGGTACTACCGCTCACCTTTCTTTTCGGCGCGCTGCAATATCCACTGCTGAGGAAATACGCAGCCGAACCGGCGGCGGAGTAATGCCCGTCACCGCGCCGCCGCCTCAGGATGACGGAGCAGGAGCCGCCAGCGCCTTCTCGATCTCCGGCTTGAGCACCGTGTTGATGTTGTCGGCGGTGATCGGGCCCACCAGTTTGTAGGCGATGCGGGCATCGCGGCCGACCACAAAAGTCTCCGGCACGCCATAGACGCCCCACTCGATCCCGGCACGGCCGTTCAGATCGGCGCCCGCGGCGGCGAACGGGTTGCCGTAACGGCCGAGAAAGCGCCGCGCGTTGTCCGGCTCGTCCTTGTAGTTGATGCCGATGAGGCGAAACCGGCTGTCCTGCGCCAGCCGCATCAACAGCGGCGCCTCGTCATGGCACGGCACGCACCACGACGCCCAGACATTCACCACCGTGACCGCGCCCTTGAAGGACGCCGCGTCGATCCCGGGAACCGCCGCGCCGTTGCGCTCCAGGCCGGCGACCGGCGGCAGGTCGGTCTGCGGCGCCGGATGGCCGATCAGCGCCGAGGGGATGCGCGACGGATCGCCGGAATAGAGGCGAATCAGGAACAGCGCGACCAGCGCGAGGAAAACCACCAGCGGCGCCAGCACTATGACGCGGCGCCGGCCGATATTCATGTTTTCCTTCGCGACCGCGCTCACGCTTCTTCCTTGGCCCGTTGCATCACCGGCTCGCCGCGTGCCGGAGCCGAGCGGCGCGAGAAGCCGCGCTTCTCCAGATCGGCGAGCTTCCGCAACTGCGCGCGGTAATCGAGCATCACCCATACGGTCAAGCCGCCGACGACCCCGCCGGCGGCGGCATAAGCCGCGACGATGAAGTCCATGTGGCTGACCGCTTCCATCGTCAGCTCGCAGCGCTCGCCTGCATCAGCCGCAAGGTCCGTACGCGGCGGCGCAAGATCTCGTTGCGCATGGCCGCGAGCAGCAGCGTGACGAAGGCCAGCGTGAACGCCCCCAGAAAAATAAAAAGCGGAATGAGGATCGACTTATCGATCGTCGGGGCGCCAAGCCGCATGATCGAGGCCGGCTGGTGCAGCGTATTCCACCAGTCGACGGAGAATTTGATGATCGGCAGGTCGATGGCGCCGACCAGTGTGAGAATGGCCGCGGCGCGCGCGGCGCGCGAGGGATCCTCGACCGTGCGCCACAGCGCGATGACGCCGAGATAGAGCAGAAACAGCAGCAGCACCGAGGTCAGCCGCGCATCCCACACCCAATAGGTGCCCCACATCGGGCGTCCCCACAACGAGCCGGTCACTAGGCACATGAGCGTGAACGCGGCGCCGATCGGAGCGGCCGCCTTGGCGGCGACGTCGGCGAGCGGGTGGCGCCAAACCAGCGTGCCCAGCGCGGCGACCGTCATCACCCCCCAACCGAGCATGCCGAGCCAGGCCCCCGGCACGTGGAGAAACATGATCTTGACGGTGGCGCCCTGCTGATAATCGTCGGGAGCGACCATCGCCTGATTGATGCCGAAGGCGAACGCGACCGCCGTCAGGCCGCCGAGCCAGGGGATCGTGCGATTGGCAAGGTTCAGGAAACGCGACGGATTGGCGAGATCAGCGATGGCCATCGGCGGCTTTCTCTTGCGGCCCTTACCTAGTCCACTTCGGTATGCGCGCACAATGCCGGAATAAAGGCCGCGTCAATTTCGCATCAGCGGCGGCGGGGCTGATGTGAGTTCCGACAGTCCCGCGCCGAAACTGGCAGGGCCGCTTCAATCCAAAAACCGCATTAGAATCATAAATTTGCCAGAACGTCTCCCCGTGGGCTCCGACCCTTTGCAAATATGTGCCGCGAGCGATCGCCCACGTCGGAAGCGGCATGGCAGGGTCGATACCGGCGCGGACTATTCCAGTTCTTGCCGTAGCGCCGCGGCGGCGGCGAACGGCCCGACTACCAGGCTCGCGAGCGTCAAGGCGCAGAGGATCGTGAACGGCGTCCCGAACGGAACCGGCCCGACCACGGCCGCATTGGCCGCGGCAACGCCAAAGATCAGCACCGGGACCGTCAGCGGCAACACCAGCACGGCAACCAGCAGTCCGCCGCGTCGGAGCGTTACGGCCAGCGCGGCGCCGATCAGCCCGATGAAGGTCAGCGCCGGCGTGCCGACCAACAGCGTCAGCACCAAAGCGGCGGCAGCCCGCGGATCGAGGTTGAGGAAGAGCCCGATCAGCGGCGCGGCAATGATGAGCGGCAAACCGGTGGTGAGCCAGTGGGCGAGACCCTTGGCGGCGACCACAAGCTCGAGCGGGGCGCGGCCCATGAGGATGAGGTCGAGCGAGCCGTCGTCGTGATCGGCCGCAAACAGCCGGTCGAGTGCCAGCAAGCTCGCGAGCAGCGCCGCCAGCCAGAGGATCGCCGGGCCGATCCGCCCGAGCAGCGCCAGGTCCGGTCCGAGCGCGAAGGGTGTGAGCGTGACCACGACCAGAAAGAACAACACCCCCATCAGCGCGCCACCGCCGACGCGCACGGCGATGCGCATGTCGCGGATGAGGACGGCGATCAGCGCGCGCATCATCGGCCTCCCCCCAGCCGCAGCTCTCGCGCGTCGTTGAGCCCAAGCGCGCTATGGGTCGCCGCCATGATAAGGCCGCCGCCGGCAATGTGTGCCCGCATGAATTCGGCAAGGCGGTCCTGCGCCGCTGCGTCAAGGGCGCTGGTCGGCTCGTCAAGCAGCCAGATCGGGCGCTTGACGACGAGGATGCGGGCGATCGAGAGCCGGCGCCGCTGCCCGGCGGAAAGGTAGGCGGCCGGCAGGTCGGCGAGCGTGTCGAGCCCAACCGCCGCCAGCGGCTCGGCGATATCCGCGACGCCCGTGCCGAGAAAACCCGACCAGAATCGCAGATTTTCGGCCACCGAGAGCGAGGGCTTCAGGGCGTCCTGGTGGGCGAGATAATGGGCCTGCTCGGCCACATTGAGTTCGGGGTCGCCGCCGTCCAAGGCGATGCGGCCGTGGGCGATGCGCACCAGCCCGACCACCATGCGCAGGAGCGATGATTTGCCCGCGCCATTGCGCCCGACGATGGTCAAAGCCTCGCCGGAAGCGACGGAAAAGCTGACACCGGCGAAAACCTCCCGCCCGCCGCGCTGGCAGGCCAGATCGGAGCCTGAAAGCCGCATCAATGATGTCCTACGCGAAGAGGTAGAGCCGCATCGGTTCGCCTGTCGCGAATGATTCGGGTGGTTCCAGGCATGTTACCGACCATTTTTTGCCGATCTGGCACAAGCCTTGAAAAGACCTTATAAGCCGAGGCGCGGGCAGCGGCGCGTTGGCGACGCCTGCCACGTCCGGCCACCAACGGTCTGTTGGCGCCTGTTCCGGCAATAAACAACTGCAATTTTGCGCCGGCGGGGTGAGCCGCTAGATGGGAAAATGGTCATGAATTCGCTCGATAGTTTCAAGTGCCTGCGATCGCTCAAGGTCGGTTCCAAGACGTACGCCTACTACAGCCTGCCGGTAGCGGAAAAGAACGGTTTGAAGGGCATTTCACGGTTACCTTTTTCGCTCAAGGTCCTGCTCGAGAATTTGCTGCGCAACGAGGACGGCCGTTCGGTCACCAAGGACGACATCCTGGCGGTCTCGCAATGGCTCAAGAACAAGACCTCCGTGCGCGAAATCGCCTTCCGGCCGGCCCGCGTGCTGATGCAGGATTTTACCGGCGTGCCCGCCGTCGTCGATCTCGCCGCGATGCGCGACGCCATGCAGATGCTTGGCGGCGACCCGAAAAAGATCAATCCGCTGGTGCCGGTCGACCTCGTCATCGATCATTCGGTCGTGGTCAATTATTTCGGCACCAACACCGCGTTCAAAAAGAACGTCGCGGAGGAGTACAAGCAAAATCAGGAGCGGTACCGGTTTTTGAAATGGGCGCAGCGCTCGTTCGAGGATTTCCGCGTGGTGCCGCCCGGCACCGGCATTTGCCATCAGGTCAACCTCGAATACCTCTCGCGCACCGTGTGGACGGCAAAGACAAAGATCAAGTTCGCCGACAAGACCGTCGCCACTGAGCTCGCCTATCCGGACACGCTGGTCGGCACCGATTCGCACACCACCATGGTGAACGGGCTCTCGGTCCTCGGCTGGGGCGTGGGCGGCATCGAGGCCGAGGCCGCCATGCTCGGCCAGCCCTATTCGATGCTGCTGCCGGAAGTGATCGGGGTGCGTTTCAACGGCAAGCTCAAGGAAGGCGTCACCGCGACCGATCTGGTGCTCACTGTCACGCAGATGCTGCGCAAACGCGGCGTGGTCGGCAAGTTCGTCGAGTATTTCGGTCCGGGCCTGGCTCACCTGTCGATCGCCGATCGCGCCACGCTCGGCAACATGTCGCCGGAATACGGCGCCACCTGCGGATTCTTTCCGATCGACGACGACACCATCCGCTATCTGCGCGACACCGGCCGTACGGCGGAGCAGGTCGCGCTGGTGCTCGCCTACGCCAAGGCGCAAGGCATGTATCACACCAAGACGAGCTCGGATCCGCTCTTCACCGAGGTGCTCAAGCTCGAGCTTTCCTCCGTCGAACCTTCGCTTGCCGGGCCGAAACGCCCGCAGGACCGCGTGCCGCTCAAGGAGGTCAAGAGCGGCTTTGCTCAGGCCATGGACAAGGAATTCGGCAAGTCGTCCGAGCTCGACAAGCGCGTTCCGGTCGAAGGCCGCAACCACACGCTCGGCAACGGCGATGTCGTGATTGCCGCCATCACCTCCTGCACCAACACATCCAATCCAAGCGTGATGATCGCGGCGGGGCTGCTGGCCCGCAAGGCGGTGGCGAAAGGTCTTTCGGTCAAGCCGTGGGTGAAGACCTCGCTGGCGCCCGGCTCGCAAGTGGTCGGCGAGTATCTCGCCAAATCGGGCCTGCAGAAGGACCTGGATGCGCTCGGCTTTAATCTCGTCGGCTTCGGTTGCACCACCTGTATCGGCAATTCAGGACCGCTGCCGCCGGAAATTTCCAAGGCCGTCAACGACAACGACCTCGTCGCCGCCGCAGTGCTGTCCGGTAATCGCAATTTCGAAGGCCGCGTCAACGCCGACGTGCGCGCCAACTATCTTGCTTCGCCGCCGCTGGTCGTCGCCTACGCACTTGCCGGCTCGATGCAGGTCGACATCGCCAAGGCGCCGCTCGGCACCGATCAGAAAGGCCGCAAGGTCTATCTGCGCGATATCTGGCCCTCGAGCCGTGAGGTCAATAAATTCATCCGCAAGTACATCAACAAGCAGATGTTCACGCGCAAATACGGCGACGTGTTCAAGGGCGACGCGAACTGGCGCAAGATCAGCGTGCACGGCGGGCTGACATTCGCCTGGGACCGCAGATCGACCTATGTGCAGAACCCGCCGTATTTCTCGCATATGGCGCGGCGGCCCGAGCCGCCGACGGACATCATCGATGCGCATGTCCTCGGCTTGTTTCTCGATTCCATCACCACCGACCACATCTCGCCCGCGGGTTCGATCAAAGTGGATTCGCCTGCCGGCAAGTATCTCATCGATCACAAGGTGAAGCCGGTCGATTTCAATCAGTACGGCACGCGGCGCGGCAATCACGAGGTGATGATGCGTGGCACCTTCGCCAACATCCGCCTCAAGAACCAGATGGTGCCCGGCGTCGAGGGCGGTTTCACCATCCACTATCCCTCGCGCGCGCGGATGACGATCTACGACGCGGCCATGCGCTATAAGAGCGAGAAGGTGCCGCTGGTCGTGTTCGCCGGCAAGGAATACGGCACCGGATCGTCGCGCGACTGGGCCGCAAAGGGCACGGTGCTGCTCGGCGTGCGCGCCGTCATCGCGCAATCGTTCGAACGCATCCATCGCTCCAATCTGGTTGGCATGGGTGTGGTGCCGCTGGTGTTCGAGGAGGGCACCTCATGGCAGACACTCGGACTAAAGGGCGACGAGCAGGTGACGATCCGCGGCCTGCACAGCGATCTCAAGCCCCACCAGCGGCTCATCGCCGAGGTCATCGCGGCCGACGGCGGCCTTAAGCGCGTGCCGCTGACCTGCCGCATCGATACGGTCGACGAGCTGGAATATTACAAGAACGGCGGCATATTGCAGTATGTCCTTCGCCATCTCGCCGCGTAGCGCATGATCCGGAAAAGGCCTGCCCTCGGACTTGATCCGCGGGGTGCCTCCGCCTTTACGAAAAGCTCATGCTCTACGCGGTAAGTGTTGAGACGGTCAGTCTTGGCTCACCGTGAATTGAGTGGCGGGTGACTGGCGCGCCCGATATCAATGCGCCGTCACTAAAGCGTCATTGAGGGTTGGTGGGGGTGGAGATCGGAATGCTGCGTCGCCGCCTCGCGCCGGCAGCCCTCATTGCAGGCTTGCTGATTGCCGACTGCACGCTCGCGGGCGCCGCCGAGCCGCGCGCGCTGATTGAGCTGTTCACCAGTCAGGGTTGTTCCTCCTGCCCGGCCGCCGACAAGCTCCTCGGCGAACTCGCGGCCGATCCCTTGCTGGTCGCGATCAGCGTGCCGATCGATTACTGGGATTATCTCGGCTGGAAGGACACGCTGGCGAACCCGGCGGATACGGCGCGCCAACGCGCTTATGCGCGCGTACGCGGCGATCGGCAGGTCTATACGCCGCAAGTTGTCGTCAACGGCTCAACGCACGCGCTTGGCAGCGACCACGCCGCTATCGAGCGCGCGATCGTGCAAACCGATCGCAACGCGGCGATCATGTCCGTGCCCGTTTTGATGTCGGTCGGCGGCAGTAAGTTGAACGTCAGGGTCGAACCGTCAGGTAAGGATCGCTTCGGCGGCGAAGTCTGGCTCTGTCCGCTGGCGAGAGCCGTTCCGGTGCAAATCGGCCGCGGCGAAAATCGCGGGCGCACGGTCACCTATCACAACGTGGTGCGGCGCTGGGTCAAGCTTGGCGATTGGACCGGCGCGGAATCGACCTGGAGCGTGCCGATCTCGGATATCGAGACCGCCGAAATCGATGCTGCCGTCGTCATGGTGCAGCAGGGCACGCATGACCGGCCGGGCGTCATTCTCGGCGCCGGCTTCGTTCCGCTGGTAGGACCCGCAGCGGCAAGCAACGGACAGACGACCAAAGACAGGTGACGCCGAGACGACTCTTATCCCCGTCCCTCTGTCGTCAGTTGTCGTAAAAAAGGCCGGCGATCTGCCGGCCGTAAGACCATCCGGGATTGAACCCTGCGCGAAACTCTGGCCCGGTCCGTCCACACCCCGGGGGGCTGGGGGGCTGAGGAATCCGGAATGCGATCCGGACCGGGCCCTGAGGCAACGGTTTACTGTTTCGCAGCCCAGCTTGGCGCGTGATGGGCCGAAATGGGGCCGCATTATGATTCGCCTAACGAATCCGTGATTCTGCCGGTCGAAATTGCCGCACCCAAGAGATTGCGCGGCGAATCCCGGCGTTCAGCCCGCCTCGCGCGATCCGCGGTGCAAATCGCCCTGCAAGGCCCTTGCCGCCGCATCCGTCCGGCGCGATCATGAATTGATCGTGAAGCTTCAATGACAAGGAGGCGCCGCATGGCATTCGGCGAAATCGAACCGAGCGGGCGGCGCGGGGGCGAGGTACGCGCGCCCGCCCCCGCAAGCGAGGTCACCTTCAGCCGGCGCGAGCTTGACCGAATTCTCAGTCTTTACGGCCGCAAGGTCGCTGCCGGCGAATGGCGTGATTACGCCATCGATTTCCTCAGGGATCGCGCGGTGTTTTCCGTTTTCCGTCGTGCCAGCGAATTTCCCATTTACCGGATCGAGAAAAATCCACGGCATGAGCGTCGGCAGGGCGCCTACAGCGTTATCTCGGCAACGGGTCATATCCTGCGCCGGGGCCAGGAGCTCGACCGCGTGCTCGGCGCACTCGACCGCTCGCTCCGGGTCATCGCCAGCTAAGGCCTTCTCAATGCGGCGTCCGATCTCCGCTCTGCGGTGGAGCGTGTGCCGGCGCGCCGCTATCGCGGCGTCCGGGCAGAAAAAGACAGATCGGCTTGGCTGAACACGACGAGAGCGCAGACCTGCCCCGATCGCGCCGCGTCGTTGTTACGGCGCTCGGCACCTCGCAGACGCTTGCCTGGGCATCGAGCTATTATTTGCCGGCCATCCTGGCCGACCCGATCGCGGCCGGCATCGACGTTCCGCGCTCCTGGGTCTTCGGCGCCTTCTCCGGCTCGCTACTGATAGCGGCCTTCGCCGGTCCGGCGGTCGGGCGCGTCATCGATCGCCACGGCGGGCGCGGCGTGCTCGTGCTCTCAAATGTCGTATTGGCCGCCGGCCTGCTCGCGCTCGCCGCCGCAAACGGCGCGGTCGTGCTGTTCGCGGCCTGGGCGGTGCTCGGCGTCGGCATGTCGCTCGGGCTTTACGATGCCGGATTTGCGGCGCTGACGGCACTTTACGGCCACAGCGCGCGCGGCCCGATCACCGGCATCACGCTGTTCGCCGGCTTCGCCTCAACGGTGAGCTGGCCATTATCGACGCTTCTCAACGATGCGCTGGGCTGGCGCGAGACCCTGTTGGTCTGGGCGGCGATGAACCTCGTTATCGGTCTGCCGCTCAATTTGCTCTTGCCGGTCCCGACGCGGCTGCGGCATCACGCGCACCCGGCGGAACGCGCAACCGGGTGGAAGCCGTACCGGGAGATGTTGCTTCTCGCCTTCGTGTTCGCAGCCGCTTGGTTCGTGACCGGCTCAATGGCGGCACATCTTCCGAGATTGCTTGAGCGCGCCGGCGCCACGCCGCTGCAGGCGATTGCCGCCGCCGCGCTGGTCGGACCAGCGCAGGTCGCGGCGCGCCTGGTCGAATTCTTCATGCTGCGGCGGAGCCATCCGCTGGTGTCGGCGCGGATCGCGGCGCTGCTGCATCCGCTCGGTGCGGTTGTCTTCGCGGTCATCGGGCCAGCGGCGGCGGCGGCCTTCGCCATCTTTTACGGCGCCGGTAACGGCCTTCTGACTATCGCGCGCGGCACGGTCCCGCTCGCGGTCTTCGGGCCGCAGGGCTACGGCGAGCGCACCGGGCTCCTCGGCGCCCCGGCCCGCGCGGCGCAAGCTCTTGCTCCGCTGCTGTTCGGCCTTTTGCTCGACGCCATGGGAACGTGGGTCATCCTCGTGTCAGTAGCGCTCTGCCTCGCTTCGTTTGTGGCGCTGCTCGGGCTGCATACCAATCGGCCACAATGACCGGTCGATGCCGGCCGGTGCTTACGGCGGCGTCGCGTCGGCACTGCCGAGCGGCCGTTGCATCAGCACGGTATCGAGCCAGCGGCCGTGCTTGAAGCCGACGGATTGCAGCGTTCCGATCAGGCGGAAACCGACTGCTGCGTGCAGCGCAATCGATGCGGCGTTCGCCGTATCGCCGATCACCGCGATCATCTGGCGGAAGCCGCGCGCCTGCGCCTCTCCGATGAGGCGCGTCATGAGCAGCCGGCCTAAACCCCGGCGCTGGAAGGCCGGGGCGACATAGATCGTATCCTCGACGGTCCAGCGGTAGGCCGGCCGGGCGTGGTAATAGCCGGCATAGGCGTAACCCGCGACGGCACCGGCCTGCTCGGCGACCAGAGAGGGAAGACCATTCGCCAGCAGCGCCAGCTGGCGCCGCGCCATTTCCGCTTCATCCGGCGGCTCGATCTCGAACGTCGCCGTGCCGTGCGCGACGGCGTCGGCGTAAATGCGGGTGATGGCCGCGATATCGCCCGGCCCGGCCGGCCGGATGTCAGCGTCACGCATGGCGCCTGCAGGTCGGCAAAAAAGAAAGCGCCCCGGACATGGCCCGGGGCGCTGACATTCCTTCGCGCTCGCTCAGCGCCGGTCGCCGAACAGCCGCAGCATCATCAGGAACAGGTTGATGAAGTCCAGATAGAGCCGCAGCGCCCCCATGACGGCCTTGCGGCCGGCGACGGTGCCGTCGTCCATCGGGCTGTAAATTTCTTTGATGTTCTGCGTGTCGTAGGCGGTGAGACCAACGAAGATGAGCACGCCGATGACCGAGATCGCCCAATAGAGCGCGCTCGACTGCAGGAAGATGTTGACCAGGCTCGCGATGATGATGCCGATCAGGCCCATGAATAGGAACGAGCCGACGGCGGTCAGATCGCGCTTGGTCGTGTAGCCATAAAGGCTCATCGCGCCGAACGTCGCCGCCGAGATGAAGAACACGCGGGTGATCGACGCTCCGGTGTAGATCAGGAAGATCGACGCCAGCGAGATTCCGAGCAGGCCGGCATAGACGAAGAACAGCGTCAACGCGGTCGATGCCGAGAACCGGTTGATGCCGAAGCTAAGAAGCATCACCAAGCCGAGCGGCGCCAGGATGAAAAGCCACATCAGCGGCCCGTGGAAGATCGCCTGACCGAAGGCGTTCAGTCCGGTGATATGTCCGCCGACGACCTGAATGGCATCGCCGCCTGCGGCTTGATAAGCAAACCATGCGACCAGTCCGGTCAGGGCCACGCCGGCGGTCATGTAGTTGTAGACGCGGATCATGTACGCGCGCAGACCCGCATCGATCGCTACCTGATCCGTGCGATAGCCGGTCCGGGCGGTCGCGATATTCCGGTCGAAGTCCGACATAGAGAATACCCCTGGGTTATCCCGGCACCCGCCGGGTTTGCGTCCGGAAAGCCCGAACGCAGATGTCGCATGAATCTAGTGCGAAAGGCGCCCATACGCCAGATGGAACGCATGCGATATTTGCGACAGGTTACCGTTCGTTCACATTTGTCGCTTGCTACAAATTCCTTAACACCTCTGCGGGCTTGTGGCCGAGCGCCGTGAACGTGCCGGCAAGGCCGAGCAGCACAGTGACCAGCAGTGCAAGGAACGCGATGCCCCCCGCCTGGGGGCCCACCCAGATGAAGGGAAACTCCATGACGCGGGTGACGACGAGACCGGCGGCGAGCGAGCCGGCCGCGACGCCGAACAGCACGGCGGCAACCCCGATGAGCAAATACTCGACTGCGTAAGCCGCAAGCAGGCGAACACGCGTCGCCCCCAAGGTCCGCAACACCACCGCGTCATAGATGCGGAAACGCTGGCCCGCGGCCAGCGCGCCGCCAAGCACCAAGGCTGCGGCGATCAGCGTGACCGCGCTGGCGACGCGCAGCGCCAGCACCAGGTTGCTGACGATGTGATCGATCGCATCGAGGGCGTCCTTGACGCGAACGGCGGAGACCGTGGGGAAGGCGTCGGCCAGCGCCTTGATGAGCGCCGTTTCCTCCGCGGTCGTGCCGCCATCGGCAAAGGTCAGCGTCGCGATATCGGTATGCGGCGCGCCGGCGAAGGTGCCGGGCGAGAACACCAGCACGAAATTGATGCCGAGGCTTTGCCAATCGACGGCGCGCAGATTGGCAACGCGGGCCGTCACGTTGCGGCCGAGCACATTGACGGTGACGGTATCGCCGAGCTTGAGCTTCAGATCCTCTGCCGTGCGGTTTTCCAGCGACACCAGCGGCGGTCCGGAATAATCCGCAGCCCACCATTCTCCGGCGACGAGGCGTGAACCCGCCGGAAGCGCGGGCGCGTAGGTGATGCCGCGGTCGCCGCGCAGCACCCAGGCCGAGCCCTCGCCAGGCTTGAGATCCTCGGCTTTGATGCCGTTGGCGGCGACGATGCGGCCGCGCAGCATCGGCACGCGCTCGAGCGTCGCCTGCGGCGCCTCCCGGCGCACGAAGGCGTCGAAGCGGTCGGCATCGCTCGACGGGATATCGATGAAAAAGAATGACGGTGCCCTTTCCGGCAGCGCCGCCGTGAATTGGCGATGCAGATTGCCGTCGATCTCGATCATGGTGACCAGCAATGACAGGCCGAGCCCAAGCGAGAGCACGACGCTCGGCGTCAAAGCACTCGGCCGGTGGATATTGGCGACGGCGAGCCGCAGCAGCGTGGCGCGCGGGCGCGGCAGGCGGCGCGCCAGCCCCATGGTCAGCGCCGCGAGGAGCCGCAGCGCCAGGAAAATGACGGCGGCGGCGGCAACGAAAATCGCCGCGAGGCGGCGGTCATAGCCGGACAGGATCGCCAGCGCCGCCAGCACGGCGACGATCGAGGCCGTCGCCGCCACGTAGCGGCGGCGCGGCCATCTGCGCTCGGCGGCGACCTGGTCGCGGAACAACATCGACACCGAAATGTCGTGCGCGCGGCCGAGCGGCCACAGCGCAAAGGCCAGCGCCGTCAGCAATCCATAGGCGACCGATAGCGTCAGCACGGCCGGATGCAGCGAAGGCGCAACCGGCAGCGGAATAGCGGCGCCGAAGAAAGACGCCATCGCGAACGGCAGTGCCGCGCCGAGGCCGGCGCCGAGGCATGTGGCAAACAGCGCGACCAGCATGATCTGCGCGCAATAGACGGCGAAAACGCCGCCGCCGGTTGCACCGAGCGCCTTCAGTGTGGCTATCGTGTCGCGCTTGCGCGCGAGATGGCTGGCGACGGCGTTGGCCACGCCGACGCCGCCGACCAGAAGCGCGGTCAAGGCGACGAGGGTGAGGAATTGGCTGAACCGCTCGACGTTGCGTTCAAGCTGCGGCGAGGCCTTGTTGCGCGTGCGGATATCCCACCCGGCATTGGGAAATTGCGCCCGGGCCAGTTTTTCGATCGACGCTACGGCGGCGTCGCTCGAGCCGGTGGCGGGCAGGCGTAGCCGATAGTGCCAGCGCACCAGGCTGCCGGGCTGCAAGAGCCCGCTCGCGCGTAGCGCCGCGTCGCTCGTGAGGAGGCGAGGTCCGAGGCCGATGCCGCCGGCAAGTTTGTCCGGCTCTCCGGTCAGCGCCGCGCGCAGTTCGAGCGCTGCGTTACCGATGCTGATGCGGTCGCCGGGCTTGAGATCCAGCCGCGCCAGCAACGCCGGATCGGCGGCAGCGCCGAACACGTCGCCTTGTCGAGCGAACAAGTCCGCAATCGGCATCGCGGGGTCGGTCGCGACCGTTCCCGACAGCGGATAGGCGCTATCGACTGCCTTGATCTCGACCAGCGTCACTCGCCCGTCGGTGGTGTGTGCCATCGTCGGCAGCGTCGCGACGGCAGACACGGCGCCGTGCGCGCCGAGAAAGGCGCGCTCGCTGTCGTTTGCATCACGTTGGACCAGCGAAAAAGCGAGGTCGCCTCCGAGGATCACGCCGCCGGCGCGAGAGAGTCCGTCGGACAGGCTTTGCGCCACCAAGCCGACCCCGGCAATCGCCATGACGCCGAGCGCGATGCAGGCGATAAAGACGCCAAAGCCGCGCAGTCCGCCGCGCAGCTCGCGCCAAGCGAAACGCAGCGCCAGCGCGATCATGCTTTCCGGGCCATTTGCGGCTCACCGATCCGCCCCGAGTGCATGTGCAGCACCCGGTCGCAACGTGCCGCGAGCGCGGTATCGTGGGTGACCAGCACCAGCGTCGTCCCATGCTCGCGATGACCGCGGAACAGAAGCTCGATGATATCCCGGCCGGTCGCCTCGTCGAGATTGCCGGTCGGCTCGTCGGCAACGATGATCGCGGGACGCGGCGCGAGCGCGCGGGCGAGCGCGACGCGCTGCTGCTCGCCGCCGGAAAGCTCAGCCGGATAGTGGTTGAGCCGGTCGCTCAATCCGACCGCCGCCAATTCGTGCTCGGCGCGCGAAAATGCGTCGCCCGCGCCGGCGAGTTCGAGCGGCACGGCGACGTTTTCCAGCGCGGTCATGGTCGGGATCAGGTGGAAGGCCTGGAACACGATGCCGATATTTCGGCCGCGGAAGCGCGCGAGTTCATCTTCATCAAGTTTGTGCAAGGTCTTTCCAGCTACGACGACCGAACCGCTGTCGGGCCGCTCCAGTCCCGTCATCACCATGAGCAGCGTCGACTTGCCGGATCCCGACGGTCCGAGCAGCGCCACGGCCTCACCGCGCCCTATATTCAGGCCGATATCTTTGAGGATATGAACGCGGGCGGCAGCGCCGCCGAGCGACAAGTTAACCCCGCTGAGCACGATGGCGTCGCCAGCGAAAGGATGCCCCGACGTGTCATTCATGGTTCCGGCTGAGCCTTGCCCTTCGCCCGCGGTTGCTGCCCGATCATATGGGTACCGGAGAACTCTGCGCCAAATCGCGCATGCGGCGGTTTGTAGCGTTGCGCTGCTGGCTGCAACAGCGCCTCCCCGCGCGAACGCCGCGGAGCCGCTCAAGGTCGTGGCGCTCGGCGACTCGTTGACGGCAGGTCTCGGCTTGCCCACGCAGGATGGCTTCGTGCCGCGCCTGCGGGCCGCGCTTGGCGACAAGGGAATCGCCGCGGAGATCGAGAATGCCGGCGTTTCTGGCGATACCGCGACCGATGGGCTTGCCCGGCTCGACTGGTCGGTGCCGCCGGGAACCGATGCCGTCATCCTCGAGCTCGGCGCCAACGACATGCTGCGCGGGATCAATCCGCAGGTGACGCGCGACGCCTTGGACAAGATCCTCAAGCGCCTGACCGACCGCCATATCGCGGTTCTGTTGTGCGGCATGCGCGCGGCGCCCAACCTCGGCGCCGATTACGATCAGTCCTTCGAACGCATCTATCCCGAGTTGGCGGCCAAATACGGTGTGTTGCTCTATCCCTTCTTCCTCGACGGCGTCGCCGCCGACCTCAGCCTGACCCAGCGCGACGGCCTGCATCCCGGCGCCGCCGGGGTGGGCGTGATTGTCGCGCGTATTTTACCGAAGGTGGAACAATTGATCGCATTGGTCCACACTCACCATCCGTCGTAAGGGTTGCGCGCCGCGTGCGATCCCCGCATGCTGCGCGTGTCGCGAATCGCGGACCCACGGGTGGTCATGCCCCGTCTGTTCACAGCGCTTGAAATACCGCGTCATGTCGGCCAGTCGCTCGCCATGATGCGGGGCGGTCTGCCGGGCGCGCGCTGGATCGATCCCGATAACTATCACCTCACGCTGCGCTTCATCGGCGATATCGATGATGCGCTGGCGCGTGAAATTGCCGGCTTGCTCGGCCGCGTAGAGCGGGCGCCGTTCGAGTTGCGGCTTAACGGGCTCTCTTCATTCGGCGGCCGCAAGCCGCGGGCCGTGGTGGCGTCAGTCGCTCCGGTGGCGCCGCTGATCGAACTGCAGGCGGAACTCGAACGGCTGCTGCAGCGGCTTGGACTCGAGCCCGAAGGCCGCAAGTACACGCCCCATGTCACGTTGGCGCGGTTGCGCGACTCGTCGAGCCGGGAGGTCGCCGACTACCTGAGCGTACGCGCGCATTACCGGTCGTCGTCGTTTGCGATCTCGCGCTTCGTGCTGTTCTCGTCGCGCTCGTCGGTCGGCGGCGGGCCTTACATCGTCGAAGAGTCCTATCCGCTCGCCGCGACCGAACGAAGATTGAGGTGGGCGCAAAGCTCGTGACTGCTCATGTTGGAGCGCCGCGCCGCGGCGCGTCCGCAACAATGAGGCCGCGGCTTAAGCTCTCAACATACGGGATTGCAGATCGAGCATCGCCGTCGCAAAGCCGTGGCTGTCGGCCATCACTTCGCGCATCATCGACAGCGGCGTTGGCCGCGACGACTCGACTTCGCCGACGACGCCGCCGAAATCGAACGATAGCTCGGCGTCGAATTTGCGCGCCAGCTGCTGCATGCGCCGGTTGTCGGTAAGGCACGCCATATGCAGCATACGAAAGCCGCGGTTGCGGGCGGTGAGCAACGTGCGGCGCAGCAGCGCCGAACCGACGCCGTGACTCTGCCACGGCTTCTCCACGCTGAAGGCGGCTTCCGCCAGCTGCGGCAAGCGCAGCCCGAGCGGCCGCAGCTCGGCGGCGCCGCGCAATACGCCGTCGAGAAAGAAACCGTGCAGCACGGTGTCGAGAGAAATCGGCAGATCGACGTAGTTGCGAATGAAGTCGTCGGATACGCCGCCGCCAAATCGGCTGTGCCGGCTTTCAGAGTCCAGCCGCAACATATGGTCGCGGTATTTGTCTGTTTCGCCGACCCACAGTTTGCGGATTACGCCGCCTTCGGGAAGAACGTCCTGCATCCTACGGATCTCCTGACATTATCGTCAAAGACCCTCCCGATTGCGTCCTCCGCTCAAACTGAGCGTCCGTAACGTACGTCTTTACGCGCACGTCTTTACGCGCACGTCTCGAATCGAGACATCATGTTGTGCGTTGGCCGAAGTTTGCAAGCACAAGCATTGAGCAACATGCCTGCATTCCCTATACGCATGGCTAATTATTAGGTTTTGACAGTTTAGCGACGCTGTCTTGCCATGCGATGTGTAACGCCGCTAAGCGTTTGTTGTTCCCGCCACGCTTTGCCCGCAACGGTTAACAGAATATGACGAGCTCCATCACAGCGCGATACGCCAGCGGCGTGGCCGCGGGCAAAATCGAGCGCGACGTCGCGCAGCTCGCCGTCATCGACAGGCTGGCGCGGCTTGAGGCACGGCTCGTCGAATATCGATTGGCGCGCAAATCGTCGTCGCTGGGCTGGCTGTTCGGCGGCCGCGAAACCGGGCAGACGCGGATCAAGGGCCTCTACGTCCACGGCGATGTCGGGCGCGGCAAGACCATGCTGATGGATTTGTTTTTCGAGGCAAGTCCGGTGGCGCGCAAACGTCGCACGCATTTCCACGAATTCATGATCGACGTGCACGAGCGCGTTCATGCGTTCCGCCAGCAGATGAAACTCGGCGAGCACGCCGGCAAAGACCCGATCCACCTCGCGGCGCTCGAGCTGGCGCAGGAGGCGTGGCTGCTCTGCTTCGATGAATTCCACGTCACCGACATCGCCGACGCCATGATTCTCGGACGGCTGTTCGCGCAGCTGTTCGAGCGTGGTGTCGTCGTCATCGCCACGTCCAACGTGCCGCCCGAGGAGCTTTACAAGGACGGATTGAATCGTGCCTTGTTCGTGCCGTTCATCCGCCTGCTCGAGCAGCGCTTGGATGTGGTGCGGCTCGCGGCGCGCACCGATTTCCGGTTGGAGAAGCTTGCCGGCATGCCGGTGTGGTACGCGCCGGCCGACGCCGCCGCCGACGCCGCGCTGGACGCCGCCTGGCGGCGACTCGCCGGCGGCAATGGCGGCGCCCCCCAGGAGCTGCCGCTCAAGGGCCGCTTCGTGCGCGTGCCGCAAGCCGCCATGGGCGTGGCGCGCTTCAGTTTTCGCGACCTGTGTGAGGAACCACTCGCTGCCGCCGATTATCTGCGCATCGCGCACGAGTACCACACCGTCATCCTCGACCGCCTCCCAGTCCTCACCTTCGAGCGGCGCAATGCCGCCAAGCGGTTCATCATCCTCATAGATACGCTCTACGACATGAACGTGAAGCTCATCGCCTCGGCGGAAGCCGAGCCGGAGGCGCTTTATCGCGCCGATCAGGGCTTCGAGGCGCAGGAGTTCAAGCGCACCGCTTCGCGTCTCATCGAGATGCGCTCGCAAGCTTACCTGGCGCGGCCGCACGGCGCCGCCCATGCGCGACTTTCCGGCGCGTCCACCGGGATCGTCGAGACCTGAATCTTAGCTCCCTCGCAACCTGGCGAGCCCGGCTTGAATACGCCCGCCGAAAGGGTTAATGACCGCGGCAGCCCCCCGCGTCTTCAACTATCAAGGATTTCCTCAAATGGCGCGAAACAAGATTGCATTGATCGGCGCGGGTCAAATCGGCGGCACGCTGGCGCACCTGATCGGTCTCAAGGAGCTTGGCGACGTCGTCCTGTTCGACGTCATGGAAGGGGTGCCGCAGGGCAAGGCGCTCGACCTCGTTCAGTCGTCGCCGGTCGAAGGCTTCGATGCCCGCTTCACCGGCACCAACTCCTACGAGGCGATCGAGGGTGCTTCCGTGTGCATCGTCACCGCCGGCGTGCCGCGCAAGCCCGGCATGAGCCGTGACGATCTGCTCGGCATCAATCTCAAGGTGATGGAGCAGGTCGGCGCCGGCATCAAGAAATACGCGCCCGGCGCTTTCGTCATCTGCGTCACCAACCCGCTCGACGCCATGGTGTGGGCGCTGCAGAAATGCTGCGGGCTGCCCAAGCAGATGGTGGTCGGGATGGCCGGCGTGCTCGACTCGGCACGCTTCCGTTATTTTCTCGCCGACGAGTTCAATGTCTCGGTCAAGGATGTCACCGCCTTCGTGCTCGGCGGTCACGGCGACTCCATGGTGCCGCTGGCGCGCTATTCCGCGGTGGCCGGCATTCCACTGCCCGATCTCGTCAAGATGGGCTGGACCACGCAGGCGCGGCTTGACGCGATCATCGAGCGCACGCGCAACGGCGGCGGCGAGATCGTCGGCCTGCTCAAAACCGGCTCCGCGTTCTATGCTCCCGCCACTTCGGCCGTCGCCATGGCCGAGAGCTATCTGCGCGACAAGAAGCGGGTGTTGCCCGGCGCCGCCTGGCTCAACGGCGAGTACGGCCTGCGCGACCTCTATGTCGGCGTGCCCATCGTCATCGGCAGCAAGGGGGTCGAGCGTATCGTCGAGATCGAGCTCAATGGCGCGGAGCGCGGCATGTTCGAGAAATCGGCACAGGCGGTGCAGGGTTTGATCGAAGCCTGCAAGAAGATTGCTCCCGATCTCGGCAAGTGATGTATTGAAAGCCTCACCTTCTCGCGTTTTCGGGCCTCGTCCGGGACCCTTGAGCCAGCCGCATGAACATCCACGAATACCAGGCGAAAGCCGTGTTGCGCGAATTCGGCGTGCCGGTGCCGCGCGGCATTGCGGCCATGAGCGTCGAGGAGGCCGTCAAGGCCGCCGAGGAACTGGGCGGACCGGTCTGGGTGGTGAAGGCGCAGATCCACGCCGGCGGACGCGGCAAAGCCGGCGGCGTGAAGGTGGTGAAATCGATTGCCGATGTGAAGCGCGAGGCCGAGCGGCTGCTCGGTTCGACGCTTGTCACACACCAGACCGGACCGCACGGCAAACAGGTGCACCGCCTCTACATCGAGGAAGGCTCCGCCATCGCCCGTGAATACTACCTCTCCGCGCTGGTCGACCGCGTGACCTCGCGGCTCGCCTTCGTCGCTTCGACCGAGGGCGGCATGGATATCGAAGAGGTCGCGCGCACGCGGCCGGAAAAGATCCTCAGCTTCTCGGTCGATCCGGCGACCGGTTTCATGGGCCACCACGCCCGGGCGGTTACGCGCGCGCTCGGCTTTGGCCGCGAAATCGGCCAACAGGCCGAGACCGTGCTGCCGAAGCTCTATCAGGCGTTTCTCGCCAAGGACATGAGCCTGCTCGAGATCAATCCACTGGTCGTCACCAAGGCCGGCGAGCTCATTTGCCTCGATGCCAAGATCGGCTTCGACGACAGCGCGCTCTATCGGCATCCGGATATCGCCGCGTTGCGCGATCCGACCGAAGAGGACGCCAAGGAGATCGAGGCTTCGCGCTACGATCTGAACTACATCGCGCTCGACGGCACCATCGGCTGCATGGTCAACGGCGCCGGGCTGGCGATGGCGACGATGGACATCATCAAGCTCTACGGCGAGACGCCGGCGAATTTTCTCGACGTCGGCGGCGGCGCCAGCAAGGAGAAGGTGACGGCGGCATTCAAGATCATCACCTCCGACCCCAACGTGAAGGGAATCTTGATCAATATCTTCGGCGGTATCATGCGCTGCGATGTCATCGCCGAGGGTGTGGTCGCGGCGGTGAAGGAGGTCGGCTTGCGAGTGCCGCTGGTGGTGCGTCTGGAAGGCACCAATGTCGCGCTCGGCAAGGAGATCATCGCCAAATCCAACCTCAACGTGACTTCGGCCGACGACCTCGACGATGCCGCGCAGAAGATCGTCAAGGCGGTAAGGGAGGCGGCGTAATGGCCATCCTGGTCGACAAGAACACCAAAGTGATCTGCCAGGGCTTTACCGGCAAGAACGGCACATTCCATTCCGAGCAGGCGACCGCCTATGGCACCAAGATGGTCGGCGGCACTTCGCCCGGAAAGGGCGGCACCACGCACCTCAACCTGCCGGTGTTCGACACCGTGGCCGAAGCGCGTGGCAAAACCGGTTGCGACGCCAGCGTGATCTACGTACCGCCGGCCGGCGCGGCGGACGCGATCTGCGAAGCCATCGACGCCGAAATCCCGCTGATCGTCTGCATCACCGAGGGCATCCCGGTGCTCGACATGGTGAAGGTCAAGCGCGCGCTATGCGGCTCGAAATCGCGCCTGATCGGGCCGAACTGCCCGGGCGTCATGACCGCCGGCGCGTGCAAGATCGGCATCATGCCCGGCAACATCTTCAAACCCGGCAAGGTCGGCATCGTCTCGCGTTCCGGAACGCTCACCTATGAGGCGGTGTTTCAGACCACGCAGGAAGGCCTCGGCCAGACCACCGCGGTCGGCATCGGCGGCGACCCGGTCAAGGGCAGCGATTTCATCGAAATCCTGGAAATGTTCCTCGCCGACAAGGCGACCGAGGCGATCGTCATGATCGGCGAGATCGGCGGTTCGTCGGAGGAAGATGCGGCGCAGTTTCTCAAGGACGAAGCAAAGCGCGGCCGCAAGAAGCCGACGGTCGGGTTCATCGCCGGCCGCACGGCGCCGCCGGGGCGGCGCATGGGCCATGCCGGCGCCATCATTGCCGGCGGCAAGGGCGACGCGGAATCGAAGATCGCCGCCATGGAAGCCGCCGGGATCAAGGTGTCGCCGTCACCGGCGCGCCTCGGCAAGACGCTCGGTGAAATACTGAAATCCTGATTCACTTTGTGTCTTTGCGCCGCCGCATCTCGCTATTAAATAGGTTACGAGAGAGATTGCCTGGGCCGGGCCGGGCGATCGGGTTTTTCTTTCCGCACCTCGTGGTGCCTCTTCGCGCTGTGTCTTCGTCGTACCCCCAGTTAGGGGACCGCCCAGGAATTGCCCAATGTCTCGCCAGGACGCGAACGCCGCCTTCGCCCTCACCTCGTTCCTCTACGGCAGCAACGCCCCGTACATCGAGGACCTCTACGCGCGCTACGAAGCCGATCCCAAGGCGGTCGACGCCGAATGGCAGTCGTTCTTCCAGAGCTTGAAGGATAACGCCGCCGACGTCGCCAAGAACGCGCGCGGCGCCTCATGGGGCAGGCCCGACTGGCCGCCGCCCGACCGCAGCGAACTGACTGCGGCGCTCGACGGCGGCTGGGCGACGGTCGGCGCGGTGCTTGGCAGCAAGGTCAAGGCGCAGGCGCAAACCCGCGGCGTCGACCTTTCCGCCGCCGATGTCGAGCGCGCCACCCGCGACTCGGTGCGAGCGCTCATGCTCATACGCGCCTATCGCGCGCGCGGGCATTTCCACGCCAACCTCGATCCGCTCGGCCTGCAGCCGTTGCCCGCCGAGGAGGAGCTCGATCCGCGCACCTACGGCTTCGGCGATGCCGATCTCGACCGTCCGATCTTTCTCGACAAGGTGCTCGGTCTCGAATTCGGCACCATACGCCAGATCGTCGCCATCCTGCGCCGCACTTATTGTCAAACGCTCGGCGTCGAATTCCTGCACATCTCCAACGGCGCGCAGAAGGGCTGGATTCAGGAACGCATCGAGGGACCCGACAAGGAGATCACCTTCACCCGCGAGGGCAAGCGCGCCATCCTCAATAAGTTGGTAGAGGCCGAAGGATTCGAAAAATTCTGCGATGTGAAGTTCACCGGCACCAAGCGTTTCGGCCTCGACGGCGGCGAGTCGATGATCCCGGCGCTGGAGCAGATCATCAAGCGCGGCGGCGCGCTCGGCGTGCGCGATATCGTCATCGGCATGGCGCATCGCGGACGGCTGAACGTGCTGGCGCAGGTCATGGCCAAGCCACACCGCGCCATCTTCCACGAGTTCAAAGGCGGCTCGTCGACGCCCAACGAGATCGAGGGCTCCGGCGACGTGAAATATCACCTCGGCGCCTCGTCGGATCGCGAGTTCGACGGCAACAACGTGCACCTGTCGCTTACCGCCAATCCCTCGCATCTCGAGATCGTCGATCCGGTGGTGCTCGGCAAGGTGCGCGCCAAGCAGGACCAGCTCGGCGCCACGCCGGACGATCGCACCATGGTGATGCCGCTGTTGATCCACGGCGATGCGTCGTTCGCCGGCCAGGGCGTGGTGGCGGAGTGCTTCGGGCTTTCCGGGCTGCGCGGCCACCGCACCGGCGGCTCGGTGCACTTCATCGTCAACAACCAGATCGGCTTCACCACCGCCCCGCGCTATTCGCGATCCTCGCCCTACCCTTCCGACGTCGCCAAGATGATCGAAGCGCCGATTTTCCACGTCAATGGCGACGATCCCGAAGCCGTCGTCTTTGCCGCCAAGGTGGCGACCGAATTCCGGCAGAAATTTCAGAAGCCGGTCGTGATCGATATGTTCTGCTATCGCCGTCACGGCCACAACGAAGGCGACGAGCCCTCGTTCACCCAGCCGCTGATGTACAAGGTGATCGCCAAACATCCGACCACGCTGGAAATCTACGGCAAGAAGCTGGTCGGCGAAGGTGTCGTCACCGGCGGTGAAGTCGAGAAGATGAAGGCGGATTGGCGCAGCCGCCTCGACGCCGAGCTGGAAGCGGCGCAGAGCTACCGCGCCAACAAAGCCGACTGGCTCGACGGCCGCTGGGCCGGTTTCAGGACCGCGGGCGACACCGACGATCCGCGCCGCGGCAAGACCGGCGTCGACATCGCCACTCTCAAGGAGATCGGCCAGAAGATCACCACGCTGCCTGCGGATTTCCATCTGCATCGCACGCTCAATCGCTTTCTGGACAACCGGCGCAAATCGATCGAGACGGGAGCCAACATCGACTGGGCGACGGCCGAGGCGCTCGCCTTCTGCTCGCTGCTGCTCGACGGTCACCGGGTGCGGCTTTCCGGCCAGGACAGCGAGCGCGGCACGTTCTCGCAGCGCCATTCCGTGCTGATCGACCAGGAAACCGAGGGTCGCTACACGCCGTTCAATCACCTGCGCGACGGCCAGGCGCGTTACGAGGTCATCAACTCGATGCTATCGGAAGAGGCCGTGCTCGGCTTCGAGTACGGCTATTCGCTCGCCGAGCCGAATGCGCTCACTCTGTGGGAAGCCCAGTTCGGCGATTTCGCCAATGGCGCGGAGGTGGTGTTCGACCAGTTCATCTCTTCCGGCGAACGCAAATGGCTGCGCATGTCGGGCCTGGTCTGCCTGTTGCCGCACGGCTACGAAGGCCAGGGGCCCGAGCATTCCTCGGCACGGCTGGAGCGTTTCCTGCAGATGTGCGCCGAGGACAACATGCAAGTCGCCAACTGCACGACGCCGGCGAACTACTTCCACATCCTGCGCCGCCAGCTCAAGCGCGAGTTCCGCAAGCCGCTGATCCTGATGACGCCGAAATCGCTGCTTCGCCACAAGCGCGCGGTGTCGCGGCTCGACGAGATAGGGCCGAACACCTCGTTCCACCGCATCCTTTGGGATGATGCGCAGGCGCTGCCGGGCGAAAAGATCAAGCTCGTCCCCGACGCCGACATTCGCCGCGTGGTCCTGTGCTCCGGCAAGGTGTTTTACGATCTCTATGAGGAGCGCGAGAAGCGCGGGATCGACGACATCTATCTGTTGCGCATCGAGCAGCTTTACCCGTTCCCCACCAAGGCGCTGATCACGGAGCTGACGCGCTTCCGGGAGGCGGAGATCGTCTGGTGCCAGGAAGAGCCGCGCAACATGGGCGGCTGGGTATTCGTCGATATCTTCCTGGAATGGGTGCTCAATCAGATCGGCGCCAAGCACCGGCGGGCGCGTTATGCCGGCCGGCCGGCTTCCGCGTCGACGGCGGTCGGGCAGATGTCGCTGCATCTGGCTCAGCTCAAGAACTTTCTTGAAGAGGCACTGGGATAGCGGAGGTCGGACGACAGACGACGGATGACAGATAAGAATTTCTCTTCCGTCCTCTGTCGTCCGTGCTCCGTTGTCTGTCATGCGCGCGAAAGAGGAATAAGGCTATGGCCGAAATACGCGTGCCCGCGCTCGGCGAGTCGGTGACCGAAGCGACGATCGGCAAATGGTTCAAGAAGCCCGGCGACGTGGTCGCGGTCGACGAGCCGTTGGTCGAGCTCGAGACCGACAAGGTCACGATCGAGGTGCCGGCGCCGGCCGCGGGCGTGCTTACCGACGTTGCGGTCAAGGACGGCGACACCGTTGCCGTCGGCGCGCTCCTTGGCGCGATCAAAGAAGGCGCCGGCGCCGCGCCGACAAAGGCCCCGGCGCAGCCCGCTGCAGCGGCGCCGCAAGCTGCGCCACCACCCGCGTCGCCAAAGCCGGCAGCTGCGCCCAGGGCGCCGGGCGCCGAGATGCCGTTGGCGCCGTCGGTGCGCAAGATCGCCGCCGAGACCGGCTTGGATGCGGCGGCGGTACCCGGCACCGGCAAGGACGGCCGCGTCACCAAGGGTGATATGCTCGCGGCCATCGAGCGCGCCGCGGCGCAGCCGACGCCGGTTACGGCACCGGCCGCTGCGATCCAGGCCCGCGCGCCTTCGCCGCCCGACGATGCCGCGCGCGAAGAGCGCGTGCGCATGACCCGGCTGCGCCAAACCATCGCGCGGCGGCTCAAGGATGCACAAAACACCGCCGCCATGCTCACGACCTTCAACGAGGTCGACATGACGCAGGTCATGGCGCTGCGCAGTCAGTACCGCGACCTGTTCGAGAAGAAGCACGGCATCAAGCTCGGCTTCATGGGCTTCTTCGTTCGCGCCTGCGTGCAGGCGCTTAAGGAAATCCCCGCCGTCAACGCTGAGATCGACGGCACCGATATCATCTACAAGAACTACTACCATATCGGCATCGCGGTCGGCGCCGAGCGCGGCCTGGTGGTGCCGGTGGTGCGCGACTGCGATGTGAAATCGCTCGCCGAGATCGAGAAGACCATTGCCGATTTCGGCCGCCGCGCCCGCGACGGCGCGCTCAAGATCGAGGAATTGCAGGGCGGCACCTTCACCATCACCAACGGCGGCATCTACGGCTCGCTGATGTCGACGCCGATCCTCAATGCGCCGCAATCCGGCATCCTCGGCATGCACAAGATCCAGGACCGCCCGATGGCGGTGGCCGGCAAAGTCGAGATCAGGCCGATGATGTATCTGGCGCTGTCCTACGACCACCGCCTGGTCGACGGCCGCGAGGCGGTGACGTTCCTGGTGCGGGTGAAGGAAGTCTTGGAGGAGCCCGCGCGGCTGGTCTTGGATTTGTGAACCTGTCATGCCCGGCCTTGTGCCGGGCATCTACGTCTTACCGTCGTGAGAAAAGACGTGGATGGCCGGGACGAGCCCGGCCATGACGTTGAGAGTTCGGAGTTATTCAATGCCTTACGACCTCATCGTGATCGGTACCGGCCCCGGCGGCTATGTCTGCGCCATTCGTGCCGCGCAGCTCGGGCTGAAAACCGCCGTCGTCGAGAAACGCGCCACCTTCGGCGGCACCTGTCTCAATGTCGGCTGTATTCCTTCCAAGGCGATGCTGCATGCTTCGGAACTCTATGAAGAGGCCGGCCACAGTTTTGCGCAGATGGGCATCAAGGTCGGCAAACCGAGCGTCGATCTTGCCGCGCTGCTCAATTACAAGGAGCAAAACGTCGACAGCAACGTCAAGGGCGTCGCGTTTTTGTTCAAGAAGAACAAGATCGACGCGTATCATGGCGCCGGCCGCGTCGTCGCGCCGGGCAAAGTCGAGGTGACAGAAGCCGACGGCAAGACGCAGACGCTGGAGACAAAGAACATCGTCGTCGCCACCGGCTCGGACGTCGCGCGGCTCGACGGCATCGACATCGATGAGAAACGCATCGTGTCTTCGACCGGTGCGCTCGATCTTGCCAAGGTGCCGCAAAAGCTTCTCATCGTCGGCGCCGGCATCATCGGACTCGAGCTCGGCTCGGTATGGCGGCGGCTCGGCGCCGAGGTGACGATCGTCGAATTCCTCGATCACATCCTGCCCGGCATCGACAGCGAAGTGGAGCGGCAATTTCATCGCCTGCTGCGGAAGCAGGGCATCGCTTTCAAGCTGTCCTCGAAGGTCTCGGCGATCGATAGCTCCGGCAAAGTGCTGAAAGTGAAGGTCGAGCCGGCAGCCGGCGGGACCGTGGAGACACTGGAAGCAGACGTCGTCCTGGTGGCGATCGGCCGCATCCCCTACACGGAAGGTCTCGGCCTCGATGCGGCCGGCGTCAAGCGCGACAATCGCGGCCGCGTTATCGTCGATCCGCATTTCCAGACCAACATCGCCGGCATCTACGCCATCGGCGACGTCATCGCCGGACCGATGCTCGCGCACAAGGCGGAGGAGGAAGGCGTCGCGCTCGCCGAAATCCTCGCCGGGCAGGCCGGTCATGTGAACTACGAGGTGATCCCCAACGTCGTTTACACCTACCCGGAAATCGCCTCGGTCGGGAAAACCGAGGAGGAGCTGAAAGCCGCCGGCATCGCCTACCAAGTCGGCAAGTTTCCCTTCACCGCCAATGCGCGCGCCCGGGCGAACCTGATGACCGAAGGCTTCGTCAAAATCCTCGCCGACGCCAAGACCGATCGCGTGCTCGGCGTCCACATTCTCGGGCCCGACGCCGAGACCATGATCGCCGAGGCCGCGATGGCCATGGAGTTCGGCGCCTCATCGGAAGATATCGCGCGCACCTGCCATGCCCATCCGACGCTGAGCGAAGCGGTGAAGGAAGCGGCGCTCGCGGTCGCCAAACGCGCAATCAATTTCTGACGGGCTACTCCACCACGATCTTGACCTCGCTGCCCGACTTCAGCCGGTCGCCGGGTTCGAGCCCGTTGAGGACGCGGAAACGCTCCACCTGACGGTCGGCGACCGCCATGCGGCCCGCCAACTTGTCGACCGTATCGCCGGAGCCGACCGTCACCACTTGGAGCCGCAAGGGCTTCGCATCCTCAATCTCGGCGAGACTCATGCGGCGGAAGGTGCCGATCGACTCGCGGAAGATATGGTCGGTCTCCGGCGTGCGGTGCCTGACCGCATAGATGAAGCGGTAGACGTCGCTGCCGAAGCGAATGGCGTAGAGCCGGAAGTCCCATTGATCGCCCTTGGCGGCGGCCGTCGCGCCCGGGAAGCCGTTGACGGTGATGTCCTCGACGGTGGCGGGGTCGATCTTCTCGATCCAGCCGGAGGTCAGATAGGCGGCAAGCGTCTGCTCCGCGGGCACCCGCACAACATCCAGCCGCAATGCCTGGCCGCCGCCGCGCTTGACGCCGAGAACGGCCTGCGCGGTGTTGTCGAGGGCGAAGCCCTCCGGGGCGGTAAAGGTAAAGCCGAGCCGCGGATGCAAGAAGCGCCGGCCGCGGACGAAGCCTTCGCTCGGATCTTCGCCGAACACGATGCCGTCGATGTCGGAGAGATAAGCGACCTTGTCCCGTCCGCCGGCGGCACCCGGGCCGCTAAATTGGCGGGCATTGGCCAGCGCGTTGCTGATGCGCTCGGGCGTCGCCGGATGCGACGACAGGAAATCCGGCGCGCGCGGATCGATGGCGCCGCTCTGCTGCGGCTTGAGTTCGGAATTGTGCTCCATCGAAGTGAGGAAGCGCACCGCGCCATAGGGATCGTAGCCGGCGCGCGTGGCGATACCGATGCCGATGGCGTCCGCTTCGAATTCCTGCGCGCGCGAGAAGCTGGCGAGCGCGAGCTTCGATTTGGCGAGCGCCAGCGCGCCGACTTCCGGATCGCTGATGACGTCGCTGACGACGCGGCCCACCAGCGCGGCCTGCTTCGCCTGCTCCTCGCGGATCGCGGCGTGGCGGGCGATGACGTGTCCCATCTCGTGGGCCAGCACGGAGGCAACCTCGGACTCGTCATTGGCGAGCGCGACCAGGCCGCGGGTCACGTAAAGCTGGCCGCTGGGCAACGCGAAAGCGTTGATCGACTGCGAATTGAGCAAAGTGACTTTGTAATGCAGGTCGGGTCGCTCGGATGCCGCAACCAGCCGCTCGACGGTCTGCTCGATCATGCCCTGCAGCCGGGGATCGTTGTAGACGCCGCCATAGGCGGCGAGGATGCGCTGGTGCTCGCGCAGCGCCGCCGGTGACATGTCCGCCGTCCCCGCCGCCTCCGCCGGCTTCGCCGGCTCCGGCAGCGAAGCTTGCGGCGCCAGCGACGGCGGCGAGGCGGTACAGGCGGCCAGCACAAGCGCCGCCACGGCGATGCCCGCGTGGGCAAGCCGAAGCCTTGCCGTCCCGATGAACTGCCAAATGGTCACCGCTTCACCGTCCATCACTTGCGGTCAGTGATCTCTATCTGCTCCGGACGCGCCGCCTCGATCCAAGGCCCGCCGCGCTCCTCGACCCATCCGCGCACCCGCACGCGCCAGCCCGCGAGACTCTTCGGGTCGAGACCCGCCACCGCGAAGTTACGCGCATTTCGCTTCAGGATCGTAACAGTGAAGTCCTCGGTCCACCGCCGCCCGAAGTTCACGTAAATCGTGGCCCCGCTTTCGCGCACCGAAACCACCCGACCCTCGACCAGCGCAAAACGGCCTCGCGCGGCCAGCACAGCGGCGGGGTTATCGGCGTCGAACAAGTCATAATACGAACCGGCCCAAAGGCCAAGCTTGGCGCTCCGCGCCGCGCTTTCGCGGGCGAGGAGTTCCGCGGCGCAGCCGCGATGGCCGACTTGAGCGGCAACACGGGCCAGCCCCAGGGCAATCAAATTCCCCTGCACCGAGCGTTCGACCCCATCGCGCACGGTCGAAACAAAGGCGACGACCCGGCCGTAGCGGTCGGTTTTTTGCAGTTCCGTCTGCCTGAGCACGACTTCGGTGCCGGCGAGCAGGCTGGCGAGCGCATCGCGCGCCGCCGCACCGCCGGAAGCGGCGCCGGGGTCCTGCGGCTGCGGCAGGGCCAAAACTTCGATCGCGGCCAAGCGGACCTCGCGGCCGTCATTGAGCACGAAGGTGCGGCCATCGATGACGCGGCTCGCGGTGCCGCGCGCGAAAATCTCGCCGCCGCACGCCATCGCCGACCGCGGTCCCTCCTGCGCCGTTGCGCAGAAACTTCCGCCTATCGCCGCACATCCGGCCGCAAAACACGCGGCCAGGGCCCCATCCCGCCACCCGATCATCGGCATCGAGCGAACGGCCGGAATACGGCAGCTCTGCGGCGGGCGTAGCTCTTCCAAATGGCGCGAGAGAGTAGGATGACGACTTTATCCCGCCTTGCGATGTTTGGTGCTGGTCCGCGTGCCCCTCGCGGCCTCATGCTGCGCGGTCTTCTTTCCGGCAATGGGCAGCAGCATTTCCTTTTGCCCCGCGATCTTCTTGCGGCCTTTTTTCGCGGCAGCGGGTCGCGTGGCGGTCTGCTTCTCCGTCTGCACTGAGCGGCGCAAAGCGTCCATGAGGTTGATGACCTTGCCGGTCGGCTGTTCCTTCGGCACCTCGATCTTTTCGCCCTTGGCCTTTTTCTCGATCAGTTCCTTGAGCGCGTGCTCGTAGTGATCCTCGAACTCCTGCGGCTTGAAATGCCCGGTTTTGGTTTCGACGATATGCCGCGCCAAATCCATCATGTCCTTGGTGAGCTTGACGTTCGGAATGTCGTCGAAATATTCGCCGGCATCGCGCACCTCGTAGGGAAAGCGCAGCAGCGTGCCCATCAGGCCCTTGCCGCGCGGCGCCATGGCGATGACGTGCTCGCGGCTGGTGAGCACCACGCGGCCGATCGCGACCATCTTCATCTGTTCGATGGCATTGCGGATGACGACGAAGGCGTCCTGGCCGACCTTGCCGTCGGGCGCGATATAGTAGGGGCGGATACTGTAGAGCTCGTCGATCTCGTCGCGCGGCACGAACTCATCGATCTCGATCGTCTTGGTGCTCTCGAGCGCGATCGATTCAAGCTCCTCGTCCGTGATCTCGACGTATTCGCCCTTGGCGACCTCGTAGCCCTTGATGATCTGATCGGACGGAACTTCCTCGCCGGTCTCGGCGTCGACCTTGCGGTAGCGGATGCGGTTGCCGGTCTCGCGATTGAGCTGATTGAAGCTGACCTTTTCGCGCTCCGAGGTGGCTGGATAGAGCGCAATCGGACATGAAACCAGCGAGAGCCGCAAATAGCCTTTCCAATACGCACGCGGGGCCACGGTTAACTCCTGCCTAACAACGCATTGACAATTGTTTGAATGATAGCGCGTTCCGGGATCATAGGGGAGGCGCCGGTAGCTGCGCGTTTCCGATTTGTTCCGGCATCGGTCATTTTACGGTAAAGTAATTGCACGCAACCGATTCGCGTTCCCGGGAAGCCGTCACATGTCAGCCGTTGCGCGCAAGTTAGAGCCAAAGCCGAGGCTCAAAACATTCCACGCCAGCCTCCTCGTCACGCGCCTCGAGCAATGGTGGGTGGAGGCGGAAACCGCCGAAGAAGCGCAAGCGCTATTGGCTTCGGGTCAGGGGCATCACTGCGAGCTTGGCGAGCGCGTCTATGTCGAGCTGGAAAGCATGCTCGACGGCGCCGGCGGACCGCAGGGCCGCTAATGGGACGGTTACGCCGTCTTCTGCTCGCTCAGGCCCAGTTCCTTGACCATTTCCTCGCGCATGAGGAACTTTTGCACCTTGCCGGTGACGGTCATCGGGAACGCATCGACGAATTTGATGTAACGCGGAATCTTGTAATGCGCGATCTGGCCCTTGCAGAAGCTTTGCACCTCTTCGGCGCTGGCAGCGGCGCCGGGCTTGAGCTTGACCCAGGCGCATAGCTCCTCGCCGAATTTCACGTCGGGTACGCCCACCACCTGCACCGCCTCGATCTTGGGATGACGAAACAGAAACTCCTCGACCTCGCGCGGGTAGACGTTCTCGCCGCCGCGGATGACCATGTCCTTGATGCGGCCGACGATGTTGCAGTAGCCGTCCTCGTCGAGCGTGGCGAGGTCGCCGGTATGCATCCAGCCGGCGCGATCGATCGCTTCCGCGGTCTTGTCCTCGTCGCCCCAGTAGCCGAGCATCACCGAATAGCCGCGCGTGCACAATTCGCCGGACGTGCCCGGCGGCACGATGCGGCCGTCGGTGTCGATGATCTTGATTTCGACGTGGGGATGGACGCGGCCCACGGTGCCGACCCGGCGCTCCAGCGGATCGTCGCAGGAGGTCTGCGTGCTCACCGGACTGGTCTCGGTCATGCCGTAGGCGATGGTCACTTCGCGCATGTTCATTTCGGCGATGCAGCGCTTCATCACTTCGATCGGACAGGGCGAGCCGGCCATGATGCCGGTGCGCAGCGAGGACAGATCGAAGCGCTTGAATTCGGGATGGCCGAGTTCGGCAATGAACATGGTCGGCACGCCGTAGAGCGCGGTGCAGCGCTCGGCCTCGACCGCTTCGAGGCTCGCAAGCGGATCGAACCCCTCGGAAGGATAGACCATCGCCGCGCCGTGGGTGATGCAGGCCAGATTGCCGAGCACCATGCCGAAGCAGTGATAGAGCGGCACCGGAATGCAGACGCGGTCGCGATCGGTCAGGCGCATCGCCTCGCCGATAAAGAAGCCGTTGTTGAGAATGTTGTGATGGGTAAGCGTGGCGCCTTTGGGGGCGCCGGTGGTGCCGCTGGTGAATTGGATGTTGATGGGATCGTCGAATTGCAGCTTCGGCGCCAGCTCCGCAAGCTCCCTGCGATGGCGGTCGCCGCCAATGCCGAGCACGTCGTCGAAGCGCAGGAAGCCGCGCCTTTCGTCGTCGCCGATGCGGATCAGCGTGGTCAGCTGCGGCAGGCGCTTGGACTGCAATTTGCCGGGAGCGCTGCGGTCGATTTCCGGCGCAAGCTCGCGCAGCATGCCGACATAGTCGCTGGTCTTGAACGAATCCGCGGTGACCAGCGCCTTGC
>JBEKJZ010000016.1:0-40742 GCA_050010955.1 Xanthobacteraceae bacterium | reverse complement strand
CAACGCAAGCTTCATCGTCCGCGACAACACCGGGCAGGCGTTGGGCTATTTCTATTTCGAGGATGAGCCCGGCCGACGATCAGCGGCCAAGCTGCTCACTAGGGACGAAGCTCGGCGGATGGTGAAAGATCGCATCGGTTCGCGACAGGTTATACACCAACATCATGGTGCGCGCGCCGTCGCCACCGTAGTCAAGGCCGAGCGTGGGGCCTTGCCAGTATACCCGTTGGTCCCCCGCATTTTTGGTGTAGAGCGTGCCGTCGCCGTAACGCAAGCCGCCGACGAAGGCGCCGCTGGCTTCCTCGCCCAGAACGCGTAAACAGCGAACGCATGGCGTTACTGGACCGTTACCGGTCTGCTGTTGATGGCTTGGGTGGTGGCGAGGTCGTGGGCGATCACGCAACGCCCTCGGCCGTCACCTCGTTGCCGAATACGCGCAAGAATTCACGGATCAACTTTACGACGGACTTGGGTGGTGGCGAGGTCGTGGGCGATCACGCAACGCCCTCGGCCCTCACCTCGTTGCCGAATACGCGCAAGAATTCACGGATCAACTTTACGACGGACGCAGCTTGGGCGCTGGTCCCCATCACAGAAATGAACTCTTGCGCGATCTTGTCGGTTCTTTGAGAGGCTCAGGGTGAAATTCCCTGGGCCTACTCGGCAAAAAAATGCAGCAATCACGGATGATTGATCGGCGATGTTTTTATTACGTCTTCATCGTCGTCGTCATCAGGCACGAAACCACTGCCGCCGCAGGTTGGACATTGATGTTCATCGTCCGTGCCTTTGTCAACTACACCATCACCGTTGCAATCTGGACAAGTTTTAGTTTTCATTTGTGCCTCATGTGGATCCTAACAATCCACGACCGACCAGTGCCCGCCCTGCCTTTATCGACAAGTGCTTTAATTTTGTGGACATGCTTGCCAGCGGGTAGGCCGAATTTCTATTGGTCGCTGCGTTCGGTCGCGTCGATGCCGTGAACTTGGAACACGTTCTTGGCGATATCCAAACCGATCGTGGTAATTTGCATGTCGACGGCTCCCCTTCATGTGATTCGTCTTCGACGAAACCCTATGGCACTTCGATGCCGAGAGCGGGCGCCGTCCACCACATCAAAAGCTGACTCATGCACCGCAGCAAACAGTCTCATTCGATCACATCGTCGGCGGTGGCGAGGAGTGACGCCGGGATACTGAGACCGAGCGCCTTAGCGGTCTTGCGATTGACCGCAAGCTCGAATTTAGTCGGCAGTTGCACCGGCAGGTCGGCGGGATTTGCTCCCTTCAGAATGCGATCCACATAAGCCGCGGCACGGCGCTGCAGATCGAGCAAATCGACTCCGTACGAAAGCAGCCCGCCGGCGGGGCGCCGATGATGGTGATGAAATACCTCCATCGGCTGGGTTGCACAAATTCCGGCGGTATCTCCTACGCCTGGTGGCGTTGATCCAGGCAACGTACCGGGCGTCACCGGGCGCCCGTCGCCGCGTAGGTCGTGATGCCCCCGGCGTCATTGTCGGCAATCATCACGACCAAGCCGGGCTCTGAGAGGCCAGCGTCCTCGACAATCTCTTCCAGTACTCGGCTGGAGTCGACGCCGAACGAGTGGGTTGGCGAATAAACTTGGTCGTCGCGCTTCTGAGCCCCTCTTTTGCCGCCACTAAGGCATCCAACTGCGCCTCGCGGTTATCGCAGGCTTTCCCATTTTTATCTGCTCTTAAGCATTTTTACGAAAAGTGTGATTTGAAGAGGTCGAACGGTAGTGTTTTTTCGCTTTGTTATCGTTTCATGGATCGCCCGAAGAAACGAACAGCTCGGTTTAGAGTTTGAAGCCGGAGCAATCGGTCTCTTAAGGCAAACAGGTGATCAATTTCACCTGCATCAAATAGAATAAGGACTCGGCGACACCATGTTTAGGACAAATACTCTCGCAATGGCATTGTTTGCGCTCCTCGTGAACAGCACCGTTCTTCTTTCACTCTCAATGTAATCCGCGGGGATGCCGCAACACGCGGTACTGAAATGACGCGCCACTTCCCGGAGTGGTTTAGGGCTTTGTCGGCGGGCGGCACTAATTGACGCCACAGCGAGCCCCGCTTTTGCGGTAACGCAGAGCAGTCCAGCGATCCGAGGGAACGTCGCCGTTATTCGGCATGGCGCTGCGGCGCCGTCTGTATAGAGTAGTGCCGTTCTCTTGGAGCTCTCCCGTCCCGAATGCGGGACAGTGGTTGGGATCAACTCCCGCCGGATGTGAGGTTTTGCAGGGAAGCCTGCAGAAATGAGAGCTCCGCCTTGGATTACGGTCTGCCCACATCAGCTCTTGACGGAGATACCATCATGTGAGGCCGAATACATGGCTGCACCCGAACGCTTCGCAAAACGTCAGATTCCTCTTGCACCGCGGGCGCCGTCCATACATGGCCCAAAGCGGCGGTTCGCTGCAGCGCAGCGGTTCGTCCGGAATCGGAGCAATACCGGACATCGGAGATCTGCCTCGGGATCGAGTAAATTTCCATTGGGCCGACAGCATCTTTTCATCGTATGGCGCAATCGCATGCAAAGGGAGGGCCCCGGGGCGTGCACCTGTCTCGACCCTGGGCTCCCACGAGGAGCTTGTTCGCGCCGCTGGTTTCCAAAAGTTCCCGCAGCTTAACATCAAGAGCCCGACGAAACTGTTCTATGCCGCGCGACCGCGATCCCGAGCTCGTCAACGATCCGTTGTCGGTCGATCGCTCCCGTTCGCTGTTGATCGCCGGAATCCGGGGTCGATTCGCGGGTCGATTTGTGGGTACAAGTCGAGGCGAATTCCTAATTGACTGATGTAACAATCGAAATGACAACTATCGACGGACACTCCCTCCGCCACAGCCGGTCATATTAACCGTCGACCCGGGCGTTCTTAAAGGCCTGGGTCTGGACAGTTGACCTGGATCATGGTGCGGACCAAGGGGGGAAGGATTACTTTAAGCCACAGGACGATTAGGCCAGGGGGCAACCGCCGTGATGAGCGCGAGCCGAGCCGATATTGCCGGTAGAACCGCGACACTTCTCGTGGCGATGCGCGCGGCACGGCCGCTCGTCCACAACATTGCCAATTACGTGTCGATGGATATCGCGGCAAACGCGCTGCTCGCCATCGGCGCCTCGCCCGCCATGGTGCATGCTCGCGAGGAGGTGGCGGAATTCGTCGGCATTTCGGCGGCGCTCGTCGTCAACATCGGAACCCTGTCCACGCCTTGGATCGAGGCGATGATCATCGCCGCGGAGGCCGCAAAGGGGCAGGGCAAGCCTTGGGTGCTCGATCCCGTCGGCGCCGGCGCCACTAAGCTGCGCAACGAAGCGGTGAAGTCGCTGCTGCCGCACCGGCCCTCGATCATCCGCGGCAATGCATCCGAGATCATGGCGGTCGCCGGCGGTGCCGGCGTTACGCCCAAGGGCGTCGATAGCGCCAACACGACGCAGGAGGCGCTGGCCTTCGCGCTCAGCCTCGCCGAGCATGAGGACTGCATCGTCGTCGCCACCGGCGCGGTGGACATCGTCACGGACGGCCGCCGCGTGGTGACGCTCGGCAATGGTTCGCCGATGATGGCCAAGGTGACCGCGCTGGGCTGCGCGCTCTCCGCCGTCACTGGAGCATTTGCCGCTGTCGCCACCGACAAATTCGACGCGGCCGTCGCGGCAGTCGCGGTATATGGCATCGTCGGCGAAATCGCCGCGGAGCAGGCGAAGGGCCCGGGCTCGTATCGCGTGGCCTTTCTCGATGGGCTCGAGTCGATCGGGCCGAAGGAGATCGAGAGTCGCTTGCGGACCGTCGACTGATGCCTGGAAATGGCGGAAAAATACTACCAGCTCTGCCTGGTGACCGATAGCGCGCTGGCGAACGGCCGCTTCCTTGCCGGTATTGTGGCGGCCGCTGTGAAAGGCGGCGTCACATTGGTACAATTGCGGGAAAAGACCGCGTCGACGCGTGCCTTCATCGAACAAGCAAGGGTGCTGAAGCGGTTGCTCGCGCCGCTGCGCGTGCCGCTGCTCATCAATGACCGGATCGATGTCGCGCTGGCAGCCGGCGCCGACGGCGCGCATGTCGGCCAGCTGGATATGCCGGTCGCGCTGGCGCGGCAGTTGCTCGGGCCCGCGGCGATCATCGGCCTGTCGATAACCGAACTGGGCCAGGTCCGCGACCGGGACGTCGAGCTTGCCGATTACCTCGGTGTCGGACCGATCTTCGCCCAGTCGACGAAACTTAACGCCACGCCGCCGCTCGGCCTCGACGGATTGGCGAAGGTTCGCCGCGCCACCGGCAAGCCGATCGTCGCCATCGGCGGCGTATCGGCCGCGAACGCGGACGCGGTGCGGTCGGCCGGGGCCGACGGCATCGCCGTTGTCAGCGCGATCATGGGCGCCGACGACCCTAGGGCAGTGGCCGCGGCGCTGATCTCCGCGCCGAAGGCCGGGCGCCTCAAAAGTGGCTGAAGCCGTGCGGGGCGGGGATCGCCGTTAGCCGCTGAACCTCGCAGCGTGACGTCGTCAGCAGCGGCTTCAGCCGGCGCTGGAATAGCTCGGTCAGCCCGCTACGGTTCAAATGGTCGGTATCGAAATAGAAATTCGGGTTATCCAGTTCGGTTGAAAAATCGCAGAACGGCACCGCGCGATCCGCCAACACGCGCATCAGGCCTTCATTAAAGGCGGCCTCGTGCGGAAGCTGATTGCGGAATTGCGTCAGCATGGGCAACTTGACGGCTACTATGCGCATGTCGTGCTGTCCGGCAATTTCCATCAATGCGGCGAAATCATCCAGATATTTTGCGAGCACGGCCGGCGCTTGAGTATCGGGATACAGATAGGCAATTCGCTTCGTCACCGCCGAGGCCGACGGCCGGTAAACGCGGTCGAACTGGGCTTCGCCCTCCCAGGCGTCGCGCTGGAACCGGTCGCGGTTGTTGATCTTTGAAAACCCGGTAGCGTAGTCGAGCAAGGCGCGGGGGCTGACGCCATTATCGCGTACGTAATCCCACATGAGCTTGACGGTGGTGGGCGCGAACGGCGTACCGCGGATCAGTTTTGCGTCGGAGAAACGGTCTTCGTTCCATGCGCGCGACCAGAACGCGAACGAGTCCACGACATAGAGCAGATTGTGGGCGCGATGCGCACGCAGGAAGGACGCGAGCACGAACCGGTTGTAGAGGGCGCCGGTGCCGGGAGATGCGAGGTTGATGATCCGCAGCCCCGTCTCATGCTGCATGTAGGCGTTGAAATCGCTGAAATCGAGCGGCATCGCATGCGATGCGCCGAGGATGACCCAGTCATAGTCCGGAGCGGGGGCAACCGCGATCTTGAACAGTGCATTGCTGTGGCCGTTGCGAAACAGCAGCTGCTCGCAGCCGAACGAGAGGCCCGCATAGAGCGCAAGACCGATCGCCACGAACAGGAGCGCTGATCTTTGCAGAGACTTCATTGCCCACGGTTCCTGCGTTAGAACTGCATGTAGATGAACTCCTTCGCCTGCCACCGTCCGAGCAGCAGCAGGGCGAAGATCAGCAGATAATAGGCGCCCCAGCGTACGGCGACCGGCGCCGCCGCCAGGCGCTGGAAGACCGGCTGGCGCTCATCGATAATCTCGTAGCCAAGCAGGAATGCGATGAGGCCGAAGCCCATCAGTTGCTCGACAGTGAACGGATAGATCGCCAGCAGCGAGGGAAGTTGGCTCAATCGCCCGCCTATCTTCTGCAATATGAGTAAGGCGTCGTGTATCGAAGCCGCACGGAAGAACACCCATGCGACGGTGATCAGGTGGAAGGTAATAACGGCGCGCAGCACGGCGAGCGTGACACTGGCGTTGACGCGTGGCAGCGCTTCCCCCACGCGGCGCCAAAGGCCCCGGGTCGCGAGGCCGGCCCATTGGTATGCGCCGTTTAGCGCCCCCCAGACCAAAAAGGTCCAGCCGACGCCGTAGCCCAGGCCGGCATGCCAGAGTCCGCTGACCACGAACACGATCATGACGTTGATGGCGCGGCGCAACGCCCCTGCGCGGCCTCCGCCGAGCGGGATGTAGAGGTAGTCGCGGAACCAGTGGCCGAGCGAAATGTGCCAGCGCTCACCCCAGAATTCGGCTGTGCTGCGCGATAGATACGGTCGGCGGAAGTTCTCCATGAGCTGGAGGCCGAACAGCGAAGACGTGCCAAGCGCAATGTCGGTGTAGCCGGAAAAATCGCAGTAAATCTGGAAGGCGAAGAAATAGCTGCTGATCAACAGTTCGACCGGCGGCGCGAAAGTCACGATCGAGAAGCTATGGTCGACCATTGGCGCAAGGTTGTCCGCGATCACGACTTTCTTAAACAGGCCCCAGCCGATGAGCTGCAATGCGAGCACGATGCGCTGCGGATCGCTGCGCAGTCCGGACCAGAGCTGTGGCAGGAACGTCGTCGCCCGTTCGATTGGGCCGGCGAAGATCTTGGGAAAATACGCGACGAACAGCGCCGTACCGCCGAGCCGTTGCTTCGCATCGAGGCGGCCGACATAGATGTCGATCAGATAACTCGCGGCCGAGAACGCGTAGAAGGAGAAACCGGCCGGCGCGGTGACGCCGAGCCGCGGTAAGCCGAGGTGCGGAATCAAATTCGCGCTCTCGATTTGGCCGGCGACGAAATCATAAAACTTGAAGGCGGTGAGCGACCCGAGCACGACGAGCAGGCCGCCGGCTAGAACGGCCGCGCGCAGAGATGCTCGCTCGCTGCGCGCCAGCGCGCGGCCGCAGAGGTAAATGACCAGGGTCACCGCGCCGAGGTAGACGAGGTTGGACGGGTGCCAAAAGCCGTAAAAGACGTAACTTGCGACCAGCAGGACCGCCCAGCGCTGCGCGACCGGGACGATGCGGAACGCCGCGAGCACCAGCGGCAGGAAGATGAAGAACTCGAGTGACGTGAACAGCATGGCTTCGTGTCTCCTAGCCGCCGTTCATGTCCGCTCATGCGCTACGCCCCCGGTCAGTACGAGGCGCCGCCAGCGCGCAGTTCCTCCGGCACCTGGTCGATCGGAATGCCGGCGTTCAGCACCAGATAGCTGGCAAGCTGCTCGCGTTGCGCCTCGGTGAGCTTGATACCGATGTGGCTCGGCTTGTGCATGGTGCCAAGCCAGTGCTCTTTGGGTCGGCTCTGCGTCACCACCACCGTGATAACGTGGCAGCCCTCGCATTTCTCGAGTGCGAAGTCGCGTCCGTCCATAGGCAGCTTCGCGGCGTCGGCCGGCATTTGGTTCGCCGGCAAGGGCATGTTGAACGAAAGATAATCCGCCAGGGTGAGCAGTTCCTTGTCGGTCAGGGACTGCAGTGCGGGGATTGTCTTGGCGTGATCCTTCAGATAGCTGACCCACTCGTCTCTCGTGTGCTTGCCGCTGACCAATGCATTGATCTCATCCGCCGCCGGGTGACTAGCGATGACGCTGGCCAGCAGGGTACGACCACCCGCCGGAATGAAGGCAAACACGTCATCGCTTTGGGCGTTCAGCGGCTGCGGCAGCCAAGCGGCAATCACCGCTGCGGCCGCCACTGCGAGCAAAGGGATGAAGCGCATGATACACTTCCTTGGTGATGCGAGCGGGCCGATGCGCGCTCGCGTGATCAGAACCGAAGATCCGCTGGTACGTCCTCGGCTTTCATCGGCATACTGAAGGCGGCATAGCGCGCGAAGGTTTCGCGCTCTTGTGCCGTCATTTTGATGTTGCGGTGGAACGGAGACAGAAAAATGCTGCGCCATCCCTGCGCATCGCGGTTCTGCATCAAGTAGCCGGAGAACAGCGAGTGGCAGGATTGGCATTGATTCCACGCCAGCTCCCGCCCGTCCGCTGGAAACGCGGCAGCAAGAGTTGCAGCGTCTTGAGCATCGGGAAGTGCACCCTCCGGTACGGGCGTGTTGATCGCCAGATAAGCCGCAAGCTCGTTGACGTCGCGCTCGGTCATTGACGCCTCGTGCTTGGCGATGAACTCGCGCCACTCCGCCTCACTGCGTCGAGCCGAGCCAATGTCACGCAACTCGGCGGGCTTGGAGGTCAGCTCGAGCAGCAGCGTCTTACCGCCCTTCGGCATGAAGCCGAAATCTTCTTGGCAGAACACCGACGCCGGCATCAGCAAGAGCGCCACCGCTGTGACCAGAGTCTTGATGCCAAGCGGCCGCAGAGTTCTCATGCCGACGTCCCAGCCAATTGCACGCCGGCGAACGAAAACACCGGCACGCGCACTTCGCGGACTGCCTGCTCCGCAGGGAAGCCGTTGCCGCGCAGCAGGTCGAGCATGACGACGGTGTTGTCGTCGTAGTACTGTTCGCCGCAGGCATCGCAGACCAGCGCCGGGACATCCTCGATCACGACCAGTCGATCATCGTGCCAGAATGCAGACTGCACCCGCGCGGCCCGCAGCTTTGGGCTCTGACAGTGGCTGCACAGACCGAGTTGCTGTTGGTCGCTGTCGACGTCGACGTCAACGGTCACTTGTATGGCGTCCATGGCCGCTCCATTGATGTTGGGCGAATGTGCCGAAGGCCGTGGTGCGGCCTTCGGCATTGTCCTCGGCGGTTTTAGCCGACCAGCTTCTTCGCCAAGTTCACGATATGACCGGCGTTGGGCTTCATCCAGAGGAACATCTCCGGAGAAGCCGGCGGGGGCGCATCGGGGAAGGCAATGCGCTTGAAGCGCGCGCCGTCCACGTTCTCGGCGACGCGGGCGATCACCTCGGCGCCGGGGCACAGTGTGTAGTAGGACTGATCGAACGTGAGCAGCCGTTTCGTCTTCTGCACCGACTTCACCAGCGTCTCGGTGTCTATGGGCTTGAGCGAGCGCAAGTCGATCGCCTCGACCTTCATGCCTGCCTTCTGCAGCTGATCGGCGGCTGCGAGGACCTCGGGCATGCCGGCACCTGAGCTGACAATGGTGAGATCGTTGCCGATCGTGCGCACTGCCGCCTTGTCGAGCGGCACCGTATACTGCTCGTCGGAGACTTCCTCGACCAGTTCGCGCAGGCCGTCGGGCCAGAGATAGACAACTGGGTTGGGGTCACGAATGGCGGAAACCATCATGCCCTTGGCGTCGGAAGGCGTCGACGGGATCACGGTCTTTACGCCCGGGATGTGAGCGTAATAGGTGTCGATCTCATAATCGGAGTGCTGTCCGGCAAAGCCCGGCGTCTGGCCGGTCATCTCCATGATGAACACCACCGGCATCGAAGCTTGGCCACCGCTCATGTGGCGGAGCTTGCCGGCTTCGTTCTGGATCAACTCGAAGGGCATGCAGGCGCCCTGATAGGGGATGTAGGTCACGGCCGTAGAGCCGGCGAGGCCGGCGCCCAGCGTGCAGGCCGCCATCCAGTACTCGTCGATGCCGGTATTTACGACCCGTTTGCGGCCGAACTCCTTCTCCAGGTTGATCACCGGTTTGCCCGGGTTCGAAGCCACCGGTGGTGTCAGTTCGAAAATCCAGATCATATCCTTGTCTTGACGCATCTCGTACTGAACAGCCTCGAGGACTGAGTACATCCAGGTTTTGCGTGCCATTGTCCTTCTCCAATCCTTGAAATGCCTTTGCGGGGTGGCGTTGCGCTCAACCGAACTGGCGCGCAGCGACGGTGCCTTCGACAAACACGTTCTTAAGTCCGTCTTCCGGCTTGCACATCGGTTGCTTGTCCGCCCAGGCAAAGGCGTCTTTGACCTCCTGTTTGATGCTGTCCTCGATCGCGGCGGCCTTGGCTTGATCAAGGACGCCCCACGAGATCAGCGTGTTGCGGCAAATATCGACGGGGTCCCGTGCCAACCAGTCGCGCACTTCGCGTTCCGGACGGAACGAGGTGATCGCCAGCGGGTCGTAGCCGAATGCTCCGAGCACGCCAGGTTTTGCTCCCGGTGCACCCCAGTGATTGTAGTAACGGTAGGTCTTGGCCTCGATCAGCGTCGGACCTTCGCCGGCCCGGGCCCGCTCCACCGCGTCCCTGGCCTTGTTGTAGACCTGGAAAACATCCTGGCCGTCGACGACAACACCGGGGATGCCGTATGTCTTGGCGGCTTCGGCGATGTCCTTCATTGGGCAGGAGTAGGAGTAGTGCGCGTATTGGTGGTAGAGATTGTTCTCGACCACATAGATAAACGGCAGTTTGAGCAGCGCCGCGTTGTTGAGCGCACTGTGAAACTGGGGCGTGGCATAGGTGCCGTCGCCGCCGAAATTGACCACGACCTGCTTGCTGCCGCGTGCCCGGATGGCGAAGGCCGAACCAGTGGCGATCACCGGGCCGGGTCCAATCATGCCGTCGGCACCCATGAAGCCGACCGACTTGTCGGAGATGTGCATTTCGCCGGCGTAGCCGCTGTTGAGACCGGTCGCCCGGAAATCGTACTCCGCGGCCATTTTCATGATATCCACGCCCTTGGCGACGGCGTGACCGGTCGGGCGATGGGTACTGTAGATCAGGTCGACTTCTTTGAAGGCGCCCTTGTTGTTCAGCGCAGCGCAGACGCCCGTCGCGACCGCTTCCTGTCCGGGATACATATGGTTGTAGCCGCGGTAGTTCGGCTCGGTGAGCATCTTGTCGACGACGGTGCGGTCGAACCACCTGATGCGTAGGATGGTCGAATACATATCGACCAATTTCTCGTTCGGCAGGTCCTTCGCCCAGTAGCCGATTTCACCGTCGGCCCAAGCGACTTTGCTGCTGATGGATACCGCCGCGCCTGCGGCGGCGAAACCTTTCAAGAGGGTGCGGCGAGTTTGAGATGGAAGCGACGTGCGTGCGGATCCATCGGCAGAGGAAGGAGCGCTTGCCATGGTCGTTCTCCGATAAAAAGGGAATTCGCGATGTCGAAAAGCTATGCCGCTCAAGCAAGCAAGTTTTGATCTAAGTCAAAAGCGACAACTATTTCCGAACTAAGATTTTTTCTGTTGAAGCACTATTTTTGCCGGCTTTTAGGCAGACAACCTCCGCGAAAGCCGGGGAAGGGTTGTGTCACTCGCGGTCATTTATGACGTTGCGATGACATTGACTTGGATCATGGCGCTGGGCGAGCCAAAGGGAAAAGGATTACTTTGTATTTGTTCGCTGAACTGGGATTGATGCCATGATTGCCCCGCGACAGCAGCCGAGAGAAATCGCAACTTCGACAGCGGCATCGGCCACCGATGCCGACGCGCCGATACAGCGGGTGCGGCGGCCAGGCCCGCCGACGAGCGTCGGCGGCCGAGTTGTCGTCGACGTTCGCCCGAGCCAGCCTGAGGACCGCGACCCCTACAGCGTGACAGCCCTCGCGGACATCACCGATCGCTCGCTCCACGCCGCCATGGCGCGTTTCACCGTCGGCATTTCGCCGGCGGCGCTCGCTGAAGCTTATTTGGACTGGGCAACGCATCTTGCCTACGCGCCGGGCAAGCGCGCGCAGCTCATCGGCAAGGCGATCCGCAAGGCGGCCCGGTTCGCAAACTACGCGAGCCGCTACGCGATCGAAGGTGGCCAGACGGAGTGCTGCATCGAACCATTGCCGCAGGACCGGCGATTCGCGGACGAGGGTTGGCGGCAATGGCCCTTCAGCGGCATCTACCAAGCCTTCCTGCTGCAGCAACAATGGTGGCACAACGCCACCACCGGCGTGCGCGGGGTGTCGAAAAAACACGAGGAGATCGTTGCGTTCGGCTCACGCCAGATCCTCGACATGGTTGCACCGTCGAACTTTCCCCTGACGAATCCCGAGATCCTTCGGCACACGATCGGTGCCGGCGGCCTCAATCTCTTCAAAGGCTGGCAGAATTGGATCGAGGATTGGGAACGTGCCATCACCGGAAAAAAACCGATTGGTGCCGAGAATTTTGCCGTGGGCCGTGACGTCGCGAGAACTCCCGGCAAGATCGTTTATCGCAACCGCCTCATCGAGTTGATCCAATACGCGCCGGCGACCGCCGCGGTACGACCTGAACCAGTTCTCATCGTTCCCGCCTGGATCATGAAATATTACATTCTCGACCTGTCGCCGGAAAACTCGTTGGTGAAGTACCTCACCGAACAGGGCTTCACGGTATTCATGATCTCCTGGAAGAACCCCGGGCCGGACGACCGGGATCTGGGAATGGAGGATTATCGAACGCTCGGCGTGATGAGCGCGCTCGATGCCATCAGCACCATCGTGCCGAACCAGAAGGTGCACGCGGCCGGCTACTGTCTCGGCGGAACGTTGTTGTCGATCGCGGCGGCCGCCATGGCGCGCGACGACGATGACCGGCTGGCGACAAAGACGCTTTTTGCCGCGCAAACCGACTTCACCGAGGCCGGTGAGATCATGCTGTTCATCGATGAGAGCCAGATCGCCTTCCTCGAGGACATGATGTGGGAGCAGGGCTTCCTCGATAGCCGGCAGATGGCTGGCGCGTTCCAGATGTTGCGCACGAACGATCTGATCTGGTCGCACGTCATCCACGATTACATGTTCGGCGGCCGCCTGCAAATGACCGACCTCATGGCGTGGAATGCCGACGCAACGCGCATGCCCTATCGCATGCACTCCGAATATTTGCGTAGCCTGTTTCTCAACAACGACTTGGCGGAAGGCCGTTTCCTGGCTGGCGGCAAGCCGATCGCGCTCGCAGATATCCGCAGGCCGGTGTTCGCCGTAGGCACGGAGCGCGACCACGTCGCGCCTTGGCGGTCGACCTACAAGGTCAACCTGCAGCTCGACACCGAAGTGACTTATTTGCTCACCACCGGCGGTCATAACGCCGGGATCGTATCGGAACCCGGTCACCCCCGGTGCAGTTTCCGGGTCAGCACAAAGCGGCCGAGCGAGCACTACCTCGATCCGGATGGGTTCTATGCCGAGGCGTCGCAAAAGGATGGTTCGTGGTGGCCGGAATGGGTCGCCTGGCTCGCCGATCGTTCCGGCGCATTGAGCTCACTGCCGACGATGGGCGCGCCACAATCGGGCTACCCGCCGCTCGGGGACGCACCCGGCGTCTATGTGCTCGAGCAATGAGGACTCCGTCGTGATCGCGTGCGGGTTAAGGATCCGAAACATTCGCGCGGCGATGATTGGCGGTGCGCTGGCGATGGTTCTAGTGTGGACCGCGGCAGCGTCCGCCGCGCCGCAGCAGCTCGATTGCGTCTTGACCGACACGGAGGGCAAACCCGGCTCCGAAAACCGGCCGATCGTTGTCGTGTTCGACGAAGATGCAAAGACGCTGACGGCAAAAGACGGCGCCAACAGTTACAGCTTCAGCAAGGTATCAATCAGCAACGTATCCATAAATGGTGCGGTCGACACCGTCAGCCTCGGCATCGACCGATCCTCCTTCGGCATCGTGTGGCAGCAATATGGGGCGGACAAGGTCAGCACCGAATTTGGGCAATGCCATTCAGCCCAGTCGCCGCAGTAATTGCGAAGGCCGTGTGCGGGGCATTGTCGCCTCGCCGAAGCAGGTTGCCGTGAGATGAAGCGCGAGCTCGCAAGGGAACTGAAAGTCGCCGGGTTTCCAATGCCGCCCTACCGGGCTGGGCATCACTTCTATCCGCATGAGGACGACGCCGGATGGACGGATGCCGCACGACGGCATGGCGTGACGGTCACGCATTTCGACCTGGAAGATCGACTGCAAGACCTCGAGAACGGCTATTACTGCCCGAACCTGTCCGATCTGATCGAGGCCTGCAGCGATAGTTTTTCGCGTCTGTATATTCTGAAGACAATTTGGACGGCGGAAAGCGACAACCCGGAACAAATTGCAATGGGTGACAGCGCGGAAGAGGCAGTCAGCGGACTGCGGCTGGCCTTAAACAGGCATCAATTGCCGGATACCCGCCCGGCTGCGCAAACTGGATGATCTGCGAGCGCGAAAGTTCGTCGCGGCTGACTTAGCCGCTTATTCGTAGCGGAGCGCGTCGATCGGATTGAGGCTTGCTGCCTTGCGCGCGGGGTAAAATCCAAAGAACACGCCGACCGCTGCGGAGAACAGAAAGCCGCCGGCAACGGCCGCCAGCGACGCCGGCGCCGCCCAGTGGAACAGTAGCGAGATCGCCGCAGAAAACGCGACCCCCGTGACGATGCCGGCGAGGCCGCCGCTGACGCTGAGAAAGATCGCTTCGGCGAGAAACTGCAGCAGCACATGCAGGCGGCGGGCACCGATCGCCATGCGCAAGCCGATTTCGCGCGTGCGTTCGGTCACCGAGACGAGCAGGATGTTCATGATGCCGATGCCGCCGACGAGCAGGGAAATCGACGCCACGGCGGCAAGCAGAAGCGCCATGATACGGCTGCTGCTCTCCGCGGTTTCGGCGAACTGGCTCAAGTTGCGCACGTCGAAATCGTGGACGGCGCCGGGCTTGATGCGATGGCGGCGAATGAGCGTCTCGCTCGCTTGACGAATTGCGGTTTGCACCAGAGGTTGACTCACCGCCTGCACGTAGATCTGATTGGCATAGCCCGTCAGTCGCGCCTGCAGATTGTAAGGATTAGGCGGTAGCAAATATGGCCAATTGAGCGGCGTTTGCGCTTGCGTCGGCGCTGCGACGCCGAGCACTTTGCGTTCGGCCGTCGTGAACGGCATCATCACAAGATCGTCCTGATCGGTGCCGAAGGGCGACTGGCCCTTGGCGACCAGCACGCCGATCACCTGCAGCGGCACGCTTTTGACCTGGATGAAGGCGTCGATCGGGTTCTCGCCCGGACCAAAGAGCTGGCGGTACACCGTTTGCCCGATGACGACGACGAGGTTGGCCTTGGTTTCATCCTCGGCCGTGATGTCGCGCCCGGCAGCGATCCGCCAGTTCGTGATCGACGGATAGACGGCGCTCACGCCTTGGATATTTGTCGTCCAGTTTTGGTTGGCATACTGCACTTGGCCCTGCTGGCGGATCAGATAACCGACTTGCGCGACCGCGGGATCCTCGTGGCGGATCGCGCGCGCATCCGCGACCGTCAGCGTGCTGGCGCTGCCGAAGCCCGCGCGGATGCCGCCCGTGGTCGCCGCGCCGGGCAGGATCACGACAACGTTAGTACCGAGGCTCTCGATCTGCTTGCGCACCGCCTCGCTCGCGCCGTCGCCCACTGCGACCATGACGATCAGCGCGGCAACGCCGATGAACACGCCGAGCATGGTGAGCGCCGAACGCATCTTGTTGCGCCCGATCGCCTGAGCCGCGGCGGCGAGGATCATGAGCGCGAAGGCCAGGAAGCCGCTGGTCGGAAGCATGGGGGCGCGCGGCTCGGCCAGATGGAAGAAGGCCGAGCGTTCGATCTCGGCAGCGGCTGCCGGCGCTGCCGGCGTTGCCGGCGTTGCCGACTTGGCCACCCGTTCGTCGGAGATGATGACGCCGTCGCGCACGGTTACGCTGCGGTCGGCATAGGCGGCGATGTCGGCCTCGTGGGTAACGAGGACGATGGTGACTCCTTGCTCGCGATTGAGCGAGCAGAGCGTTTCCATGATCTCGTGCGAGGTTTTCGTATCGAGATTGCCGGTCGGCTCATCAGCGAGAAGCAGGCTCGGTGCATTGATCAACGCACGGGCGATGGCGACACGCTGCTGTTGACCGCCGGAGAGCTGGCTAGGCGTATTGCGTTCGCGCTCACTTAGGCCGAGAAGGTGCAGTGCCGCGCGTGCTCGTTCGATGCGCACGGCGCGGCGCTTCGGCCCCGACGCGGCGTAGTAGAGCGGCAGGCCAACATTCTCGATCGCGCTGGTGCGGGCCAACAGGTTAAAGCTCTGGAATACGAAGCCAAGCCGTTCGCTGCGGATGCGGGCAAGGTCCGGCTCGCGCAGCGCCGCGACGTCGACACCCTCCAGGAAGTAATGGCCGCTTGTCGGCTGGTCGAGGCAACCGAGAATGTTCATGAGCGTCGACTTGCCCGAGCCCGACGAGCCCATGATGGCGACAAACTCTCCGGACTGGACGGTCAGGCTTACGCCGCGGAGCGCTTCGACCGTGACATCGCCGACGACGAACGTGCGGGTCACATTCTCGACCTTGATAACCGGGTGCGTCGCCTTGGGCGTGTCGCGCGGCATCGGGCACAACCTTAGAGGCGCGGCGGCGGCAATCCCGACTGGGCGCTCGCTTTACCGCGGCTTTCGGCGCTGATGACCTGATCGCCCGGATTGAGATCACCCTTGACGATCTCCGTGAAATTATCGTCGCTGAGACCGGTAACGACGGTAACCCCCACAGGCAGACCATCGCGCAGCACCCAGACTTCCGGCTGTTTGTTCGTCGGCGTGCGAGTGCCCCCGGCTCCAACCGCGGAAAGGCCGCCCGGCACATAGCGCAGTGCTTGGTTCGGCACGCGGAGCACATCGTTTCTTTGATCGATGATGATCTGCGTGGCCGCGGTCATGCCCGGTATCAGCGCCAGATCGCTATTATCGACGCTAACAACGACATCGTAGGTGACGACGTTCTGCACCGTCTGTGGCGACTGACGGACCTGGCTCACTGCGCCCTGAAAGACCCGCTGGGGAAAAGCATCGACGGTAAAAGTGGCCTTGTCGCCTTCCTTGATCCCGCCCATGTCGCCTTCGCTGGTGTTGGTATCCACCTCCATCTGTTTGAGGTCGGTGGCGATGAGAAACAGCGTCGGCGTCTGGAAGCTCGCGGCGACCGTTTGCCCGCCGGTTACGCTGCGTGAGACAACGGTACCGTTTACTGGAGAAATGATGTCGGTATAGTCGAGATTGAGCTTGGCACCTTCCACAAGCGCCTGATCCAGCTTTACTGTCGCCGCGTCCTGGTTGACGACGTATGCTTGGTCCTCGGCCTGCTGCCGCGCGATCGCGTTCTGAGCGGCGAGCTGCTGATAGCGCACGAGATCCGTGCGGTCCTTGTCGAGCACAGCCTGATCGCGCAGAAGCTGGCCGGAATATTGATCGAATATCGCCTGATACGGGCGTGGATCGATCTTGGCGCAGACCTGATACGCTCTCACCTGTGTGTTGTAGTCGCAGTAAAGGTTCTGAATTACGCCAGAGACGTAGGTCCCGACAATGATCGTGAGTACGGGATTGACGGTTCCCGTTGCGGTTACGGCGCGAGTAATCGCGCCACGCCCCGCCGGAGCGCTCACGTACTGCACCGGCGCGGTGCGATGCATGCTCCACCATGCCACACCAACGGCTACGGTAAGCGCGAGCAAAGCCACGACAACCCAGCGATTGCGGACGTCGATCCGGCGCCAAGTCGACTTCACGGCTGTGGGGGGCGATAAAACTTGCAGCAAGAGCAGCCTCGTTTCAACGTCATCTTTCCGCTCGCACGAGGATAAGCATGCCGCGAAACGTGGCCGGCCGCGTTGATGTAGCTCAAAGCTCGGACAGGCCCGGCCTAGCGGCCGTCGGGCGTGCGCAAGCCGAACCAGGCGTCGCGGACCTGCTGATAATGCACCATGGGATCGTAGATCGAGACTGGCAGTCGGAGTTCACGTGCCGATAAGCGGCCGACGGCCGACAACAGGCTATAGGACGCGACGACGCGGTCATGCTGCGCGACGATCAAGCTGACGCGGGCATTCACCAAAGCCTGCTCGGCGTTGAGCACGTCGAGGGTCGTGCGTTGTCCGGCCTGCGCCTCGTTGCGAACGCCTTCCAGCGCCCGCTCGGCGGCGTCGTTCTGGCGATGAGCCGCTTCGATCTGCGCCTTCGCCGCCTGCAGCTGGCCCCAGGCCTGAACGACGTTCGCGCGGGTCTGGTCGCGCACCTGATCCACGTTCAAACGTTGCTGACCGACCGTCTCCTTATCCAGGCGAATTGCCGAATATTCGGCGCCGCCCTGATAGATCGGAACCGTGAGGCTGAGCATCGCCGTGCCGAGGAACAGATTGGGCGTAAGGATATTGGGGTAGTTTTGCTGCTGGACGCTGCCCTGCAGCGCCAGCGTTGGCCACAGCGCGCCTTCCGCGATCTTCACTTGCAGTTGCGCGACGTCGACGCCGTAGAGCGCCGCGGTTACGGATGGATTCTCCACGGTGCCGACCGCGATCGCCGCGTTCAAGGTGGTCGGCGACAGCCGATCCACCGGCGAGGCCGCAGCGAGATTGGCCGGCTCGACCCCGATGATGCGCCGATAGTTGGCCCGCGTCGTCATCAGCGTCGATTCGGCGGCGTGCAAGCTCGCTTCACCGGCGGCCAGCTGTGCTTCCGACTGGGCGACGTCGGTCGTCGTCACTTGCCCGGCCGCGAAGCGATTCTGCGTATCCTTGAGCGTACGCTGTAAAACCCGAACGTTGTTCTGTTGTACTTCGAGGTTGGCGGCATCGCGCGACATGTCCATGTAGGCGGTCGCGGCCGACAGCAGCACCGACTCTTCCATCACGCGCAGCGTCTCGCGCGCGGCGGAGACTTGGCTCTCCGCCTTGCGCACTTTGTTGGCGGTTTGTTCGCCGTTGAAGAGCGTTTGCGAGCCGTTGACCCCGACCGCAGTCGGGGTGGTATAGCCTTTGATCGAGTAGGAGACGCCGTTCGGTAAGTTAGGCGGAATCGGCGGGATAACTCCCGTGGTATTCGTAAATTGGTCTGCGACCGAGGCAGTCGCCGAGAGGCTAGGCCGATACCCGGAGAGCGCTTGCGACACGCCCTCGTCGTTCTGGCGGACAATGGCCCGTTGCGCGTTGAGTTGCGGGTTGCCTTCATAGGCTTTCGCCAGCGCTGACTCCATTGTTTCCGCGGCGAGCTGGCGCGGCGCCGCCAAGAGCGCCAGCAAGATCAGGATCATTGCCGCTGCCGCACGCGAAAGCCGCTCTCGCGCCATGGCAGGCATGCCGTGAGCGGTAACCCGGCCTGGTTTGGCGTCAGGGAGATCGCGGGTCGACCGCGAGAGTGCCGGCGGGGATTGCGATCGCTTTCGAGCCCCTGAAACGATAACTCTACTCGTCACAATCTGCCTCAATCTGCGCGGCCAAACCTTAACGTGGGCCCACCGGCGTTACAAGGTTCCGTTCCGCGCAGATCACGCGCAACCCACAAGCGGTCGCGACTGCAAAGCTCAGACGTGATTTGCTTCAAGCGTCGCCGGCGCGGCGATCGCCGCCGGCGGCTACCGGCGCGCCAGCATTCGGACCTCCCGCAGCCCCAGCGAGAGGGAAGCGAGAAGCAGCGGAAGAACGAAGTAGAGCGCGCGGAACGTCAGCAGCGCAGCGAGCAGTTCCTCCCGCTGAAATTGCGCGAGCCCGACCAGCATCGTGGCCTCGATGACGCCAAGGCCTCCGGGTGCGTGGCTAACGGTTCCCAAGAGGGTCGCGGTGAGAAAAACGACCAACACGGTCACGAAACCGGCTGCCGGGCTCGGCGGCAGCAGTACGTACATCGCCAGCGTCACCAGAGCGAGATCCATCGCTCCAATCCCGATCTGCAGCAGGGTGAACCGCAGATTGGGCAGGGCGATGCGCCAGCCGGAGCGGCCGATGGTCCGCGGCTGCGGAGTGAGCCAGATCAGATAGCAGGCGATGGCGCCTAATCCCGCCAGTCCGACGGCCCGGTTGATCCACGACGGCAGGTGATCGACGGCGCTCGCGGCTTCCGGCGCGTATGCCGTCGCGCCGCCGAGCAGGAGCGCATTGCCCAGCCAGAAAGTCATGCCGGTGACGAAGGCGATCTTGGCGATGTCGACGACGGTCAAGCCCCAGACCGAATAGATGCGTAGCCTGACCAGGCCGCCGGTGACCACGGCGGCGCCGAGACTGTGACCGATCGTGGAGCTTGTGAAGCTCGCCAGCGCGGCGACCGAGTAGGGGACCTGATGCCGGCCGATCGTGCGCAACGCGAACAAGTCGTAGAAGGTCAGCGTGACGTAGCCGGCAACGACGAATGCGCCGGCGATTGCGATTCTTTGTAGCGATTGAACTTCGAGCGCCGTGACGACTTTGCCGAAGTCGATGTCGCGCAGCAGCGCATGAAGCGCAAACCCAGCCATAGCGAGGATCAACAGGCCGACCGCTGCGCTCATCCTGCTGCGGCTGAGCCTGAACTTGATGCTCTGCGCGATGCTGCTCGTCACATTCGATTTCGGCGTGCGGCGATAAAACCCCGGCAACAACGCCCTCACGCGATTCGCGGCTGCAAGTTCTCATTCAACTGTAACAGCTGTGTTACGCGCCGAAACGATTACCACGGCTGCTGGCCAGGCCGTCACACGATTGAGATATGAAATGGCAATTGTTGTCGCACGCGATTCGACAACACGACAGCCGAGCGGTTCTCGGCCGGAAACAGCGCTCGATGAAGGTCCTGATCGCGACCGATGCCTGGCGTCCGCAGGTCAACGGAGTGGTGCGCACGCTTGGTTCGGTGGCGCGGGCTGCAAGCAAGCTTGGCGTGGAAATCGGTTTCCTCTCGCCGGACGGTTTTAAATCGTTTCCAGTGCCGACCTATCCGGGGCTGCGGTTGGCGTTGCCGAGCCGCCGACGGATCGCCGCGCGCATCGAAGCGGCGCGGCCCGATGCCATTCATATCGCCACCGAAGGGCCGATCGGCTTTGCTGTGCGCGCCTATTGCCGTCGGCGCCGACGGCCATTCACGACGAGCTACACGACGCGATTCCCCGAATATATTTCGGCCCGATCGCCGATCTCGGAAGAGTGGATTTACGCGGCACTGCGATGGTTCCACGCCGGCGCGACGGTGACCATGGTGGCGACGCCGTCGCTGATGAGCGAGCTGACGCAGCGCGGCTTCGGCAATCTCGGCATGTGGACCCGCGGCGTCGACGTCGATTTGTTCCACCCCGATCGCGCCATCGGTCTTCCCTTCCCGCGTCCGATCTTCATGACGGTGGGCCGCGTCGCCGTCGAAAAGAACCTGGAAGCCTTCCTTTCGCTCGAGCTGCCCGGCACCAAGGTTGTCATCGGCGCTGGCCCGCAGGAGGCGAAGCTCAAACGCAGCTTTCCCGATGCCCAATTCCTCGGCGCTTTGGAGAACGGCGTTCTTGCCGGCCATCTCGCGGCGGCGGACGTGTTCGTGTTTCCGAGCCGCACGGACACTTTCGGCGTCGTGCAGCTCGAGGCGCTCGCGAGCGGCGTTCCCATTGCCGCCTTTCCCGTCACTGGGCCGAAAGACGTCGTCGGCAATAACCCGATCGGAGTCTTGCATGAGGACCTCGGCCGCGCCTGCATCGAAGCCCTGAGCATTTCCCGCGACGCTTGTCGCAAATTTGCTCTCGCGTGCTCCTGGGAAAACAGCGCGCGTCAATTCCTTGGCCACGTCCGCAAGGTGGCAACCGGCGGCGGCCGCGAATTCGAAACGGCGATGACCATGACGGAAACCGCTCCCGGCTGACGGCGCCTTGCGGTCGTGTTGGGTGCCGGGCGGCAACAAAAGGATTATCCATGACCAATCCTCCACCTGCGGACCTCGACAGACAAACGGTCACCAAGGCCTATGCCCGATGGGCGCCGGTCTATGATCTGGTCTTTGGCGCCGTGTTCGAGCGCGGCCGCCACGCCGCCATCGCCGCGGCCGAGCGCATCGGCGGGCGGGTTCTCGAGGTCGGGGTCGGAACCGGCCTGTCGCTGCCGCACTATTCGAAAGACTGCCGCGTTTGCGGCGTCGACATCTCCAAGCCGATGTTGCGCAAGGCCCGGGATCGGGTCGCCGAGTTCGGATTGGACAATGTCGAGGGACTTTGGGTGATGGACGCCGAACGCCTGTCCTTTCCCGACGAGTCGTTCGACGTCGTGGTGGCGCAATATGTCGTCACCACGGTGCCGAACCCCGAGGCCACGCTCGACGAGTTCGCCCGCGTGTTGAAGCCGGGTGGCGAGATCGTGCTGGTCAGCCGCGTCGGCGCCGAGGCCGGATTGCGGCGGGCGCTCGAGCATGGATTTGCGCCCGCTGCACGCAAGCTCGGCTGGCGCACGGAGTTTTCGTTCGAGCGCTATGCGCGATGGGCCGCGCGAACCGGCGGGGTCCGCCTTGTCGAGCGGCGCGCCATGCCGCCGCTGGGGCATTTCTCGCTTATTCGTTTTGCCAAGGAAGGCGGGGAAGATCGCGCGCGCCAAAACTTCCCGCGAGAGACCCACTCGGCCGCGCGGGCAGCGCTTTGATTGTTGCGCCGACCGCTCTGTGACATTTTTTTCTGTCACAGGGGATTCACCGAATCGCCATAGGCCGAGCAGATAACCACACGATGGGGGCTCAGATGGGCAGTTTTCTTGAGGCTTTGCGGATCCAACGCTGGGACGATCATCGCTACTATCATCACAGCCGGATCAATCAGTCGCTTCACTTCGTCAGCGCGCTGAGCTTTTTGTTTTCCTATGTGATGATTTTCAAGGATCCAGCCGTCTCCGCACTGGCCGGTTGGCTCGTGGCCATGACCACCCGGCAATCCGGGCACTTTTTCTTCGAGCCCAAGGACTACGACCTGGTCAATCACGCCAGCCACGAATACAAGGAACAGATCAAGGTCGGCTACAACCTACGCCGCAAGTTCGTGCTGTTGACGATCTGGGCGCTATCGCCGCTGCCGCTCGCGTTCGATCCGACGTTGTTCGGCATCTTCACGCCGCATGCGACCAAGACCGATTTCATTCGTCACGTGGCTGAGATTTGGCTTGCCGTCGGCATCGGCGGCGTGCTGTTCCGAACCGTCCAATTGTTCCTGATCAAGGACGTGCAGACCGGCTTGGTGTGGGCCACCAAGATCCTCACCGATCCGTTCCACGATATCAAACTCTACCACAAGGCGCCGCTGGCGCTGCTGCGCGGGGAATTGATCGATCCGGGCATTCGCGCCGAGTGGGACGAAGAGGAAGCCGAAGAGGCACCGCGCCTGACGTGAGTGCTACGGAGCTAAGTCCGTGCGGGAAATAATCGGTGGGCGATCATTTCCTTCAGCACCGCCCGTTTGATCGACTTGTTGGTCTGCGCCGGATTGCTCCACCACCAGCCGTCGTTCTGCATGGCTCTCGCGGCGGCGACGAAACGGTCGGCGACCGCGTCGAATTCGGCGTCGGTGTAATTGAGGCTGAAGATCAGGCGCCCGGTTCCGACCCAGCTCAGCGCCAGTCCTTCGGCGCGCAAATAATATTGCAGCATCCAGTTGTAGCGCGACGGCTGCGTATAACAGACGGTCCAGACCGAGGACAGATTGGCGACCGCGACCGGCAGCGCCTCCGCGCGCAGGCGGTCATTCAGGCGCCGCGCGCGCTCGTTCCAGACCCGGTCGAGGTCGCGGTAGAGCGCTTGCCCGTGCGGCGTCTGCAGGTGACGCAGAAACTCGTTCATCGTCGCCATGACGTAAGGGTGCGAATTGAAAGTGCCGCGGGCAAGGCAGATGTCGGCCGGCCGGTCGTCGCGAAAGCGTTTCATCAGGTCGCCGCGCCCGCAGACGACGCCGATCGGCAACCCGCCGCCGAGCGTCTTGCCGTAGGTGACGAGATCGGCGCGGACGCCGAAATAATCCTGGGCGCCGCCGGGCGCGAGACGGAAGCCGACGAACACCTCGTCGAAGATCAGCACGATGCCTCGCTCGTTGCACACCGCGCGCAGGCGCCGCAGCCAATCGGTATAGGCCGCCTTGTCGAAATGCGCGTGCCGCGCGCTGTTGAGCAGGGCGGCATCGCTCGGCGCCGGCTCGTTCGGATGCAGGGCCTGCAGCGGGTTGACCAGCACGCAGGCGATGTCGCGTCGCGTCCGCAGCAGGCGCAGCGAATCCTCGGACATCTCTCTGAGCGTGTAGGTCTCATGCGCCGGCAGCGGATTGCCGACGCCCGGTTGCACGTCGCCCCACCAGCCATGATAGGCGCCGCAGAAACGCACCAGATGCGAGCGCCGGGTGTGGTAACGCGCCAGCCGCACCGCCTGCATCACGGCTTCGGTGCCCGACATGTGGAAGGAGACCTCGTCGAGGCCGGAAATCTCCTTCAGCAGCTTCACGTTTTCAGCGACCACGGGATGATAGGAGCCGAGCACCGGACCGAGCGCGTGGACCTGCGTAGCGCCGCGCTCGATGGCCTGCTTGTAGAAGTCGTAGCCAAAGACGTTGACGCCATAGGAACCGCTGAGATCATAGAAGCGGTTGCCGTCGAGATCGGTCACGGTGACGCCGTCGCTCGATTGCAGGAAAGCAGCCGACGGCAAGCGCGTCCGCACATAGCGGCTGTATTGGAACGGCACCCGGTAGGCGTCGGTGAATTGCAGATCGGAAATGCCGTCCGCGGCTTCCGCGGTGCGCCGGATGGTCTCGGCAAAGCGTGTGTTGTGGAGTGCGGACAGCCGGTCGAAGCCGGCGCGGCGGCGCGCCGTTATGTACGCTGGGGCATCGTCGGAGCAAAAGAAACGCGTCTCATCGTAGTCGTAAAAAGGCACCCACGCCGCGAGCCGGCGGGCAAGCCGGGCATGGCCGGCGAGCGAAGCGTGCTTGGCCTGCGACAGAGCGAACCGCCGCCGCAGCTTCGCCAGCGAGGTCGCCAGAGCTGCACCGCCGGCCCCATAAAGCGCCCAGGTCGCTGTCGCCCAAGTCGTCATGACCTAAGTCGTCATGGTCCAAGTCTTTTTGGCCCAGATCTTTGTGGCCAATGCCATCGAATCGCGGTTTACCCGCCGCAGTTGACAACGCCATGACGGTCCGCTTCCAGCTCTTAAGCGTGTTGCAGCAGGAAGACATCAATTTCCTGCTCACCAACCGCATCCCGCGCCGACTCGTCACGCAGTTCATCGGCTGGTTCAGCCGCATCGAACTGCCGCTCATTCGCGATATTTCGATCGGCATCTGGCGGCTGTTTTCCGATCTCGACCTGCGGGAGGCAAAGACGAGGCAATTTCGCAGCATGCACGATTGCTTCATCCGCGAACTCAAGGAGGGGGCGCGCCCGATCGACGGCCGGGCGAACATTCTGGTCAGTCCATGCGACGCGATCGTCGGCGCCTGTGGGGCGATCGCCGGCACCGAACTCTACCAGGCCAAGGGATTTCGCTATTCACTCGAAGAGCTGTTCTGCGATCGCGATCTCGTCGAAGCGCATCGCAACGGCCGCTACGTGACGCTACGGCTCACCTCGAGCATGTATCACCGCTTCCATGCGCCGCACGATTGCCGCGTCGAGCAGGTGGTTTATGTCTCCGGCGATATCTGGAATGTCAATCCGATCGCGCTGAAGCGGATCGAGCGGCTGTTCTGCAAGAATGAACGCGCGGTCGTGCACACGAAGCTCGCGGCGAGCGGCGAGCCGGTGACCCTGGTCGCGGTCGCCGCCATCCTGGTGGCGAGCATCCGCCTGAATTGTCTCGATGCCGTCCTGAACCTGCAGCACCGCGGGCCCAACGTCATCGCTTGCGATGCGCAATACCGCAAAGGCGAGGAGCTCGGCCGGTTCGAGCATGGCTCGACCATCATCGTCTTTGCGTCGGAAAGCTTTGCCCTGTGCGACAACGTGCGCGAAGGCGCCACCATTCGCGTCGGCGAGCCGCTGATGCGGCTCGCGTGAGCTATCCCGCCGGCTGCTGCTTTGCCATCAGCGCCTCGTCGAGCGCGCGGGCGCGCGCATAAGCCGGGCGCACGGTGATGCGTTGCCAATAGTGCTGGAACGCCGGCCGCGGCTCGAAGGTCTTGAACATCAGGCCAAAGCCGATCTGCGAGCCGGCATAGACATCGGCGGCGGTGAACTTATCGCCGACCAGATAATTGCCTCCCGACACGGCTTGTTCCAGCGTGTCCATGACCCGCTGGAAGCTGCCGTAACCGATGGTCCCCTCGCGTTCCGGCGGCACCACAAAGCCGAAAGCCTTGTTGCTCACCGCCGCCTCGACCGGCCCGGCGGCGAAGAACAGCCACCGGTAATAGGAGCCGCGCAGACGATCGCCGTGCGGCGGCGCCAGGCCGGCCTGCGGAAATGCGTCGGCAAGGTAGGCACAAATGGCGGCGGCCTCGGTCACAACCACGTCGCCATGCCGCAGCGCCGGCACTTTGCCCATCGGATTGATGGCAAGATAAGCGGGCGCCTTCATGGTGGTGCCGTAATCGAGCACTTCCGTGCGATAGGGTTGACCGATTTCCTCGAGCATCCAGCGTACGATGCGACCGCGCGACCGCGGGTTGGTGTAGAAGACGAGTTCATTGGCCATCAGTCATCCCTCCCTTGCTGGGCGCTTGCCGGTTCCCAGGGCCCGCGGCTTTGACGCAGGCGATGCTCTCTCGCCGGCTGTCGTTTGGTCAATCGGCGTTAAGCGTGCGGTAAATTTCCGCGCTGTCGCGCGCACGCCGTAGCGCGGCAATAGTCGCCGGATTCCGCAGTTTGCGGGCGATGCAGGCCAATGCGCCGAGCCGTTCGCCGGCCGGCGCGTCGGGAAGCAGCAGCAGGAAAACCGTATCGACCGGATTGCCGTCGACCGCATCGAAGTCGATCGGTTTCCGCAGGCGAGCCAGCACCCCGAACGGCTTGTTGATTTGATGGAATCGGGCGTGCGGGATAGCCACGCCGCCTCCCATTCCGGTGGATCCTAGGTCCTCGCGCTTGAGCAGTTCGGCGAGGATGAGTTCCGGCGGCAGGTCAAGGGCCGCCCCGGCTTGGTGCGCCAGTTCCTGCAAGAGCTCGTGCTTGTCTGAGGCGGCGACGTCAGTCGTCACGTCGGTGGCAGAAAGGAAGTCGGAAATTTTCATCGCGAACGATACCGCATGAATGCCTGGATGGGGAATTGGAGTGACGATAGGGAAGCTTAGTCGGGAGCGCGCAGCCGGTAGCCGATGCCGGTTTCGGTGAGAATATACTGAGGTTGTTCCGGATCGGCCTCGATCTTCTGCCGGAGCTGACGCACATATACCCGAAGATACTGGGCATCGGTCAAATCGTCCCATAGCTCGCCGAGCAGGAATTTGTGCGTGAGCACCTTGCCGGCATGCTGAACCAGCACGCGCAGCAGGTCGTATTCCTTCGGCGAAAGCTTCACCTCCTTGTCGCCGACCTTGACGATGCGGCGGACGAGATCAACGGAAAGTTCGCCCAAGCGGAAGACCGGACGTTCGCCGTGGGTCTGCAGTTGATGACGTAATGCCGCCCGCATCCGGGCCAGGAGTTCGTCCATCCCGAACGGCTTGGTCACATAATCGTCGGCCCCCAAATCGAGCGCTTGCACCTTTCCGGCCTCGTCGCCGCGGCTGGACAGGACGACGATCGGGACGCTCTCGTTGCGCGCACGGATCGTCCTGAGCAGCTCAAGGCCCTGCGCATCGGGTAGGCCGAGATCGAGAATGATCAAATCCGGCGCCTCGCCGAGCAGCTCGAGCGCCGCCTTGCCATTGGACGCTTCGAGGGTCTGATAACCCTGGGCGGTCAGGCCCATGCGCAGGAGCTTGCGAATGGGTGGCTCGTCATCGACCACCAGCACGCGGAGCGGAGCGGCACTCATGCGGCGGCGTCCAGGAGTTGCCGCTGGCGCGGAATCGGCAAGCTGATGGTGAATGCCGCGCCCGTCCGGTCGGTGCGGTTGGCCGCAACGATGGTGCCACGCATGGCTTCCACAAAGCCACGGGAAATCGCCAGCCCCAGCCCGGTGCCAGGGCGAACCTGGTCGGCCTTCTGCGCCCGATAGAACTTGTCGAAGATGTGATCGAGATCGTCGGGCGATATGCCGCCGCCCTCATCGAGAACGCGCAAGTAGACGGTGTCCGCATTTTGCCAGCTCTCGATGCGGATCGTCGTCTCCGGCGGGGCGTACTTCGCGGCATTATCGAGGAGATTGAACAGCACTTGTTCGAACAGAACGGCGTCGAGTTCGAGCATTGGCAAATCGGACGCCAGCTCGAGCTCGACGTGATGGCGCGACAGGATGCGGCTGGCGCGACGCAGGGCGCTACCGACGATTTCACCGAGATCGTGCAAAGCGACATTTGGCGTGATCGCGCCCGATTCGAGCTTGGTCATGTCGAGCAGGTTGGCGATGAATCGGTTGAGCCGCTCGGATTCGTCGATGATGGTCGCCAGAAGATCGGTCTTCTCGGCATCGCTGAGCTTCTCGCCGAGGTCGCGCAGCGCTCCCGCCGCGCCCAGTATCGAGGCAAGCGGCGTCTTCAGGTCATGGGAGATCGAGGTGAGCAGGGCCGAGCGCAACCGTTCGGTCTCGGCGGCGCGCTCGACGCGGTCCATTTCTTCGACCAGCCGCACGCGCTCGATCGCGAGTGCTCCCTGGTCTCGCAAAGCATCCAAGAGCCGCCGCTGATCGGGGGTGAGCAAGGGACCGGGCTTGTCGCTGTCGATGCCCATTATGCCGATGGCGCCGCGCCCGGTGCGCATCGGCAGGAACAAGCGCTTGGCGCCGGGAAGCGTATCGGAGCCGCGGCCGGCGGCGCGGTCGTTCTCCCAAGCCCATTTTGCGGCGGCGATATCGGCTTCGTCGAGGATGTCCTCCGGTGGGTAACCGGCCTTTACAGCGATCGATCCGCCCTCGGGCAGCAGCAGCACGACGCGGACTTTCAGCATCAACGCGGTCTGATACGCTGTAGCCCAGAGGACGTCGTCGAGCGTGCCGGCGCCCGCAAGCTTGCGGCTGAACGAATAGAGCGATTCGGTGGCGCGAGCGCGGTCCACAGCTGTAACCACTTCCGTGCGGCCGCGCGCGGCGACGGTGGAAACGATGATGGCCACCAGCGTGAAAAAGCCAAAAGCTGCCAAGTTGGTCGGATCGGTGATCGTGAACGCGTAGATCGGGGGCAGGAAAAAGAAGTTGTACGCGACCGAGGACGCTACGCTCGCCAACAGCGATGGCCCTAGGCCAAGGCGCACCGCAACTCCGACGACGGCCGTCAGAAATACCAGTTCGACATTCGCGACTCCCAACCAGGGCTGAATCGCTTCCGCGCAAACCAGCGCCAATCCGACTGCTAAAAGCGCCAAAACATAGGGGCGGGGATTGAAGGCGTTGTCTTGTTCGGCAGTGCGAACCGATTTTTTCGGAATTGGCTCTCCGACGAGCGCATCGCCGGCAATGACGTGGACGCTGATATTGCCCGATCGGCGGACGAGATCGTGGACAACGGAACCATGCAAGATCTCGAACCAGCGCGTGCGTTCCGACTTGCCGATCACGATGTGCGTCACATTGTTGGTTTGCGCGTAGCCGAGCACTTCGTCGGCGATGTGCCGGTCGGCGGGCAGCGTGATGGCTTCGCCGCCGAGCGTCTCGGCGAGTCGCAGCGTGTCGGCAACGCGGTCGCGCTCGACCTCCGAAAGCTGCAGGCTGCGCCGCCCATCGACATAGAGCGCCGTCCACGTTCCATGCAGCCGGTCGGCGAGCCGCTTGGCGTAGCGCACGAGCCCGGCAGAGCGCGGATCGTCGCTGATGCATACCAGGATGCGCTCGCCGGCCGCCCACGGACCCTGGATGGCGCGCGCCTGCATTTCCGTGAGCAATTGCTCGTCAACTCGCTCGGCGGTGCGGCGCAAAGCCATCTCGCGCAGCGCAGTGAGATTGGCCGGGGAGAAGAAATGCTCTAGCGCGCGTTCGGCCTGCTTGGGAACGTAAACCTTGCCCTCTTTGAGCCGCTGAATCAGATCGTCGGGCGTCAGGTCGACCAATTCGACGGCATCGGCGCGATCGAACACCGTATCCGGCACCGTTTCGCGCACGCGCACGTGCGTGATCTGCGCCACCACGTCATTGAGGCTCTCGATGTGCTGGATATTGACCGTGGTGTAGACGTCGATGCCGTGACTCATCAGCTCTTCGACGTCGAGATAGCGCTTCGGGTGACGGCTGCCCTCGACGTTGGTGTGAGCGAGCTCATCGACCAGGACGATCTGCGGTCGGCGGGCGATGATGGCATCGAGGTCCATTTCCTCGAGCCACTGTCCCTTATATTCGACCTGCCGACGCGGAATGATTTCGAGGCCTTCCAGCAGGGCCTCGGTCTCCCTGCGGCCGTGGGTCTCGACGATGCCGACGACGATGTCGTAGCCGTCCTTCTTGCGGGCACGGGCCTGGTGCAGCATCTCGTAGGTCTTGCCGACGCCCGGGGCGGCGCCGACAAAAATTCGCAGCTTACCAATCCGCTTCTCTTCGCGGCGCGCCGCTTCGAGCAGGGCTTCCGGCGAGGGTCGATGTTCGGAATCGCGCCGCTGATCCGCCATCACTGATTGAGGTCTCGACTTTCCGGCGTCCGCAGCCCTATCCGGCGGACAACTGGTCCAGCGCCAAGTTGAGCAGCAGGACATTCACGCGCGGCTCGCCCAACAGACTGAGGAAACGACCCTCGATGTGATCGCTGACGAGCTGACGCAGGCGATCTTCCGCTAAGTTACGGGCCTTGGCAACACGCGGCACCTGGAAGTAGGCCGCCGCGGGAGAGATCTCGGGGTCGAGGCCGCTGGCCGACGTCGTCACCAGATCGGCCGGAACCGGGGCCGAGGGGTTCTCCTGCTTGAGCTTGTCGATGTCGCCTCGCACCCGGTCGATCAGCGCCTTGTTGGAGGGTCCGAGGTTCGAGCCGCCGGAATTGGCGGCATTATAGGGTGCGGCCACGGTCTTGTTCGGATCGGCGGGATCGGGAGCGGTAGTCGCCGACGGCCGACCGTGAAAGTACTTGTCGCTGGTGAATTGCTGGCCGATGAGTTCAGAGCCGACGACTTTGCCGTCACGCTCGATCAGGCTGCCTTGCGCCCGATAAGGGAAAATGACCTTGGCAATCCCGGTCATCGCCAGCGGATAAACCAACCCGGTGATGAGCGTGAGCGCGACCAGAACGACGATCGCCGGACGGATTTCGCGCAACATGTGAGTTTACTCCTCAGGCGAGATGCAGGGCCGTGACCGCGAGGTCGATGGCCTTGATGGCGATGAACGGAATGATCACGCCGCCGACGCCGTAAATCCAAAGATTGCGCCGCAGCAGCGGAGCTGCGCCGATCGGACGATAACGGACGCCTTTGAGCGACAGCGGGATCAGCGCGATGATGATCAGCGCGTTGAAGATGATCGCCGAAAGGATGGCGCTCTGCGGTGTCGAAAGGTTCATGATGTTGAGCGTCTGCAACTGCGGATAGAAGGCGACGAACATCGCCGGGATGATGGCGAAATACTTCGCCACGTCGTTGGCGATCGAAAATGTGGTTAGCGCGCCGCGCGTCATCAAGAGCTGCTTGCCAATCTCGACGATCTCGATCAGCTTGGTGGGATTGGAATCGAGGTCGACCATGTTGCCGGCCTCGCGCGCGGCTTGCGTGCCTGTATTCATGGCGACGCCGACATCGGCCTGCGCCAGCGCCGGCGCGTCGTTGGTGCCGTCGCCGCACATGGCCACGAGCTTGCCCTTTGACTGCTCGTCGCGGATCAGCCGCAGCTTATCCTCCGGCGTTGCCTGGGCGAGGAAGTCGTCGACGCCGGCTTCTGCCGCGATCGCCGCCGCCGTCATCGGATTGTCGCCGGTGATCATGATGGTGCGGATGCCCATGCGGCGCAATTCGGCGAAACGCTCGCGAATGCCGCCCTTGACGATGTCTTTGAGGTGCAGGACGCCGAGCAGTTTTCCGTCCTTGGCCACTGCCAGCGGCGTGCCGCCGGATTTCGCGATGCCGTCGGCGATCGCCGTGACTTCGCGCATCGTCTCGCCGCTCACGCTCGGGCGCAGCACCTGAACGGCGCCGCCCGCGCCGACCGTCGCCGGCGATGTGTTGAGATAATTCAAAATCGCGTCGACCGCGCCCTTGCGGACCCAGGACGAACCGACTTCGACGCCGCTCATCCGGGTCTGGGCGGTGAAAGGAATGAAATTAGCGCGCGGTTCGGCGAGTTCACGGCCGCGAATACCGTATTTTTCCTTGGCGAGAACCACGATCGAGCGGCCCTCGGGCGTTTCGTCGGCGAGCGAAGCCAATTGCGCGGCATCGGCCAATTCCTGTTCGGTCACGCCGTGCAGCGGCTTGAATTCCGTCGCCTGGCGGTTGCCCAGCGTGATGGTGCCGGTTTTGTCGAGCAGCAGCGTGTCGACATCGCCGGCCGCCTCGACGGCGCGGCCGGACATCGCCAGTACGTTGAAGCGCACCAGCCGGTCCATGCCGGCAATGCCGATGGCCGACAACAGTGCGCCAATCGTGGTTGGGATTAGCGTCACGAACAGCGCTACCAGGATCACGACCGAGATCGCGCCGCCGGCGTAGCTGACGTAGCTCGGGATCGTGGCCGTGGCGAACACGAAGATGATGGTCAGCCCGACGAGCAGGATGTTGAGCGCAATCTCGTTCGGCGTCTTCTGGCGTTCGGCGCCTTCGACCAGCCGGATCATGCGATCGAGGAAGGTGGAGCCCGGAGCCGCGGTGATGCGCACGCGTATCCAGTCGGAGAGCACCTGGGTGCCGCCGGTGACCGCAGAGCGGTCGCCGCCCGACTCGCGGATCACCGGCGCCGATTCGCCGGTAATCGCCGCTTCGTTGACCGAGGCCATGCCTTCGATCACCTCGCCGTCCGACGGAATAATGTCGCCGGCTTCGACCAGCACGATATTGCCGACCTTGAGCGTGGTCGACGGCATCAGCCGATAGCTTTGCGAATCGCCCGAATCGGTCACGAGCTTGGCCTGAGTCTCGGTGCGCTGCCGCCGCAGCGACTCGGCCTGCGCCTTGCCACGGCCTTCGGCAACGGCTTCGGCGAAGTTGGCGAACAGCACGGTGAACCACAGCCACAGAATGATCTGAAACTCGAAGCCGATATGCTCGCCGCCGGTGATCAGATCGCGGATCAGGATCACCGTGGTCAGCGCGGTGACGATCTCGAGCACGAACATCACCGGATTGGACATCAGCGTCCACGGATTGAGCTTGACGAAGGCGGAGCCGATCGCCGGCAGGACGATCTTGGCATCGGACAGGGCCGATACCGGCATGCGCTTGCGCAGATGTGAGGTTTCCATCGAGATCGACTCCGAACCTAATTGGCCGAATACAGCGTGCCGGCGTTGATCGCGAGCTGCTCGACGATCGGGCCGAGCGCCAGCGCCGGGAAGAAGGTGAGGCCGCCGACGATGACGATCACGCCGACCACCAGCCCGACAAACAGTCCCCCGGTCGTCGGGAACGTGCCGAGCGACGCCGGCACGGTCTTTTTAGCGGCCAGCGAGCCGGCAATCGCCATGGTCGGGATGATCATCCAGAAGCGGCCGACCAACATGGCGACGGCGCCACTTAGATTGTAGAACAGCGTGTTGGCGCTGAGCCCGGCGAACGCCGAACCGTTGTTACCGTCCTGTGAGACGTAGGCGTACAACACTTCGGTGAAGCCGTGCGGTCCGGGATTGCCCATGGCGGCGACCGCCGACGGCACCAGCATCGCCACCGCGGTCCAGCCGAGATACATCAGCGGCAGGACCAGAATGGCGAGCATCGCCATCTTCACTTCCTTGGCTTCGATCTTCTTGCCGACGTATTCGGGCGTCCGCCCCACCATCAGGCCGGCGACGAAGATCGAAATGATGACGAACAGCAGTATGCCGTACATGCCGGCGCCGACGCCGCCGACGATAACCTCGCCAAGCTGAATGTTTATCAACGGGACTATGCCGCCGAGCGCGGTGAAGGAATCGTGCATGGCGTTCACCGCGCCGCAGGAGGCTGCGGTGGTGATGACGGCGAACAAAGCCGAGCCAATGATGCCGAAACGGACTTCCTTACCCTCCATGTTGCCACCGGTCAGGCCGAGCGCGTTGAGCGCGTCGTTGCCGTGCGCCTCGGCCCAGTAGCAGACGACGACGCCGGCAATAAAGAGAACGCCCATGACGGCGAGGATGGCCCAGCCTTGGCGCTGATTACCGACCATGCGGCCGAACACGTTGGTCAGCGCCGCGCCGAGCCCGAAAATCGAAATCATCTGCACGAAATTCGACAAAGCGGTCGGGTTCTCGAACGGATGCGCGGCATTGGCGTTGAAGAAACCGCCGCCGTTGGTGCCGAGCATCTTGATCACGATCTGCGAGGCGACCGGGCCTACCGCGATGGTCTGCTTGGCGCCTTCCAGCGTCGTCGCATCGATGTAGGGGCCGAGCGTCTGTGGCATGCCCTGCCAGACCAGGAACAGCGCATAGGGCACGCAGATCGGGATGAGGATGTACAGCGTGCAGCGGGTGATATCGATCCAGAAATTGCCCACCGTGCGGACCGAATGCCGGGCGAAACCGCGGATCAGCGCCATAGCGAGCACGATGCCGGTTGCCGCCGACAGATAGTTCTGATGCGTCAGACCGAGCATCTGCACGAGGTAGGACATCGTGCTTTCGCCGCCGTAGTTCTGCCAATTGGTGTTGGTGATGAAGCTCGCCGCCGTGTTGAACGACAGATCCGGGGCGACGGCGGACTGCTCGGCCGGATTGAACGGCAGTCCCGCCTGCACGCGCATCAACACATAAAGAATGAGAAAGCCGCCAACGTGGAACAGCAGCATGGCGACCGTATAGGTGACCGCGTGCTGCTCATTGCGCTCATTGACGCCGGCGACCTTGTAGATCGCGACCTCGACCGGCCGCAGGATCGGCGACAAAAAGGTGCGCTCGCCGTTGAAGACCCGGGTTATATAGGCGCCGAGAGGCGGTACGATGGCGATGATGATGGCGCAATAAAGCAGAATCTGGACCCAGCCGATGACGGTCATTGACGTGATTCCTTCAGAACCGCTCAGGCTTGACCAGAGCGTAGGTCAGGTAGACGAGCAGCCCGAGGGTGACGAGGGCGGCGAGCGAATAATCGAAGGTCATGGCGGTTCCTCTCAAAGCCGGTCGCAGGCGTACACGTAGCCGATCGACAGCGCAAAAAAGACGAACCCGATCGCCAGCATGACGATGTCCATCATAAGAATGCTCCGACGAGTGATTTTGAAATGAGCCAGCAGGCCCTCATGCGGCGCGCACCTTGACGTCCCCTAAGAAAGCGCGAGCCCGCTTACCGGTACCTAGCTGTCACTGTTTGCATAGGAATTCGAGTGGGTGCCGGAGGGCAATGTCATAGGAATTCCATAAAGATCTGCCGCAGGAAGAGGTCGAGCGGAGATCGATAAGTGGCTGAAAGTCATAACGATATGGGTTACCCGGCTCCGGTCGCTCCAAAGCCACTGGCAGAAAGGTCATGCTTCGCCCGCCATTTTGGGCCGGGGCCGCGCATATAGTGGGCTTCGGGCCGATACTTGCCCGCTCCATCGACCCTTGTCGCTGACCAAGCGCTTTTCACCGCGCCCCACAGCCTCGCGCAGGCGGACGCGACACTCATCGAAAGTCGCTGGTCCATGTGGAAATCGATGCTCATGTTGGTCTCACAGCCGCGCCGCCGTGTTGAGGTTCGTAATTCTGAAACAAATCTGAACCATCAGGCATAGGAATTCCAGATCGGACGCCGATCGCTTTCATAAGAGCAAAATAAGTGCCGAGCGCCCTAGGAATGGCGACGTGCTAATTAAGCGTGCCGCCCAACATCTGCAGGCTTTCAATGATCGGGCCGAGCGCCAGCGCCGGCAGATAGGTCAGGCCGCCGACGATGATAATGACGCCGAGGAGGAACCAGACAAACAGCGCCCGGTCGGTCGGCAGAGTGCCGGCCGAGTGCGGCACGACCGGCTGTGCGGCAAGCGATCCGGCGACCGCCAGAACCGGAACGATGACCACAAAGCGGCCGACGAACATGGCCAGCGCCAGCGTCAGATTATAGAACGGCGAATTGCTGCTCAGGCCGGCGAACGCGCTGCCGTTGGTCGCCGCCGCCGAGGTGTAGGCGTAGAGAATTTCCGAGTAGCCGTGAGGTCCGGCGTTGCCGAGACCGGCTAGGCCGGGCAAGACGACGCTGGCGATCGCGGTGAGACCGAGCGTTGCCGCCGGGATGCAGATCAGCGCCAGGATCGTCATCTTGACTTCCGATGCAGCGATCTTGTTGCCGACATATTCGGGCGTCCGGCCGATCATCAGCCCGGCCAGGAAGACGGCGATGATGCAGAACAGCAGCATGCCGTAGAGGCCGGAGCCGGGAGCGCCGACGATCACCTCGTCGACCATCATATTCGCCAGAAGAATGCCGCCGCTCAGCGGCAGGAAGCTGTCATGCATGGAATTGACCGCCCCGTCCGAGGAAGCGGTCGAAACTTCGGCGAACAGCGCCGACCCGGCGATGCCGAAACGCACTTCCTTGCCTTCCATGTTTCCGCCCGGCTGCTGCATACTGGCCATTTGGTCGGCATTGATGGCGGCGAGCGCCGGATTGGCGCCGGATTCCACTGAATAGAGGCCGGCGACGCCGAGGCCGAACAGGATCGCCATGACGCAGAGCAGAATCCATCCTTGCCGCTCGGAGCCGATCATCCGGCCAAAGCAATTGGTCAAGGCCGCGCCGAGTGCGAATATGAGCACCAGCTCCGCGAGGTTCGTCAGCGGCGTCGGGTTCTCGAACGGATGCGCCGAATTGGCGTTGAAGAAGCCGCCGCCGTCGCCGCTCAAAAGCTTGATCACCTCCTGCGTCGCGACCGGGCCGCGGGCAATGACCTGCAGCCCGCCGTCAAGCGTCGTCACTTCGGCCGAAGGCGCCAGCGTCTGCGGCACGCCGGCGGTCATGAGAATAAATGCGGCGACGACGCAGATCGGCAGCAGCACGTAGAGCGTTCCGCGCGTCAGATCGACCCAAAAATTGCCGATCGTGGCCGCGCGGCGTCGCGCGAAGCCGCGGATCAAGGCGATGGCGACGGCCATGCCGGAAGCGGCGGAAAGAAACGATTGCACGGTGATGCCGGCCATCTGGCTTAAATAGCTGAGCGTCGTCTCGCCGCCGTAGGACTGCCAGCTGGTGTTGGTGACGAAGCTGACCGCGGTGTTCAAAGCCAGATCGGGTGCAACCGCCGTCATGGCCTGGGGGTTGAGCGGCAAAACCGACTGCAGCCGCAGCAACCCATAGAGCGCGATAATTCCGACCGCGTGAAAGACCAGAAAGGAGATTGCGTACCCATACCAGCTCTGTTCGCTCTGTGGCTTGATGCCCGCAAGACGATAGAGCGCGGTTTCGAGGGGAGCGATCAGCGGCTGCAATGACGTGTGCTGACCGGCATAGACCCGCGCCAGATAGCCGCCCAACGGACGCGTCAGAACGCCGACAATGGCGGCGAAGAGCGCGATCTGCAGCCAGCCGATCACCGTCATGGGGAGACATCTTTACCGGGGGAAGGCCCGAGCAGATGCCCGCACAAGCTCGCATAGGCCGCCGCCAGCGCGAAACACACGATGACGAGCGCCAACATGATGACGTCAGACATGGCGCAAGCGACCTCGCAATTCGGCGTCCGGCTTTGCCCAAGCCTTACACCGGAAGTCATACACTACAAGACAGGCGGCAAGCCGGTTTTGACTTTCAACAAAACGAAGCTTCCGTACAGGAATCCGGCCGCACGGCATCCGGCAGAGCGCCTGCGGTTTTCCTATGAAAAACCAGCCAAATCCCTATGCCGCCTACATATGTTAGTGCGCCGGTTCCTCTGGTTTCTTTACGGCCTTTCACTCCATCTCAGCGGCGCTCGGCCGGCTAGGCCGGCGCGGTTCAGGCTCGGTTAACGTCACTATACCGGCTTTATGACGTTGGGGGCCGCGCCGTCTCGAATTCATATGCGATCAAGAGCAGATTTGCTGTCAGGAAACGGATAATAGGAGAGAACGCGATGAGCGTCATTCCTGTCGATGAACCGCCCGGTGCAAGGACGAGCTCGGCGCAGCGAAGTTTCTGGCAAAGGCTTGCGCAGGCGCTCGATGCGTATTTTGTCGATCGAACGAAGCGCGCAATGCCCGAAATCACCCTGCGCCGTTGCAAGCACGACGTCGATCGGCTGCGCCGGTTGATGCACAAAAACTCCCTGGTGCCGGTTGGCGCCGGCCTATCGCAGCGCCGCTCTGGTCAGACGACGCGACAGCGATAAATGATCAGCTCACCCGTCCCCAGGTTTCTCGCCCGCCTCTGCGCGACATTTGCCTCGTCGTAACAGGCAATGAGAAAATGCCCAATTCGCCCGTTGCGCCGGGTACGGCGGGCAAATTTCCGCGACGACCCGACGCCCGCGTTCTCAGCGAAACGATCCCCTTGTTCTTTATCGGGCGCAACAAAAATGGGCTGTGGGTGGCCCGCCAGGCCGAGGGACAAACCGGCGGCGTTTTTCTGCTCAAGCGGTCGGCGCTGCGGTTCGTAAAGAAAAACAGCGTGCCGGTCGGATGCGCGACAATGTTTCTCACCGAACGCTTCGAACTCGACGTTGAGAACCAAGGCAACCCGCTGGTCACATGGCTCGATGCAGTACAGCGCGCTTGGAGAAGGCTGATACCGGAATATCCGCCGCCAATGCCGATCGGCCGAAAAAAATTCAAAGGAGAATGGCGATGATGCAAGAAAAACAGGCTGAACCTCCCTCGTGGCTACGGCCGCCAGTGTTCATGATCGGTCGAGACCGCCGGGGGAATTGGGTGGTTCAAGACCAAAAAGGGGTTCGCGGGGGCCTCTTCGTCGATCGCGCCGCGGCGCTTCGCTTCGTGCGCTTCGAGAACGGCGATCGACCGCAGGCCGTCGTGATGGTGTCCGACGGCCTCGAACTCGACCTGAACCATAAGCCGGAAACGGCGCCGCACCGGCAACTCGCCGGGGATTCTCAGCGGCAGCTCCGGATCGCCTGAGCGAACCTTCAGTCTGCAAATCACAAGCTAGAGCAGCCCCCTCGCCAATGCGCTTAAGGAACAGCGATGTCCGCCATCGGCCGGCACGTTTCGAAGTTGTCGGGATACGCCCCAGCGTTACCGACCCCGTTCAACGATGAGGGAAGCATCGACGGTGACGCATTCGAGCGCCTTTGCGATCTTCAGATCGCGAACGGGGCGACAGCGCTTGTCGTCTGTGGGACGACGGGGGAAGCCCCGACGTTGAGCGCGCGGGAGCATACCGACCTAATTCGCATCGCCGTTGCGGTTTCGCGCGGTCGCGTCCCGGTTATCGCTGGCGCGGGTGCCAATGCGACAGCGCACGCCGTCGCATTGACTAAAGATGCCGAAGCGGCGGGCGCCGATGCGATTTTGTCGGTCGTGCCCTATTACAATAAACCGACACAAGCGGGCCTTTATCTCCATTTCCGCGCGGTGGCCGAATCGACCGGCTTGCCGGTCATCCTCTACGACGTGCCCTCGCGTACCGCGTGCAGCCTGGCCGATGAGACGGTTGCGCGGTTGGCGGAGATGCCGCGCATCATCGGCCTCAAGGACGCTGCCGGCGATGCCACGCGGCCGACGCGGTTGCGGCCGCTCGTCGGCACGGATTTCAGGCTATTGTCCGGAGATGACGCGCTCAGCTTGGCCTATTTTGCGCAAGGCGGCCACGGCTGCATCTCGGTCACGTCGAACGTTGCGCCAGGCCTTTGCCGCAACATGTTTATGGCGTGGAAACAGGGTCAGGTGTCGAGAGCACAGCGGCTGGCGCGTCCGATCGCGCAATTGACCGCGGCGCTGTTTCGGGAAAGCAATCCCGTTCCGCTGAAATACGCGCTGAGCCTGTGCGGGCTCATGTCACCTCGCGTTCGCTTGCCGCTGGTCGAGTTGAGCGCTCAAAGCCAGGCCGAGCTCGCCGGCGTTCTGGTGCGCATGTGCGATGAGTATTCGGAATACACGATCGACACGGTGCGCGATCAAGGTCGCGTCAGCCGTCGCGCCTTGGCGGGCTGAGCGCGATTTCTTTCCCGCGAATCTGGCCTTTTCCGTCGTGCTGGTGTGGCTGAACGTCGGCGCCGGATTGCCTGAGCGAGCGTTCAACTAGTTAACTTGGTTGCTGTGAAACGGCCACAAGCCCCGCAGGAATCCCTCGTCCTTGTCTTTGCCGGTCACCGTTTGGGCCTGGCCGGTGCCGACATTAAGAATTTTCTCGGTCGGCGGTGCCGGGCGGTTCCACCAGCCGCCACCCAGCGCCTGATACAGGGCCGCCGTGTCGGAAAGCCGGGCGGCGCGCGCCTGCACGACCGCGATGACCGCGTTCAGATAAGTCTGCTGCGCATTGAGCAGGAACAGCTCGTCGGCAAGGCCGAAATGCAGCTGTTGTTGCGCGAGATCAAGGCTAACCTTGGCGGCGCGCTCGAAATCGCGCGCTGCTTTGAGCGCATCCGCGTCGTTCTGTATCGCGCGCAGCGAGTCAGTCACGTTCTGCACGGCGCCGATCACGGTGCCGCGATAGCCCCACGCCGCCGCCTGATAAGTATCTTTGGCCTCTTGCAGCTCGTGGAGCAGCGTGCCGGCGTCGAACACCGTCTGCGTGGCATTGCCGGCGAGCGTGAAGAACGCGTTCTGCGGCGACAGCAGGCCGGCGAGCACGGTGTTCATGTAGCCGGCACTGCCGTTGATGGTGAAACTCGGCAGAATATTGGCGGTGGCGACACCGATGAGCGCGCTCGCCGAGTGCAATTGCTCCTGCGCCATGCGCACGTCGGGGCGTTGCTCGATGAGCTGCGACGGCAGAGTGACCGGAAGATCGGCCGGCAATTGCAGGTCCGCAAGCTTGAACGTTTCGCGCGGTTCCTCGCTGGTATAGACGCCGGCAAGGGCCGACAGCAGGTCACGGTTCTGTTGCAGCGCCTTGCGCAGCGGCGGCAGCGTCGCCAGGACCTGGGCGAGGGCGGCTTCCTGCGCGGCTACCGCGAGGCGGTCGGTGTAGCCCGTCTCGAGCTGCCGCCGCAGGATGCCGAGCATTTTGGTATTGATGGCGATGAGCTGGTTGGTGGCGTCGATCTGTCCCCGCAGCGAAGCCTCGGTAATGGCCGCGACGGCTATATTCGAGACCAGCGTCAGGT
>JBEKJZ010000015.1:0-44082 GCA_050010955.1 Xanthobacteraceae bacterium | reverse complement strand
CGGGCTGGTATCCCGCCTACAAAGTGAGGCTGTTTCGACGCGGCAAAGCAGCCTTCGACGACGTCATCATCCACGAGGGCGTGATCTGCAAAGGCGTAGTGAAACGGCTTCGCCAGCCGCTCGTTCATCATCCTGTGCTCAAACTCGAAGACGCGTTGTCGCGCGTGGACCGCTATTCGACGGCAAGCGCGCAGGCGATCGTCGCATCGGGGCGAAAAGTGTCCTTTCTGACCGGCGTCGGCCACGGGCTTTACTCGTTCCTGCGCAGCTACGTGCTGCGCGCCGGCTTTCTCGACGGCGCCGAGGGATTTTTGCTCGCGGTCGCCAATGCCGAAGGCAGCTATTATCGCTACATGAAGGCCTGGCTGGCGACGCGACAGCGATAGTGAGCTATCGCCGGCTGGGCTTGCGCGTCGATCGGCTGATCTCTAGGTCTTGGCGGAGAATGCTTTTTTCAAGGCCACTTGGCACTGCGGCGTAAAATGGGGCATGGAGATTTCCGAAGGCGATGACGAAGTCGTAGCCAGTCGTCGACAAATCAACTTTGAAAATATCATCAGCATATAATGAATGATAATTCAACAGTTCACCGCGCCAATCGCAGGTCGGGCGATACGGCAGACAGTAGTCCCATCCTCCCGACCGTCCGGTCGATATGCTGGCGACCACGCTCTGCGCGCCACTGGCCGATTACATGCCCGGCCTGCGGCAGGCCGTTGTCGTCGACCTGCCGCGCGGCCGGCTTGCGCTCGCGGTGCAGATCACGCTGGCCAAGCACCTCAAGGCTAAAGGCTATGGGGCCGCGCTCATCATGCCGAGGACCTGGAAATCGGGGCTGGCACCGTTTCTCGCCGGCATTCCCGAGCGCACCGGCTTCCTCGGTGAGGCACGGTTCATCCTGCTCAACGATCTGCGTTTCGGCGAGCGCCGATTGCCGCGCATGGTCGACCGCTGCGCGACGCTGGCACTGCCGCCTGCCGCCGCCCCACCGGCAGAATGGCCGCTGCCGCAGCTCAAGGTCCCTGCCGCCGAGGTCGCCTCATGGCGGAGCGGCCGCGGCTTGGCCGGGGAGACCCGCCCGATCGCAGTCTTGGCCCCAGGCGCCGTCGGGCCGTCGAAGCGCTGGACGGCCGCCGGCTATGCGGCGCTCGCCCGCCGGCTTCTGGCCGACGGCCTCGCGGTTTGGGTGGTGGGCGGTCCCGGCGAGAAGGCCCTTGCCGCCGAGATTGTCGGCGACACCGGGGCCCGCGATCTCACCGGCAACGATCTGCGCGATGCCATTCTCGCGCTCGCCGCCGCTTCCGTGGCGGTCTCCAACGATTCCGGTCTGCTCCACGTCGCCGCAGCCCTCGGGACTCCCTCGATCGGCATTTTCGGCCCGACAAGCCCGTGGCATTGGGCGCCGCTCAATCCGCTGGCGGCGACGGTCGAGACTAAGAGCGAGCTCGACTGCCGGCCCTGCCACCGGCCGGTATGCCGCCTCGGTCACCACCGCTGCATGGTCGCTGCGGTCGGCTGACCGGCAAGCGGCGCCATAACGCCGTATTCATCAAATCAGCGTATGGCGAGGACGCACGCAAACGGGTTACGGGCATGACGGTCCTGGTCACCGGCGGAGCCGGCTATATCGGCAGCCATATGGTGCGCGAACTCGTCGATGCCGGCGAGCGCGTCGTGGTGCTCGACAACCTCTCTACCGGATTCGCCTGGTTGGTTCCCCAAGGCGTGCCGCTCGTCGTCGGCGATAGCGGCGACCAGGACCTGGTCGCTGGTCTGATCCGCCAACACGCCGTCGAGGCCATCATCCACTTCGCCGCCTCGATCGTGGTCCCCGATTCGGTTCGCGACCCACTCGCCTACTATCGCAACAACACGGTCAATTCGCGCGCGCTGTTCGAATGCGCGGTGAAAAACGGCGTGCGCCATGTCATCTTCTCCTCGACCGCCGCCGTCTACGGCAACACCACCGAAGCTCCGGTGAACGAAGATGCACCGACGCAGCCGATCTCGCCCTACGGCTGGTCGAAGCTGATGAGCGAAATCATGCTGCGCGACGCCGGCGGCGCCCATGGTCTCGGTCATGTGATCCTGCGCTATTTCAACGTCGCCGGCGCCGACCCGCGCTGCCGTACCGGGCAATCGGGCAAGGCATCGACGCATCTGATAAAGGTGGCCGTGGAGACCGCGCTCGGGCTGCGCCCCAAGATCGAGGTATTCGGCAGCGATTACCCGACGCCGGACGGCTCTTGTATCCGCGACTACATTCATGTCAGCGATCTGACCCGCGCTCATTCCGATGCGCTGCGTTATCTGCGCTCCGGCTTGCCGTCGGTGACGCTCAATTGCGGCTATGGCCACGGTTATTCGGTGTTCGAAGTGATCGACACGATCAAGCGCGTGTCGGGAGCCGACTTCAAGGTCGAGATGGCGCCGCGGCGCGACGGCGATCCCGCCCGGATCGTCGCCGATTCGCAAAAGATCCGCGCCACGCTCGGCTGGCAACCGCGCTTCGACGATCTATCCACCATCGCCGCCCATGCGCTCGCCTGGGAACGCGAACTGATGGCGCGGCGGGCAGCTTCGCTCGATCACGGTGAACAACGCGCGCCTGCCGGCATTGCCGCGGCGGGATCCGACGGTCGTAGCGGCGCTGAAATCGCTTGAAAAATCCGCCCCTTCGGGGCATGGAACGCCCCGGGGGCACGCGGGCGCGCCGTTCGGCCGTACCGGATGCTAGGATCGCGCATGACAGTTTTGACCGGCGGATCCTCGGACAGCTATTCGACGTTCGCCCTGGTGCGCCGGCTTCTGGTAGTGAAGCACTGACGCATTGGCCGCGCTACGCCGTCGCTTTCACACTGATGGGGGTCGCCGCCGCCGGCACGGCGCTCAGCGCCTATCTCCTCGGCAAGATGACCAACGAGGCCTACGTCGACCGCAATTTCCACGGCATCGTGGTCGTCGCTGTCGTCGCCATGGCGATCTTCGCCATCAAGGGTATGGCGTCATACGGCGCCACCGTGATGCTCTCGGCGATCGGCAATCGCATCGTCGCCGATAATCAGCGGCGCATGTTTGATAAGCTGTTGCAGCAAAATATCGGCTTCTTCGCCGACCGCCATTCGTCCGAATTCATTGCCCGGCTCACCACCGGCGCCAATGCCGTCAGCAGGTGATCAATCTCCTCATCACGGCCATCGGCCGCGATCTGATGTCGCTCATCGGGCTGTCGATCGTGATGGTGATCCAGGATCCGGTGATGTCGATCACCGGATTGATCGTGACGCCGCCGGCGCTGTTTTTCCTGCGCAAGGTGATCCGGCGGGTGCGCGGCATAGCGCGCATGCAGTTTACCGGCGGCACCCGCATCATCGAGACCATGCAAGAAGCCCTGGGGTATGCGCACGGTCAAGGCGTTCTCGCTCGAGGACGAGATGCGGCGAAGGCTCGCGGTCAGCGTCGCCGCGGTCGAGCACGAATCCAACAAGATGGCGCGGGTCGGCAATCGCGCCAGCCCGATCATGGAGACGCTCGGCGGCTTCGCCATCGCGCTGGCGGTCGTCTACGGCGGCTACCGCATCATCGAAACCGGCGCGACGCCGGGCGCGTTCGTGTCGTTTATCGCCGCGTTCCTCTTGGCCTACGAACCGGCCAAGCGGCTGGCGCGGCTCAACATCGATCTCAACAACAATCTCGTCGGCGTCCGCGTCCTCTACGAGGTGGTCGACAGCCCGCCGGGCGAGCCGAGCGACGATGACCGGCCGCCGCTCAAGCTTGACACCGCGCGCCTGGAATTCGCCAACGTGCGCTTCGGTTATCGTCCCGGCACGCCGGCGCTGCGCGGCATGAGCTTCGTGGCGCAACCGGGCAAGGTCACCGCGCTGGTCGGCCCCTATCGCCGAGCTGTGCAAGGGGCGGACGACGCTCGTCGTCGCGCATCGGCTGACTACCATCATGCATGCCGATTGCATCCTCGTGGTGGAGGACGGTCTGATCGTCGAATCCGGCCGCCACGACGAGCTCTTACGTAAGGGCGGCCGTTATGCCGCGTTTTATCGCCTGCAGCTCAAGGAGCAGGGGCCGGCGCGCGAACCGCTCGCCGTCGGACGATGACGGACGAATGACGGTGGAAATCCGTCTGCCGTCATCTGCGCGTCAATGGAACTTCGGTAAAAGTGGCGGGTTAGGAGGTGAATCGCATCTCCTGGGAGATTGCCATGGGCGCCCGCCGTGTCACCTTACGTGTGCAGCCGCCGATCCCGTTCGGCGACGTCACCATGGTGCCCGCCGCGCTGAGCGGACGCCCCGAGGCCGATATGGCCCGCGCCATGGCCGCAGCGCTCGCCGACATCGAGGCGCCGACGGCGGCCGACGTCTATAACCGGCTGCGGCAGTCGTTTCCGCTGGCGCCGCTCGGCGCTCGGGTGGCCGCGCTTGGCGTCATCATGGAACGCTTGCGGCGCGCGTTCTGACTTTGTGGTCATAACCCGAGATAAGCGCTGCGGACGCGGTCGTCAGCCAAGAGTTCGCTGCCGCTGCCGGACAGCGTGACCCGGCCGTTTTCCAGCACGTAGGCGTGGCTCGCGAGCTTGAGCGAAAGCGCGACGTTCTGCTCGACCAGGAGACAGGTGATGTCTTCGCCGTTGAGCTCGCGGATGGTGTCGAGCACGCTGCGCACGACATTGGGCGCGAGCCCGAGCGAGGGCTCGTCGAACATGATGAGCTGCGGCGCGCCCATCAGGCAGCGGGCGATGGCGAGCATCTGCTGCTCGCCCCCGGACAGCGTGCCGGCCGGCTGCCGCATCCGCTCGGCCAGCTTGGGAAACATCGCGAACACGCGCTCGCGGTTCTTCGCCCGTTGCGCGCGGGCGCGCGGCAGCATGGCGCCGATGTCGAGGTTTTCGGTCACCGAGAGCGTGGGAAACACCTGGCGGCCTTCGGCCACCTGGCCGAGCCCGAGATCGCAGACGCGGTGGCTCGGCCAGCCGGAAATATCGGTGCCGCGGAAGACGATGCGGCCGCGCGCTTGCGGCTGCATGCCGGCGAGCGCGCGGATCAGCGTCGTCTTGCCGGCGCCGTTGGCGCCGACGATGGCGATGATCTCGCCTTCCGCGATCTCGAGCGACACGCCGTCGAGCGCCTGCACATCGCCGTAGAAGACATCGAGGCTTTCGACGCGCAGCATCACACCTCCTCGACCCCCAGGTAGGATTGCACCACCGCAGGATCGCGCACCACCGCTTCCGGCATGCCTTCGGCGATCGCCGTGCCGTGGTCGAGCACCAGCACGCGGGAGGCGAGCGCCATCACCGCGCGCATCACGTGCTCGATCAAAAGGATGGTGAGGCCGCTGTCGCGGTTGAGCCCTTGCAGGATGGCGACCATGCGGTCGGTTTCGGTCGGCCGCAGTCCCGCCATCACCTCGTCGAGCAGCAAAAGCTGCGGATCGGTGGCGAGCGCGCGGGCGACTTCCAGCCGCTTGCGATCCGGCAGCGTTAGCGTCGAGGCCAGCCGGTGCCGCATATCGAACAGATCGAGGCGCTGCAGCAGCGTCCGCGCGCGCTGCCGCGCCGCCGCGACGTCGCGCCGGTGCAGCAGCGCGCCGATGGTGACGTTGTCCTCGACGCTCAGCGCCGGAAACGGCCGCACGATCTGGAAGGTGCGGGCGACGCCGCGCCGGCACACCGCATCGGCCGGCAAGCCGCCGATGCGCGCGCCGGCGAAGATGATCGACCCGTCGTCCGGCGCCATGGCGCCGGCGATCATGTTGAACAGCGTGGTCTTGCCGGCGCCGTTCGGGCCGATGACGGCAAAGATCGCGCCGGCCGGCACCGCGAAGCTGACGCTGTCGACGGCGAGCAGACCGCGAAAGCGCTTGCTGACCGCCTTGACGGCAAGCAGCGCGCTCATTGCTTGTCCCCGATCAGACCGAGCCGGCGCGCCAAAGGCGGCCACACGCCGTTCGGCAGCGCGACGACGACGAGAAGGAGACAGATGCCGTAGAACACCTGTGTCGCGCCGGGCAGATCGACGCCAAATGCGGTCATGCCGGAATTGAGGGTTTCGGCGAGGCCCGTCAGCACGAACGCGCCGAGGATCGGCCCGAACAGGGTGCCGACGCCGCCGATGATCGGACCGAGAATGATTTCGATCGAACGCGAAATGCTGAAGATCTGCTCGGGAAACAGGTTGTTGTAGAAGAACGCATAGAACACGCCGGCGAACGAAGTCACCGCGGCGGAAACCATCACCGCGTACATCTTGTAACGGAAGGTGTTGATGCCGGCGGCGCGCGCCGCCTCCTCGTCCTCGCGGATCGCCAGCCAGAAGTAGCCGACGCGGCTGCGCAGGAGAAAGTGGCAGAGCAGAAACGCCAACACGGTCGCGGCGAGGATGACGTAATAGAACATGGTCGGACCGCCGCGCAGCCGCCACAGATCGTTGTGCGCATATTGCCTGACCGGCAGGAACAGGCCGCTCGAGGCGTTGACGAAATCCAAATGGTCGAAGCCGATGCGGGCAAACTCGGCAAAGGCGATGGTCAGGATGGCGAAATAGACGCCGGCGACACGGAAGCGGAAAGCGAGAAATCCGATCACCGCCCCGCAAGCCGCCGCTACCGGAATTGCCGCCAACAGGCCGAGCCAGGGGCCGATGCCGAATTGCGTGAACAACGCGGCCGCGACATAGCCGCCGAGTCCGAGATAGATCGCGTGCCCGAGCGACAGCTGGCCGGCAAAGCCCATCATGATGTTCCAGGCCTGGCCGGCATAGGCGAAATAGAGAATGATGATGAGAACGGTGAGCAGATAATCGTTGACGATCCATGGCGCCGCCAGGAAGGCGGCGAGCGCCGCCGCGAGCAGCACGGCGCTGCGGCGCGACACGCCGGCGGTTAGGCGCGACAGCAGGACGGCGAGTGGCGCGCTCATGTCAGCCTCTTGCCGAGAATGCCCTGCGGCCGGAACAGCAGCACCAAGACGAGAATGCCGAACGCGAACATGCTCTTGGCGGAGGGCGTGAAGAGAAGGCCGGCGAGCGCCTCAGTGACGCCGATCAGAACGCCGCCGACCAATGCGCCCGGCATCGAGCCGAGCCCGCCGGTAATGACAATGACGAAGGCGAGAAGCGTATAGCTCGGCCCGAGCAACGGGGTGGCGTCGACCAGCAGCACCATCATCGTGCCCGCCGCGCCGACGCAGGCGGCGCCGAGTCCGAAGGTGAGCGCATAGAGCCGCTTGACGTCGAGCCCGACCACCAGCGCGCCGGTGTGATTGTCGGCGCAGGCGCGGATCGCCTTGCCAACGAGCGTAAACCGGAAGAACGCGAACAGCGCGACGGCGAATACGATGGCGGCGGCGCCGGCATAGACCTTGGCGGCGTCGACGATCAGCGGGCCGACCTGGAAACTATCGTACGAGTACGAGGTCTGCACCGAACGGGCGTCCGGACCGAAGAGGATCAGCAAGACGTTGGCGATGATGATCCCAAGCGCCACCAGCAACAGAAACTGCGTGTGCTCGGGACGGGTGATGAACGGATTGATGAGACCGCGCTGCAGCACATAGCCGAAGACGAACATCACCGCGGCAATCGGCACCAGCAGCACCAGCGGATCAAGGTGAAGCCCCGAGAACGCCAGCACCGCGATGAACATGGCGATGGTCATCATCTCGCCGTGGGCGAAATTGACGACGCGCACCACGCCGAAAATGACCGACAGGCCGAGCGCCATCAGGCCGTAGACCAGGCCGGTCAAAACCCCGCCAACGGCGACGTTAAGATAGACGTCGAACGGCACCGCAACGCTTTCAGACGCGATTCTGATAGGGTGGCAGCGGCCATTCCGGTTTGGCGTTAGCGGCTTCCTTCGGCGCCAGCGTCACGATCTTACCGCCACGGTTCTGGATGCCGCCATCCTTCACCTTGTCGTTCTGACCCTTGGCGTCGAACGCGATGCCGGGGCCGATGCTAACATTGTCGGTGATGTTGGTGGTGCGCAGCGCGTCGGCCAGCGCCTTCGGATCGGCCGAGCCGGCGCGCTTATAGGCGTCGGCGGCAACGAGCAGCGCCTCGAACGTGAAAACGTGGTTGGTGTTGAGGTTGACGCCGGGGTCGGCCTTGGCCAAGGCGGCTTCGAGCACCGGGGTCAGCCGCTTGTGCGGGTCGTACCAGGGCACGAAGCTGATCGGGCCGTCGGAGAGCTTGCCGAGCGTCTTGATGTATTGGTCCTCGTACCAGCCGGGGCCCATGCTCAGGATCGCCTCCGGCGTCCAGCGCTGCTTGACGAGCTCGCGCGTCAATAGCAAGGCATCGTTGAGGCGGCTGACCACAAGCAGCGCCTCGGCGCCGGTCGCTTTGGCCTTCGCCACCTCGACCGACAGGTCGTGTGCCGCCGGATCGTAGGCGATCTCCTCGACGACTTTGTACGGGATGTCGAATTTCGGCATGACCGCGCCGATGCCTTTGGCCATCGCGGTGCCGAATGTGTCGTTGACGTGCATGAAGACTACGGTCTTCGGCGCCGCGCCGGTCTCGGCGAAAATCTCCTTCTGATTGGCGAAGGCGTCGCCGAGAATCATCGCCGCCGTAGGAAAGTTCCGGAACACGAACTTGTAGCCCTGCTCGGTGATGGCGGGCGCCGCGGCGATATTGATGACGTAGGGGATACCCTTCTGTTCGGCGACCTGCGCGATCGCGGTCGACTGGCCGGAATCGAAGGCGCCGACCAGGAGTTGCGCCCCCTCGCCGATCAACTGCTCGGCGCGGGCCCGCGCGGTGTCGACGTTGGTCTCGGTGTCGGCGTTCATGAGGCTGAGCTCCGGCAGCCCCATCGACTTGAGAATCGGCGGCGCGATATTGGCGCCGCGCTGGCAATCCTGGCCGATGCCGGCCTGGTAGCCCGAGCGCGGCAACAGCACGCCGACCTTCAGCGGGGCGCCCTGTGCACGGAGGATGGCGGGGGCGGCGAACGTCGCGGCGGCCGCGGCCCCGCCTGCGAGGACCCGGCGGCGGTTAGCCAGCAAGCTATTCCGAGTCATGGCGATCCCTCCCGTGAAATTTGCGAAATCCTACGCGGCTGCCCGACCTGCGGCAACAGCGGTCATGTCTGAAAAAGCGCGGCAACAGCCGCGGCGATGCGCAGCAGCATGCGATCCTGCCCGTTGCGCGCCAGCAGCATGAGCCCGACCGGAAGCGCCGCCGGAAGCGGCAACGAAATGGCGCAGAGGTCGAAGAAGTTGCCGATCGCGGTGTTGCGCAGGAGCATGAAATTGCGCGCGGCGAATACCTTCGGGTCCGCTATCTCCGCGATCGTGGGCGCGACGATCGCCGTGGTCGGCATGACGAGCGCATCGGTGCCGGCAAGGCGGCGATCCAACGCCCGCACCAGACGCCGGCGCGCGCGGACCGTCTCGATGTAATCCGCCGCTGGAACCGCACAGCCGCGCTCGATGCGGACGCGGACATTCGGGTCGACGTCGGCGGCGCGCCGCTTGAGGCGGTCGCGATGAATGGCACACGCTTCGGGCGGCACGATGCCGCCCTTGGCGTTGACCTCGGCCATGTCGTCGAACAACGACAGCTTGTCGCGCGTGATGCGCACGCCGGCGCCGTCGAGCGCGTTGAGCGCCGCGGCGAAGACGGCAGCGACAGTGTCGTCCAGTCCCTCGAGCGGCAGCCCCTCGGCCAGAGCGAAACGCAGGCCGGCGAGCGGCACCGGCTCGAGCGGCGCAAAATCCTCGCCGGCCATGACCGCGTCGGCCTTGGCGCAATCGGCGACGCTGCGCCCGAGCGGCCCGATCGAATCGAGGGTAACACTCAAGGGAAACGCGCCCTCGGTCGGGATGCGCCGCCGGCTCGGCTTGAAGCCGACGATACCGCACAAGGCCGCCGGTATCCGCACCGAGCCGCCGGTATCGCTGCCGATGGCGATCTCGCAGAGGCCGTCGGCGGCGGCGACCGCGGCGCCCGCCGACGAGCCGCCGGGCACTCGCGTGCGATCGCGCGGATTGCCCGGCGTGCCGAAATGCGGATTGGCGCCGACGGCGGAATAAGCGAACTCGGTCATGTTGGTCTTGGCGACGATCACCGCGCCGGCGGCGCGCAGCCGGCGCACCACGACGGCGTCGACCTCGGCCGGCGCCGCCTCCTCGGCGAGGATTTTCGAGCCGGCCCGCGTCGGCTCGCCGGCGACATCGAACAGATCCTTGATGCTGACGATCGCGCCGTCGAGCGGCCCCTGCGATACGCCGTGAGCGGCGCGCGCGTCGGCGGCATCGGCCGCGGCGCGCGCGGCGTCGGCATAGACCGAAAGGCAGGCCCGCGCCCCTTCCCCGTTCGGGTCGGCGATGCGGGCCAGCGCCTGTTCGAGCCGATCGCGGCAGGAGAGCGGTTGCATGCAGATGTCCGGCGGCGGCGTCTGCAATGCAGACGCCATTGCCGACCATACACCGATCCTGCCATCATCGGCGAGTGCCGACGCAACTAAGAAGATGAGGATGCCAGAGATGAAGCCGGCGCTGTGTTTCATCGGCTTCGGCGAAGCCGGCCAAGCCATCGCCGCCGGCCTGCGCCAGGCGAGCGGCGTCGAGCGGATAGCGGCGTGGGACATTCTCTTTCCGCACGCCGCGGGCGAGCGGCTCGCCCGCGCCGGCGCGGCGATCGGCGTGCGCTGCGCGCCTTCCGCCGCGGCGGCGGTCGCCGAGGCCGACATCGTCATATCCGCCGTCACCGCGGCGGCCAGCGTCGACGCGGCGCAATCGGTGAGGGCGCATCTTGCCGGCCAGCCGTTTGTACTCGACATCAATTCGGTTTCGCCCGGCCGCAAGCAGGAGACGGCAAGACTCCTCGGCGACACCGCCCGCTATGTCGACGTCGCCGTGTTGGCGCCGATTTACCCGGCGCGGCACCAAACGCCGTTGCTGCTCGCCGGTCCGCATGCCGACGCCGTCACTCCCATCCTCGCCGCGCTCGGCATGCGCGCGACCGTGGCCGGCGCGGACGTTGGCGCCGCGGCAGCGATCAAGATGGTGCGCAGCGTGATGATCAAGGGAATCGAGGCGCTGACGCTGGAGTGTTTTTTGGCCGCCGCGCGCGTCGGCGTGGTCGAGCAGGTCGCCGCTTCGCTGAAGAACAATTATCCCGGTCTCGATTGGTCGAGAATGATCGCCTACAACCTCGAACGCATGGCCAACCACGGCGAGCGGCGCGCCGCCGAAATGGAAGAGGTCGCCGCGACCTTGCGCGAACTCGGTGTTGAGCCACTGATGAGCGCGGCCACGGTCAAGCGCCAGCGCGAAATGGGTCAGATCGGCACGCAGCAGGCGGTGCGCGGGGCTTTGGGCAAAAAGGACGGCGGCGCCATCCTCAACGCCATCAGCGCCGCGGCGCGCGATCGGCATTGACTGTGCAATGATTGGGTAACCCGATGGAAGTCACAGGAGCGGCATACCTCTACACGATTGCGGTAATCGGTATAACCTTTATAGGCTTTTCGGCGATTGTTATGATGTTGCGTCAGACCTCCGGCCAGTCATTGCAACGTTTCGATATTTTGATCGCTCATGTTTATATGGAATTTGGACTTATCGTCAGCGTAGGTTCATTGCTGCCGCCGCTATTTTCATTTTGGGGGCTAGGCTCGGAGACGGTCTGGCGAGTATCAAGCGTGCTGGTAGGCGCGTCGCTGCTGCTGTTCAGCCTGACTTATCCACCTCGCCGCCGCAAAGCGATCCGCGAGTCCCTGCCGCGGTACACTAAAACAAATATTGCGGTTATTATTTTGCTCGGCGCGGTTTTTGTCGGGAACGCCGGCGGAATTGTTCAAGAACAGATGCCGGCAATATATCTGAGCGCCCTCACGATGTTTATGACTTTTACCGTCGCAAGTTGGCTCAGAGCGCTCAGTATTATTTTTCTTGAGAAATCCCAATAGACACATGTCGCTCGGGGTCGGTGGCCTCTGACTTACCGAGCACTATCCGGAGCGAAATAGCTGCAAGCTTCGTTGCAGCTATCGCGATGGACGGTCACCCGCGTCACCACGCCGATCGGCTGCACGCGCTCGAAGATAAAGCGCGCCAGGTTTTCCAGCGTCGAACGGATCAGGCGGAATTCGACCGCTCCGCATCAGCCGCGGCGGCGGGCGATATCGGCGAGGAAGGCGAAAGACGTCTTCGGCGTGCGCTTGAGGCTCTTGAAATCGACGTGGATGATGCCGAACCGCCGGCTATAGCCCTCGGCCCATTCGAAATTGTCCAGAAGCGACCAGACGAAGTAGCCGCGCAGATTGACGCCCTCGGCGAGCGCGCGGCGCGCGGCGGTAAGATGATCGCGCAGATAGGCGACACGGTCGTCGTCGTGCACGGCGCCATCCGGCGCGATCGGATCGTCGTAGTAGGCGCCGTTCTCGGTCACGTAAATGTCCGGATTGCCGTAACGGTCGCGCAAGCGATGGAGCGCGTCGGTTAGCCCGCTCGGATCGATCGGCCAGCCGAACGCGGTAAAGCGCGTCCCCGCCGGCACCGCGCCGAACCACGCCCCGAGCAGGTTTTGCGGCGCCGCGGCGACGTGCATCGGCGCGTAATAATTGAGTCCGAAAAAATCGATCGGCTGCTTGATCGTTGCCAGATCGCCGGACGCCACCAGCGGCGCGAAGTCGGCAGCGATGGCGGCCGGGTAAGCGCCCTTGAACAGCGGATCGAGCACCGCGCCGTTCCAGAACGCATCGAACCGCTCGGCGGCGCGGCGATCCGCAGCGCCATCCGAAGATGGCCGCGCCGGCTGCACGTTTATTACAGTGCCCAACCGCTGCTGCGAATGCTCCGCCCGCAGCGCCTGCAGCGCGCGGCCTTGCGCCAGGTTCTGGTGATGGATCGCGGCCAGCATATTGGAGAGACCGGTGAGACCGGGCGCATGGCTGCCGATACCATGGCCGAACAGCGCGTGGACGTTCGCCTCGTTGAACATCGCCCAGTGCCGCACGCGGTCACCGAGCCGCTTGGCGACGACGCGCGCGTAATCGGCAAATTTGTCCGCGATGTCGCGGTGAAGCCAGCCGCCCTGGTCCTGCAGCGCCTGCGGCAGGTCCCAATGATAGAGACAAAGCCACGGCGCAACGCCGCGCGCCAGCAGACCATCGACCAGGCGATCGTAGAAATCCAGCCCGCGCGTTTCGATGGCGCCGGCGCCGGTCGGCATGATCCGCGGCCACGCCGTCGAGAAGCGATAGGCGGAAAAGCCGCCGCGTTGGAGCCATTCCACGTCCTCGGGCCAGCGGTGATAGTGATCGCAGGCGACGTCGCCGGTGTCGCCGCCCTTCACTTTCCCCGGCGTGTGGCAAAAAATATCCCAGATGCTCTTGCCGCGGCCGTCGGTATCGACCGCGCCCTCGATCTGATAGCTCGAGGTCGAGGCGCCCCAGACGAAGTCCGCGGAAAACGCATTGTCCTTGGCCATGGCTGGGCTCGACGGTAAGGCCCGCGGCAAGCCCATCAGGCCCGCGAGTGTCGGCAGCAGTCTACGGCGCGACAGTCTCAGCATTGTGTCAGCGTCCGATAAGCCGCTCGTTCCCCCGAGGAATAATCCATCGGAGCAAAAGCGTCATTGTTTGGTGCGGCGTTTGCTTGGCGATTGCGGCGGCCAAAAGCCGCTCGCCGTCAGCCGCGCGCGCCAATATTCCCAGGTCCGCGCCACGACGCTCGGCATCGCGTTGACCGCGCCGGCGAGCTTGACCTCGCCCGGGCGCAACGGCGCCGGCGGACCCAGTAGGCAAGCGCGCAGCTGATAGTCGGCGTTCTGGCACAGGAAGATCGCGCGCGAAACAAGTTCCTGCAATCCGCCGCCGACTACCGTTGCGCCGTGGCGCCGCATCAGCACTACCGCGTGTTGCCCCAGCGCGCGGGCGAGCGAATGGCCTTCCTCTTGTTTGCTAACCAGGAGGTTGGTGTCGCCGAATTCGTCATGCTGGTCCCAGAACGGCGTCGCTTCGCCGATGGTGGCGCCGAGATGAAACACTGGCACGATCGGTTTGCCGGCGACGCAGAAGGGCAGCACCGCCGCGGCATGATGATGGCAGACCGCCATGACGTCGCTCCGCGCCTGATAGATGCAGCCGTGAATGACGCGCTCGACATAGAGCGCCACCTTGGCGGGCTTCACCGGCTCGGAATTGAGCGTGTATTCGAGGATATCACCCGGCTCGACCAAAAGCGGCGAGCGCGAGCGTGAAAGGAGAAAACGGCTCGGATTGGCCGGATGGCGCACGCTGACGTGACCGAACGCATCGAGCACGCCTTCATGGGCGAGGATGCGATTGGCCAGCGCAAGCTCTGTGCTGAGGTCAGTCGATTTGTCCGGCACGGGCAAGTCCTTGAAAATGGCGGCAGGGTCAGCGTGGTTGCCAGCGGAACTTTATCATTCTCGCGATCATTCTCGTGCGGTTTCTGCTATCATTTCCCTTTGGACAACGGTCGCCGGGGCCTTCATGGACGCGCGCACTCTCGACATCAGCCTGCGGGTGAACGGCGAGGATGTTTTTGCGCGGGTCGAGGCGCGCCAGACCCTGGTCGACTTCCTGCGCGAGAATCTGTCGCTCACCGGCACTCATATCGGCTGCGAGCACGGCGTCTGCGGTGCCTGCACCGTGCGGCTCGACAGCGAAGTCGTGCGCGGCTGCCTGGTCTTGGCGGTGCAATGCGACGGCGCCGAGGTCGAGACCATCGAAGGCCTCTCGGATTCCGGCGCCATTGCCGATCTGCAAACGGCGTTTCAGCGGCGCAACGCGCTGCAATGCGGCTACTGCACGCCCGGCATGCTGATCGGCGCCCAAGCGCTGCTCGCCGGCGGCGGCGTGCCGACCCGGCAAACCATCCGCGAGCATCTGTCCGCCAATTACTGCCGCTGCACCGGCTATCAGGCGATTGTCGATGCCATCGAATCGGTGGCGCGGGCCCGCGCCGGAGTAAAGGGATGAGAGCACTTTGCCGCTCACTCTATTCACCCTCCCCTGGAGGGGGAGGTAAAGCAATCGGAGCGATGTTCGAAACATGAAAATCGCCGACGACCAGCCCTCCCCGCTCTCCGCGCTCGACCGGCCGAATTCCTATATCGGCCGCTCGGTGCCGCGGCCGAACCTTGCGCGGCTAACGCAAGGGCGCGGCCAATACGTCAGCGACTTGGTGCTGCCGCGCATGGCGCATGTCGCGTTTCTGCGCTCGCCGCACGCGTACGCCCGCATCAAAGCCATCGACACGGCGCAAGCGCGGCGCGCGCCCGGCGTCATCGCCATCGTCACCGGCGCCGAGCTCGCCAAGGTGATCACGCCGTGGGTCGGCGTGCTGACGCACTTAAAGGGCCTTAAATCGGCGCCGCAGCACGCAATCGCCGTCGACCGCGCCTGCTGGCAGGGCGAGGCGGTCTGTGCCGTCGTCGCCCGCACGCGCGCCGATGCGGAAGACGCCTGCGCGCTCATTGCCGTCGATTACGAAGCGCTCGCCGCCGTCACCGATGCGGAAACTGCGCTCGATCCGGCGACGCCGGTGATCCATCCTGAGCTTGGCGACAATCTCGCCTTCGAGCGCGCGCTTACGGCCGGCGATCCCGACCAGGGTTTTGCCGACGCCGACGCGATTGCCGAGACGACGTTCGTGTTCGGCCGCCACACCGGCGTCACCAACGAGCCGCGCGCCATCGTCGCCGATTGGAATCCGGGCGAGCAGCGGCTGACCGTCTATCAGGGCACGCAGGCGCCGCACATGATGCAGAACCTGTTCGCCAAGCACCTCGGCCTCGAGGAGCACCAGGTTCGCGTGCTCACCAAGGACGTCGGCGGCTCGTTCGGCATCAAGGTGCACGTCTATGCCGACGAGATGGCGACGGCGGCGCTGGCGAAGCTGCTGCGGCGGCCGGTCAAATTCGTCGCCGATCGCCTGGAGAGTTTCTCGACCGACATCCACGCCCGCGATCATCGCGTCAAGGCACGGATCGGCGTTAAGCGCGACGGCACCATCACCGCTTTCGAGATCGACGATTTGACCGGCGTCGGACCTTATTCGGTCTATCCGCGAACCAGCGGCATTGAAGCAAATCAGGTGGTCAATCTGGTCGGCGGCCCTTATAGCTGCCCGAACTACCGCGCCCGCGCCCGCGTCGTGTTTCAGAACAAGAACGTGATGTGCCAATACCGCGCCGTCGGTCATCCGATCGCGACCGCGGTCACCGAGGGCCTGGTCGAACTAGCCGCCGCCAAGATCGGCATGGACCCCGTTGAGTTGCGGCGGCGCAATCTGTTTGCCGACGATGGCTATCCGGCGACCGGCGCCTCCGGCATCAAGTTCGAGAAGCTGTCGCATCACGCCGCGCTCGACAAGATCCTGGCGATGATGGACTACGCCAAGCTGCGCGCCGAACAGGCGGCCTTGCGCGCGCGCGGCATCTACCGCGGCATCGGACTAGCGTCCTTCATCGAGGTGACCAATCCGTCGGCCGCGTTTTATGGCGTCGGCGGCGCGCGCATTTCCTCGCAGGACGGCGCCACAGTGCGGCTCGACTCGACCGGCGCGTTGTTCGTGCATTCCGGCGTCACCGAGCAGGGCCAGGGCACTGAGTCCGTGCTGGCGCAATGCGTGGCGACATCGTTCGGCGTGCCGATCGAGCGCGTGCGCGTCGTCACCGGCGACACCGACAACACGCCCTATGGCGGCGGCACCTGGGCGTCGCGCGCGGCCGGCATCGGCGGCGAGGCCGCCTGGCAGGCCGGCAAGGCGCTGCGCGGCAACGTGCTTGCCGCCGCCGCCTCGATCCTGCAGGCCGACCCGAAAGCGCTCGACATCCGCGCCGGCAGCGTGGTCGACGCCGATACCGGGCGCGAGCGGCTGCCGCTCGAAGAAGTGGCGCGCATCGTCTATTTCCGCCCGGATACGCTGCCGCCCGGCTTCCAGGCCGAGTTCGGCGTGACGCGCCATTACGTGCCGCGCGGCTGGCCGTTCGCCTTCACCAACGGCGTGCAGGGGTCCTCTCTCGAGGTCGACGTCGAGACCGGAGAGGTCAAGCTGCTGCGGCATTGGTGCATCGAGGATTGCGGCACCCTGATCAATCCGCAGCTTGTCGACGAGCAAATCCGCGGCGGCATCGTGCAAGGCATCGGCGGCGCGCTCTACGAGCACTGCGTCTATGACGAGAGCGGCCAGCTCCTTAACGCCTCGATGATGGACTATCTGGTGCCGATGGCCGCCGAAATGCCCGACATCGACGTTGGCCATGTGGTGACGCCGACGGCGGATTCAGAGCTTGGCGCCAAGGGCGCCGGCGAAGCCGGCACCGCCGGCGCGCCGGCCTGCGTCATGAACGCCATCAACAATGCGCTCCGCCCGCTCGGCGCCGCACCGCTGGTGGAAATGCCGATCACGCCGGAGCGGGTGCTGCGGGCGCTGCGGAGGGTGTGATCTGCGCGCGACCTTGCCCCTCTGGGGAGAGGTATCTGTGGTCACCGTCATCGTGACTGGCTCTTGACATTTGTCCCCACTTACGTTACATCATAGCGAATCTTGCCTAGCAAAGGACGTCGACCGGGTGACGCCGGCCGATGGGGCAGGAGCGGTTCCCGCGGGCGGGGGCTCGTCACCTCCGCTCCCGGGCGGCTAACGGGAAAACGCCCGGCCGGCATGATGACCGGTCTGCGACTTTGTCGCTGGACTGGGATAGGGGACGGCGGATAACGCCCGCCGACACCTAAGTCCCAGGAAGCGCGTTCTGGAGCTGAGCGGCGGCGTTGGTTCGCGGCCGCAAGTGCCGCGGTGGAAGGCCGTCAGGCGAGCGCGCCGCGTTAAGGCGCGCGCCGCATCCGCTGATGCGGCTCATGGAGGGAAAAGTGCGCCTGGCGGCCTTCTGCTTCCTTTTATTTATTGTTGTTTGTAATCCGGGTTGAACCAACGGGTCCGGCCCGAAGTGGCCGGCCCGATGACAGGCTCCGTGAAACCCGGGGACGATCGAGAAGCTTGAAAGGTCCATCCCGGGTTTCGCTTTGCTCAATCCGGGCTACTGACGCTGAGCGTGATCGAGCCGAAGCCGGTCCCACCGCCGGCTCGTGACGCGGTGATGCTCGGCGGGGTGTTTGACGCGTTGCACGGCATGCCTCGGGCGCGCATCGCGCCGCGAGAACGATTTCGTTTATCCGCCCCCGCGAAGTGAAACGGAATGGACCGGAATGATTCGCCTACCATTTGGCCGGCAACTTGTTGAGGCCGCGCAAGACAAAGGTCTGCCGCCAGTCGGGGTGACCGGGGTCATCCAGCCGCAGATTGGGCAGGCGGCGCAGCAACGTCGCGATCGCAATCTCGCCTTCAATGCGGGCGAGTTGGGCGCCGAGGCAGTAATGGATGCCGCCGCCGAACGACAGCGGGCGTATGTCGGCGCGGGTGACGTCGAGCCGATCCGGATCCGGGTAGACTGCGGGGTCGTGATTGGCCGCGCCGAGCAGGCACAACACGGATTGACCTTTGGCCAGCGAGATGCCGCCGATGTCGTCGACCTCTTCAAGGGTGGTGCGACCGGTCAGCTGCACCGAGGAATCGTGGCGCAACAGCTCGTCGATCGCGTTGGCAATGAGCGACGGATCGTTCTGCAAAAGCTGAAGCTGGTCGGGATGGCGGTGCAGCGCCAAGAGGCCGTTGCCGATCAGGTTCACCGTCGTCTCGTGACCGGCACCGAACAGCAGCACGATATTCGCGGTCAGCTCCTCGTTCGAGAGCTTGCTGCCGGCCTCCTCGGCTTGGACCAGTTGCGTCGTGAGATCGTCGCCGGGCTGGCGTCGGCGCAGCTCGAACAGCCGGCCGAAATATTCCGCGGCCGCCAGATTGTTGGCATTGTGCGCGTTGATCTCGTCACGGGTCAGCGGCGCCGGGTCGAGCAGACGTCCCGCGGTGCTCGAACTCGGGCCAAAGAGTCCGCGGTCCTCGGCGGGAATGCCGAGCATGTCGCAGATCACGGTCACCGGCAGCCGGAAAGCGAAGTCGGCGATGAGGTCCATGCGGCCGCGCGGCTCGACGCGATCGATGATGTCATCGACGATCTCTTGAATGCGCGGGCGCATGTCCTCGACGCGCCGCGCGGTAAAGGCCCGGACCACCAGGCCGCGCAAACGGCCATGGTCGGGTGGATCCTGTTGCAGCATCCAGTGACTCATGCTGCGATAGACCGGCTCCTCGAGAATCCGAGGCCCAAATCGTCTGGTCATGCGGCCGACGAAATCCTTGCCGAAGCGTTTGTCGCGCAGGATCGCGATGATGTCGGCGTGCCGGCTCGCGACGTTGAAGCCGAGCGGCGTGAGGTGCATGGGATCGGTCGCGCGCAGCCGATGATAGAAAGGATAGGGATTGGCAATGAATTCGGGCGACAACGGGTTGAACAACGGCGCGCGTTCGGGGTTCTGAATTTGCTCGTTCATGGGCGTTTCCCAGGCTATGACGGCGAGCGCCGCCGGCGTCATGTCCGTGCCACGCAGCGGTCTCGTTGCTATTGTAGCACAGTCGGACGCGCGTGGCGGCCCATAACAGGCATCCGGCGGCCGGCCGAAACACTCCGAACGGCAAATTCTGGATCAGAAATTCGCTATCGGCCGTGTTGGCGCTGGCGACAAAACTTCGCCGCGCCGGGTCGTGGGTCTCGTTGAGCGCGATCATCATGGCACCGATGGCAAGGAACTCGTCCGCGTGACAAATTATGTTGCCGGAGTTCGCATCACCAGTCGAAATTGCCCGTGAGGCCGGCTCGCGGCCGTGGCGCCGGAGATTGGCGGTTGACCGGCGCTTCTTTCCGGTCTGGTTTGTTACCCTCGTCGTCGCAGGCACGACGCCGGGGCGCGGAGGCCGATCTTGCATTGGACTGAATTTTTCACCAGCGGCCATCGCTGTTCATTGTGGCCACGGCTTCGACCAAGACGATGGTGCCGTTGCGTGTGCTTGCCATCGTCGCGAATTGCTTCCTGATCACCGTCTTCGCCGTGTCGCACTCGTGGTTTCCGATGGCGCTGCAAGCCCTGGCGCTGCCGATGAACGGTTATCGGCTCTACCAAATGATCGTCCTGATCCGGAACGTGCGCGAGGCGATCCGCGACAAGCCATCGCTGGACTGGCTCAAGCCATTCATGACGGAGCGTCACTTCAGCAAGGGCGACATTCTGTTCGCCAAAGGCGAGCCTGCGGACGAGATGTTCTGCGCCGTGACCGGCCGCTATGTTCTCACCGAGATCGGCATCGAGATCGAACCCGGCCAGGTGGTCGGGGAACTGGCGATGCTGGCACCCGACAATCGGCGCACGGCGACGCTGGAATGCGTCGAAAACGGCAAAGTCCCGTCGATCACTTACGAGCAGGTCGAGCAGCTCTATTACCAAAATCCAACATTCGGCTTCTATTTCCTGCGGCTGGCGACGGCGCGGCTGTTCGACAATATCAGCCGGCTGGAAACTGAACTGACGCGGCAGCGCGCCGCGCCGGCGTGAGTCATTCAAGATACTGAAATCATTGCGGTTTCTATGCGACTCCGCTGGACCTTTGGCGGGTGGGTTTAGCAACTTCGAATCGGCCGGACTAGGATGCCGTTGGCGACCGAGTCGGCACCGCGCACCTACGATTTTCCCGGAATGCCATGACACAGAAGCAGATTTCACGCGTGGAGCTGGCGAGCTATCTGCTGTCGCCGGCGCTATTCGGGATGCTGGTGCTGATGGTGGCCGAAGCGATGCTCGCCGCGGCGACGACCTGGCTCGTCATCAATGCCGCGCGCAAGGTCGCCGTCGGCGAGTTTCTGCTCACCGATCTCATCTTGATCCTTGCGGCGCAATCGGCCTCCTATATCGCGGGCGTCATCAGCTGGATGTTCGCCGAACGGGCCGGCTATCGCGGCTTCGGCAAGTTCATGCTGCGCTTCGCGCGCGAGAACCGCGGCAAGGTCAAGCTGTTCGGCGACAAATCGGCGCGCGAGCAGGTCGAGCCGTTCCTCACCGGCGAGACGTTCCAGTGCTTCTTCAATTTGATGTATGAGCTCGAGTTCACGCTGAAGCTGTTGCTCGGGCTCGTGTTCAACGCCGTCGTGCTGGGCGCCGAAATCGACCTCAGCCTGCCGTTCGCCTATATCGGCGCGTTCGCCGCCCTGTTGCTGATGCAATGGGCGCTGCAAGGGCCGATCGCACGCACCTATCTCGAAAACCAGCGCATGAACAACCGTATCACCGCGCAGGGCTATACCGCGTGGGACAACATCTTCAGCGGCAACCGCTACAACCTGCGGCTCTGGCTCGCCGGCTTCAAGAGCCGGCTGCGCCAAGCGTTAACCGCCCAGATCCGCGCCATCGTCGCGCGCGAAGGCATGAGCGCGATGAGCGGCATCGTCAGTCTTGCCATCGTCTTCGTCACCATCACGCTGGTCGCCGTGAACAATGCCGGCGATACCGTATTGCTGATCGCGCTGGCGACCACGCTGCCGCGGCAGATCGAGATGACCTACGAGCTGCATCTGCTGGCCAGCGGCTGGAACGATGTCATCGCCGTCTGGACGCGGTTCGGCGGCGTCGCCGCCAACATGCTGCCGCAGCCCGCGAAAACGTTCGACAATCGCATCAAATTCGATCGGCTGGTGCTGCGCGAAGGCGCCGACGCCAACGTCGTTTCCTCGGTGAACGACGCGCTGCGCATCGTGCAGGCGCGGCCGACCGGGCGCATCAACGTCCGCGGCGGCAACGCCACCGGCAAATCGTCGCTGCTGGCGAGCCTGAAGACCGAGATGCGGCGGCGCGCCTTCTATTGGCCGGCGTCGGACCGGCTGGCGTTTCAGTTCGCCGGCGGCGTGGTGCCCGTCGACGTCGAAGGCGAGCATGAGGACGCGGCGATCGCCAGCGAAACGGCGGACAAGAAGCTCGGCTTTTCGACCGGAGAACGGCAGCTCAAATCGCTGGAGGAGATCGTCAACGCGACCGACGCCCGGGTCTATCTGCTCGACGAATGGGATGCCAACCTCGACGCCGCGAACAAGGCCAAGGCCGACGCGCTGGTCGATGCGCTCGCCGCGCGCGCCCGCGTCGTTGAAATCTCCCACCGCGATCGCACCGGGTGATTCGACGCGGACCTGCAGCGCCACAGGTCGCCGTTGACGGTTGCGGCGCCGACTTCTAGAGCGCAATCGTTTCAGATGGAATCGATTGGCGCTCTAATATCCTTAGTGGAGCATGATCTTTTCGGAAAACCGGCTTCCACTTTTCCGGATCATGCTCTAACACGTCGCGCGGAGTGGCGGAGAATCGGTATGCGCCTTGCAAGCTATCAGTTGCGCGGCCGGTCGAGTTTTGGCGTGATCGCCGGCGAGGGCATCATCGATTTGCGCTTGCGGCTGAGCCGCTTTGCCACCCTGCTGGAAGTCTTTCGCGCCCAGGCCCTCAGCGAGGCGAGAGCTGCCACCGCCGGCGTGCGTCCTGACGTGCCGCTGGCCGAGATCGAGCTGCTGCCGCCGCTTCCTGCACCGGAAAAAATCCTCTGCGTCGGCATCAACTACGCCAACCGCGAACGGGATTTCGCTCTCGCCGAGCCGCCGAAATATCCGAGCCTGTTCTTTCGCGCGCCGAATTCGCTGGTCGGTCACGGGCAAAAGCTGATACGGCCGAAAATTTCCGCACAGCTCGATTACGAGGGCGAGATCGCCATGGTGATCGGCCGCGAATGCAAACACGTGGCGAAGGACCGCGCCCACGAGATGATTGCCGGCCTGACGCTGTGCAACGACGGCACGATCCGCGACTGGCTGCACCACGGCCAGTTCAACGTGACCCAAGGCAAGAATTTCGATTGGAGCGGCAGCATCGGGCCGTGGATCGAAACCGATATCGATTTGAGCAAGCCGCTGCGGCTGGTCGTGCGCAAGAACGGCGAGGTGACCCAGGACGACACCACCGCCAGCATGGTGCATTCATTCGCCGCTCTCATTGCCTACATCACGGCGTTCATGACGCTCAAGCCGGGCGACATCATCGTCACCGGCACGCCGGTTAAGAAGACGCCGAAAAACGATCCGCCGATCTGGCTCAAGCCCGGCGATAGCGTCGAGGTCGAGTGCGCCGAGATCGGCGTGCTGCGCAATTCCGTGGCGGCCGAGGCGTGACCGGCACCCTCCGCGCGGCGTGCGTGATCGGCTGGCCGGTCGAGCATTCGCGTTCGCCGCTGATCCACAATTATTGGCTCGAGCAATACGGCATCGCCGGCACATACCGGCGCGAGGCGGTGCCGCCGGCAGAATTCGCGGCGTTCATCGGATCGCTCGCGGCGCGCGGCTATGTCGGCGCCAATGTGACCTTGCCGCACAAGGAAGCGGCGCTGACGCTGTCGCAGCCTGACGAACGCGCCCTTGCAGTCGGCGCCGCCAATACGTTGTGGCTCGACGCGGGCGTGCTGCGCGCGACCAATACCGACGTTGAAGGCTTTTTGGACAATCTCGATGCCTGCGCGCCGCGTTGGGATCGCAGCCCCGGCAAGGCGGTCGTGCTTGGCGCCGGCGGCGCGGCGCGCGCCGTGATCTACGGCCTTGTCACGCGCGGCATCGAGCAAATCGTGCTCATCAACCGCACGCAAGGCCGCGCCGAGGCTTTGCGCAAACAATTCGGCGCGCGCGTGCGGATCGTCCGCTGGGAGGAGTTGAACGTCGCGGCGCTGGGCGATGCGGCACTCTTGGTCAACGCCACGACGCTCGGCATGCAGGGGCAGCCTGCACTGCCGGTCGATCTGGCGCAGCTGCCGGGTCACGCCGTCGTCGCCGATCTGGTCTATGTCCCGGTGCGCACGCCGCTCGTCGCAGCCGCACAGGCTCGTGCTCTGCGCACCGCCGATGGGCTCGGCATGCTGCTGTATCAGGCCGTGGGCGGCTTTGCGCTGTGGTTCGGCACGACGCCCACAGTGACACCGGAACTGCGGGCATTGATCGAAGCCGACCTCGACCCCTTCGCCGCAAAACGTGAGCCTGTCACGTAGTTGTGTTTGCAGCGGCGTAGTTGTGTTCGTGGCCGGCAAATTACATTCGCTATTCTGTCTGCTGGCGGTTGAAGCTATCGGGACGACGAAATGACAACGATGATCCGCAGGACAGTTGCCGTAAGCGCCTTCGTTCTATTGTTTGCAGCCTCGATGGCGGCAGCGCAAGCGCCCGTGCGCGTGCGCGGCGTAATCGATAACGTGGACGGCAAGACCTTGTCCGTGAAAGCGCGCGATGGCGCGATGGTGCAGGTGAAGCTCGCAGACGACGCGCACGTGCTCACGCTCGACAAAAAGTCGCTCGCCGACGTCAAGCAGGGCGTCTTCGTCGGCATCACGGCCATGCCGCAGCCGGACGGCACCCAGAAGGCCGTGGAAATCCACATCTTCCCGGATGCGATGCGCGGAACAGGCGAAGGCCACTACCCCTGGGATCTGATGCCGAACAGCACGATGACCAATGGCAATATCGAGAGCCAGGTCGTCAGCAACGATGGCCAAACATTAGTTATGAAATACAAGGACGGTGAGAAGACCATCATCGTGCCGGCGAATGTCGAGGTCGTCATGTTTGTTCCGGCGACCGTGGCCGACATCAAGGCGGGTGAGAAGTTCTTCGTGCCGAGGGGGAAAAAGCTGCCTGATGGCGCGGTCGAAGCCGGCGTGATCATAATCAACAGCAGGGGTGTCGATCCGCCCATGTGAGCGGCTCGACAGCTGCCATCTCGGCGACCGCGGCGACCGGAGCCCCGGTCGCTTCATGGCACGGCACTTGCTTCTCTCGCGCCGCCGGCAATCAATCAAGCCGCACGCAAAGCGAGAGGGGATTGTCCATGACGCGAGCCGAACTCACCGAGAAAATGCTTGGCATCAAGCGCGAGAAGGGTTGGAGCTGGAAACACATCTGCGGCGAGATCGGCGGCATGTCGCCGCTGTTGATCACCGGCGCCGTCCTCGGCCAGATGAAGCTGACGAAGCCGCAGGCGGCGAAGGCTGCCGAACTGTTTGGGCTGAGCAAGAGCGAACAGGCGCTGCTGAACGAGGTGCCGCACCGCGGCACCGCCATGCCGCCGACCGACCCGCTGATCTACCGCTTCTACGAATTGGTGATGGTGAACGGCCCGGCGCTGAAGGCGCTGATCGAGGAAGAGTTCGGCGACGGCATCATGTCGGCCATCGATTTCGATCTGCTGATGGAGCGCCAGACCGACCCCAAAGGCGACCGCGTCAAACTCACCATGTCGGGGAAATTCCTGCCGTACAAATATTACGGCGCGACCGGCAACGCGCAGGCCTATGGCTATAAGGAAGAATAAGACGTTCCCATTTAATCCTCCCCCGCCGCGCATTCCTCCGCAACTTTGACTTACATCTCCATGATCACGCTGCGATCGATTTCTTCGATGCCCTTAACGCCGGTCAGCGCCATGCTGACGCTGAGTTCGTTGCGCATGATCTCGATCGAGCGGGCGACGCCGGCCTGGCCGCCGGCGCCGAGCCCATAGATATAGGCGCGACCGCTCAGACAGGCGCGCGCGCCGAGCGCGATGGCGCGCATCATGTCCTGGCCGGAACGGACGCCGCCGTCGAACAGGATCTCGATCGACGATCCGACCGCATTGACGATCGGCGGCAGCGCCGAGATCGAGGACGGCGCGCCGTCGAGCTGGCGCCCGCCATGATTCGACACCACGAGCGCCGCCGCGCCGGTCTTCGCCGCGGCCCGCGCATCCTCGACATCGAGGATGCCTTTGAGGATGAGTTTTCCGGGCCAAATGCCGGCGATCCACTCGACATCCTTCCAGCTCAGCGTCTCGTCGAACTGGCCGGCGATCCAGTGCGACAGCGAGTTGACGTTCTCCACGCCGCGGATATGGCCGGCGAGATTGCCGAAGGTCCTGCGTTTGCCGCGGGCGATGCCGAGCGCCCAGCTCGGTTTGCTGGCGATATCGATGAGATTCCTGATGCGCCGCAGTTCGGGCGGAACGGTCATGCCGTTCTTGATATCGCGATGGCGCTGGCCGAGCACCTGCAGGTCGACCGTGAGCACCAGCGCGCTGCATTTGGCCGCGATCACCCGCTCGATCAGGGCGCGCACGAAGCCGCGGTCCTTCATGACGTAAAGCTGGAACCAGAACGGCTTGCCGACGGCTTGCGCGACATCCTCGATCGAGCAGATCGACATGGTCGAGAGGCAGAACGGGACGCCGGCTTCCTGCGCCGCACGGCAGGCCAGAATCTCGCCGTCACCATGCTGCATCCCGCAAAGCCCGATCGGCGCCAGCGCCAGCGGCAAAGAGACCGGCTCGCCGAGGATCGTGGTGTGCGTGCTGCGATTGGACACGTCGACGAGAATGCGCTGGCGCAGCTTGATGGCCTCGAGATCGGCGCGGTTGGCGTTGAGCGTTTGCTCGGCGTACGAGCCGCCTTCGGCATATTCGAAGAACGCGCGCGGCACCCGGCGGCGGGCGGTTTGCCGCAGGTCCTCGATGCAGGTCATGGTTTTCATGGCTGGCAATTCCCCGGGTTCAGGAGTCCTCGATAGCACAAACTCGCCCGCCGCTCTCAGCCGACGTTCTCGACCGCCGCAAGGAACGCTGACCGCTGCGGGAGCGTTACCATGCGCGGCGCCAAATGGGGACAAACGCGCGTCAGGACCAAGACCATGATGGACAAATCGAACACCACTCGGTCGCAACCGCCGAACCACCGCGATTCAGAGCAGGACACGAAAGAGGCCGGCAAGGACCGCGAGCGAACAGAAAGGTGCAAGCAGAAGCTTGACGAGAGCCTCGACCGCGGGCTGGAGGACACATTCCCCGGTTCCGACCCGGTTGCCGTCACCCAACCGCCGCCCAGCGTCCACGATAAACGCAAGCCTTAAGGCGAGGAAAACGCCGATTCCTCGAATCTGCACGCCCGGCAGCCTCGCATGTGCTTGATTCAATGCGCGTTTTGACGACGGTGTGGTGGAGAAAGTCTTACTGCGGACAGTAAGATTACTGAATATTTTTTGAGGCGAATGTCACGCGGAAACGGGTTAATATCGCGCTGCAAAGGCAGGGGCGGCGTGGAACATGGCTCGCAAGTATTTTGGCACCGACGGCATTCGCGGCCGCGCCAATGGCGTGATCACGCCGGAATTGGCGCTCAAGGTGGGACAGGCGACCGGCGTCGTCTTCCGCCGCGCCGGCGACGATCGCCACCGTGTCGTGATCGGCAAGGATACCCGGCTCTCCGGCTACATGATCGAGACCGCGCTGATCGCCGGTTTCACCTCCGTCGGCATGGACGTGCTGCAGCTCGGGCCAATGCCGACTCCCGCCGTTGCCATGCTCACCCGCTCGATGCGCGCCGATCTCGGCGTCATGATCTCGGCGTCGCACAATCCCTTCGACGATAACGGTATCAAGCTGTTCGGGCCGGACGGCTACAAGCTGTCGGACGAGGTCGAGCATCGGATCGAAAGTCTGATCGACAGCGACATGACCAAGCGCCTGGCCAAAAGCCGCGAACTTGGCCGTGCCAAGCGCATCGACGGCGTCCACGACCGCTACATCGAATTCGCCAAGCGCACGCTGCCGCGCAACCTCTCGCTCGAAGGCCTGCGTGTTGTCATCGACTGCGCCCAGGGTGCCGGCTATCGGGTGGCGCCGGCGGCGTTGTGGGAGCTCGGCGCCGACGTCATCGCGATCGGAGTTGAGCCGGACGGCTTCAACATCAACCTCGACTGCGGCTCGACGTCGCCCGACGCCCTCTGCCGCAAGGTGCGCGAGATGCGCGGCGATATCGGCATCGCGCTCGACGGCGACGGCGACCGCGTCGTCATCGCCGATGAGCAAGGCCACCTGATTGACGGCGACCAGCTGCTGGCGGTGATCGCCGAAAGCTGGCGCGACGACGGGCTATTGACCAAGCCGGGCATCGTCGCCACCGTGATGTCGAATCTCGGCCTCGAGCGGCATCTGCAATCGCTGCAGCTGTCGCTGGTGCGAACGCCGGTCGGCGACCGCTACGTGCTCGAACAGATGCGCGAGCACGGTTACAATGTCGGCGGCGAGCCTTCCGGCCATATCATCCTGTCCGATTACACCACGACCGGCGACGGCTTTGTCGCCGCGCTGCAGGTGCTGGCGGTGGTGAAAAAGCAGAACAAGCCGGTGTCGCAGGTCTGTCACCGCTTCACCCCGCTGCCGCAGGTGCTCAAGAATGTGCGCTATCGCAGCGGCAAGCCGCTGGAGAATTCCGAAGTCCGCTCGGCGATCGAGGATGCCGAACAGCGCCTGAACGGTCACGGCCGCCTGGTCATACGACCGTCGGGAACCGAGCCGGTGATCCGCGTCATGGGTGAAGGCGACGACAAGGCGCTGGTCGAAGAAATCGTCGACCACATCGTCGACGCGCTGACCGACCACGCCGCGTAACCCGCTTGTCGCTCACTCCCGCAACTTGAGGAAGTGCGCAAACGCCTTCAGCGTCACTTCCGAGACGTAGTGTTCTATGCCCTCGGCATCCGCCTCGGCCGCCTCGGTCGGAACGCCGAGCGCGCAGAGGACATCCACGACCAAGCGGTGACGCACGCGCACACGGTCGGCGAGCGCCTGGCCCTTCTCGGTCAAAAATACCCCGCGATAAGGGCGTGCGGTCGCCAACCCGGCGCGCTTCAAGCGCGAGATCGTCTTCACGGCGGTGGCATGGGACACACCGAGCCGCCGGGCAATATCCGTCGGCCGCGCCTCTCTTGCACTGGTCAGGAGGTCGGCGATCAGCTCGACGTAATCCTCCAGCAACGCGGTTGACTGTGCCGAGCGCGTCTTGCCGAAGCGGCGCGCCTGGGTTCCTTCCGCCGGGAGCTTGCCCATGGCGCGATCCGGCTTTCGCTTCACGGTATGCGACACCGCCAATGTCATGGTCTCGAAACGCTCCTCGACTCGGGCCGATCGTCACAACCTGAGATCATATTTTTATGTCCACGTCAAAAGTATAGCACATGCTATATTGTGTAGCGATTGACGCTAAGGCGCTACGTACTTATAATGTAACTAGTGCTACACTTTCTGGTTAGTGCTTTATGCACCTCGACATGGCCAATTTGACCGATCGACGGAAGCGGTCGCTGTCGGAACGTACCGTCGCCACGGCGCGCCAGGTCCTGGCCGGGCAACGCGGCGGTTTGCCGGCCTACTGGGCCTTCGCCGGGCCCGCGGTGATCGCCTCGATCGCCTATATGGACCCGGGGAACTTCGCCACCAACATCCAGGCCGGGGCAAAGTACGGCTACGGGCTGCTCTGGGTGGTGTTGCTCGCCAACGTGATCGCGATGCTGTTCCAGGCCCTGTCGGCCAAGCTCGGCATCGTTACCGGCCGCAACCTCGCGGAATTGTGCCGCGATCATTTTCCGCGGCCGGTCGTTTGGGCGATGTGGATCGTCAGCGAGATCGCCGCCATGGCGACCGATCTCGCCGAGTTCCTTGGGGGCGCCATCGGACTTTCTCTGCTGTTTCAGATGCCGCTGTTGGCCGGGATGGTCATTACCGCGATCGTGACCTACGGCCTCTTGACGTTCGAACGCTTCGGCTTCCGGCCACTGGAGCTGATCATCGGCGCCATGGTGAGCGTGATCGGCCTTTGCTACCTCATCGAGATATTCATCGTCCCCGTCGATTGGGCCGCGGCGGCGTTCCACACCTTCACGCCGCAGATCGCCGACGCGGAGGCGCTGCTGCTGGCCGTCGGCATCATCGGCGCCACCGTCATGCCGCATGCGATTTATCTGCATTCCGGCCTGACGCAGGCGCGGATGCCGGTTCGCGACGACAGCGAGCGGCGCAGGGTGCTGCGCTTCTCCAACCAGGAAGTGATCCTCGCGCTCACGGTCGCCGGCCTCGTCAACATGGCCATGGTGATGATGGCATCGGGCGCGTTCCACGCCGGCCATCCCGAGGTCGCGGAGATCGAGACTGCCTATCACACGCTGACGCCGCTCCTTGGCATCGGAGCGGCGGGAGTGTTTCTGCTCTCGCTTATTGTCTCGGGGATATCGGCCTCGACGGTCGGAACCATGGCCGGACAGATGATCATGCAGGGCTTCATCGGGTTCCGCATCCCGATTTGGGTGCGCCGGCTGGTCACCATGCTGCCGGCCTTCGTCGTCGTCGGGCTCGGCGTCAACGCGACGCAGGCGCTGGTCGTCAGTCAGGTCGTGCTCAGCATCGCGCTGCCGCTGCCGATGATCGCGCTGCTTATCTTCACCGGCCGCCGCGACATCATGGGCGCCTTCACCAATGGCCGGCTCACCCGCGCCGCGGCCGTGGCGGCCACGGTCGTGGTGCTCGGTCTCAATACCTTCCTCATCATGCAGACGCTCGGCGTCGCAATTCCCGGCTTGCCCGCGGCGCATTGACGGGCTTTCAGCCTGCGGCAGTGGAGCGGTTACCGGTCGAGGAAAGGTCTTATGGCGGCGTAAACGTCGTCGGGAAATTCTTCGTGCACGGAGAGCTTGCCGCGCAGCAATCGCTCGGTGCGGACGCCGGGCAGCGCCGCCAAGGCCTCCATCTCGGCGCGCGACCGCGACGGCGTCTCGGCGCCATAGACGAGCAAAAGCGGCGAACTGGTCCGCGCGGCAAGCGCCAGGAAATCCTCTCTTGTCGCCACCCGATCCAAGCCGCCGGTCACGAACGCCGCCGAGGCGAAACGCGCTCCCGGCGCCGCGACGACCTTTCGCTTGTCCGCCATTCGCGCTCCGCTCAACGACGCCGGATTGCTATAGACGTGACCGGCAACCATCTTGCGCACCACAAAGTCGTTGACGTTGAGGCGATAAAGCAGCGGACCAATCACAGGCGCCTCGACGGCGCGTCTGATCTTGGCGAAGAACGGACGATTGCCGCCGGCCATGGTCGGCAGCGGCCCGCGCCAAGTCGGAGCGATGAGAACGATACGATCCAGCGCACCGGGATGACGAGCCGTGTGATGCAGCACATAAGTGGCGGCGTGCCCGGCGGCGACGGCGCGCGGCGCGGGCGCGGCAATGAGCGATTGAAAGAGATATTGCACGAATGCCGACAGGGCATCGGGCGTCCAGTGCATAGGCGGACGCGGCTGCGTGCCGAAGCCGGGCCAATCGACGGCGACAACGCGGAAATCACGCGCCAGCAGTTCCATGAGCGGGCGCATCTCGCCGCGGCTTGAAATCGAGCTTAAGGCCGGCAACAGCACAACGAGCGGCCCCGCGCCGGCCTCGTCGAGCCCTAGCCCGACCTCGCGGCCTTGCCATGACCAAGAGAAATGGCGGGTGGCGATCACAATTTATCTTACTCCAGGACCGCGGTTGCGCACCACCTCAGCGAGGTGCGCCCCGACTTCCGGGAGCCAAGAAGTTCGGTTATAAGTTGCGAGCATCAACAACTGCCCTTTCAGAGGCGGTGCATCACAGGGGAAACGTCATGAGCAGGAACTTGTTTGTGTCCGCATTAACGGCATTGGCACTGTTATGGAGCGCTGGCTTTGCCGGCGCCCAACAATCCGGCACGGCGGCGGAAGCCAAAGCCATGCTCGAGCGCGCGGTTGCCGCGCTCAAGGCCAATGAAGCCACGGCGCTCGCCGAATTCAACGACAAGACCAACAAGCAATTCCACGACCGCGACCTCTACGTCTTCTGCACCAACATGGCCGACGGCAAATTCACGGCGACCCCGAATCCGGCCCTGATGGGCACGGACGCCCGCGCCTTGAAGCTCAAGGACGACCCGTTCGGACAGAGAGTCTTCGATGCAATCAAGAACTCGGCGCCGGGAAGCGTCGTCACGGTGCAATATAGCTACCCGAGGCCCGGAACGACCGAGCCCGTGCCAAAGGAATCCTTTGTCACGCGGGTCGGCGACCAAGGCTGCGGCGTCGGCTATTACAAATAGCCGGCCGGACTGCCATAAGAGACGAGATCGAACGTGTAGCGAGACCGCCGCTGCGGTCTCGCCTTTTCGTCAGACGGTCTTCAGATTCTCAGCGGCCGATTTGCCGGTCTTGCGGTCCACCACGACCTCGAACGCGACTTTCTGGCCTTCTCTCAGCTCGCGCAACCCGGCGCGCTCAACGGCGCTGATGTGGACGAATACATCCTTGCCGCCACCATCCGGCTGGATGAATCCATAACCCTTCTGCGCGTTGAACCACTTCACTGTTCCGTTGCTCACGGGACACTCCTGCTTAGGAATCAAGATATGAGCCGCGCAAGATGCACGGCCCGGTTCGCTCGAGATTTTGGTGAAAGATCGTCAGTCAGGCGCGTTGTCGCTGCGTGGCCTAGTCGTTCGGCCCGAAAACTCGATCAAACCTATTTAGCGGTATCTGGGATAATCCGCAAGAGCGGGAAAACGGCTCCCTGCGGCCGTGCCAGGTTGCGCTTAATTGCGGGTTTCGGTGAATTCGCGCGGTCGGCGGCGGATGATCTCCCCGATCGAGTCGGTACCGCGCCTCGAAAACAGCCGGCGGCTTTGACCGCCATTGAGCGTGATCGGCCGCCAAATCAAACGGTTGCATCAAACGCAAACTACCTTACGCTAAACGAAGGAGGCGGCACGTAAAGTCGCCCGCAACGGCTCATCATGCCGTGGGGAGAAGCTAGTCGTGCAGATCATCGATTTTTCGAGCGCGCCGAAGACTGGAATTGTTTCGGATCCTCCGAACATGATGCCGAGCATCGAGTATCGGGACGCGCGGCGTGGCGCTGCTCGATAGCTGACTGATGAAGCCTGCGTCCTTCGACTATATCGCCGCCGACAGCCTCGACATGGCGGTTGCGGCATTGGCCGCGGCCGGCGCCGACGCCAAGATCATCGCCGGCGGGCAGAGCCTCGTTCCGATGCTCAATTTCCGCCTGTTGCGGCCGTCGATTCTCGTCGACATCAATCGCATCCCGGGCCTGGCCTTCATCGCCGAGACCGAGAACGACATTCGCGTCGGCGCGCTGACGCGCCACCATCAGCTCGAGACGTCGCCGGTCATTGCCCGGCACTTGCCGGTCCTGTCCTGCGCCATGACTCATGTGGCCCATCTGGCGATCCGCAACCGCGGCACCATCGGCGGCAGCCTGTCGCACGGCGATCCGGCGGCCGAGCTGCCGATGCTGGCGCTATTGCTCGACGCCGAGCTTCACATCGCTTCGGCCTCCGCCAAGCGGACGGTCGCCGCGCGTGACTTTTTCCTGGACGCGCTAACGGTCGATCTCGCCGGCGGCGACATCGTCACCGAGATCGCGCTGCCGAAATTGCCGCCGCAGACCGGCTGGGGCTTCGCGGAGGTCGCGCGCCGCCGCGGCGATTTCGCACTGGCCGCCGTGGCGGTCATATTGACGGTCGTAGCGGGCGCGATCGCGCAAGCCCGCATCGCTCTCACCGGCGTCGGCCCGACCGCGTTACGTGCCGTGGCGGCCGAAGCCCTGCTGGTCGGCCATGCGCTCGAACCGGATCAGACCAGCCGCGCGATCGACGGCGTCCGCGCCGCCATCGAGCCCGAGACCGACCTGCATGCCTCGGCGGATTACCGACGGCATCTCGCCGGCGTGCTCACGGGCCGGGCGCTCGCCGCCGCCTGGCGTCGCGCTACCGCGAGCGCCGCATGAACAAGACGCGCAAAATCACGGTAACCGTCAACGGCGAATCCCGGCAAGCGGCCGTAGAGCCGCGGCTGCTGCTTGCCGATTTCCTGCGGCAGACAGTCGGCCTGACCGGCACCCATGTCGGCTGCGAGCACGGCGTCTGCGGCGCCTGCACCGTGTTCGTCGACGGCGACAGCGTGCGCTCATGCCTGATGTTCGCGGTGCAGGCCGACGGCCGCAGCGTCGAAACGGTGGAAAGCCTCGGCAGTATCGGGCGGATGAACGCGTTGCAGGAATCGTTTCACGCGCATCACGCGTTGCAGTGCGGCTTCTGCACGCCGGGCATGCTGATGACGGCTACCGACCTTATCAAAAAATATCCCCTTGCCACCGATGACGACATCCGCGAAGGCCTGTCCGGCAATCTGTGCCGCTGCACCGGCTACGAGCACATCGTCAAGGCGATCCGCGCCGTGGTCGGCAAATCCGGAGACGTCCGATGAAAATGCACGTCCTGTCCGGCGGCCGTCTGCGCGTGCGCAAGACGATGTACGACGCCAACGCCGTGCGCGGCGAAACCATGGACGTGCCGGTATCCTGCATCCTGCTGCGCCACAGCCAGGGCAACGTCCTGTTCGATACCGGCTGTCATCCGACGGTGGCGGAAAACGCGGAAGCCCATTGGGGCGGTCTCGCCAAGGTCATGATGCCGGTCATGCGGCCCGGCGAGAACGTTATCAACGCGCTGGCCGGTATCGGGCTGCAATGCGACGACATCGGCGTAGTCGTGTGCTCGCATCTGCATCCCGACCATTGCGGCTGCAACACCTTCTTCAAACGCGCGACCTTCGTCATCCAAGCCAAAGAGGTCGAGGCGGCGCGGGCGCCGGGCGCCGACAAGGCCGGCTATGTCGCCGCCGGGTGGGAGCAATCCGCACCGACCGAAACGCTCGATGGCGAGCGCGATCTGTTCGGCGATGGCCGCATCGTGGTGATCCCGCTGCCCGGCCATACGCCGGGCTCGTGCGGCGTACTGGTCGCGCTGGAAAAGTCGAGGGCGTTCCTGCTGGCCTCCGACACCGTCAGTCTGCGCGCGACGCTCGATACCGGCGTCATTCCCCGCAATACCTGGAACGCCGACGCGCTGGTCAAGTCGCTCGCCGAGGTCAGGCACATCGAGGCGCGCGGCGCCACGGTGCTGTGCGGCCACGACGACGCGCAATGGGCCACCTTGCGCAAGGGCGCCGATGCCTATGAGTGACGTGGACGAAATCCACGCCCGGCCGAAGATTGTCGGCGCCCGCATCAAGCGCACCGAAGACCCGCGCCTGCTCACCGGGCGCGGCGCCTATACCGACGACCGCCAGCCGGTGGGCGTGCTGCACGTTGCCTTCCGACGGAGCGATCAGTCGCATGCGCGCATTGTGCGGATCGACTGCTCGGCGGCGCGCGCCGCGCCGGGCGTCGTCGCCGTGTACACGGCCGAGGATTTGAGCACCGCGGTCAAGCCGGTGTTCGCGACCTCGCGTATGAAGGATTATTACGCGACACCGATTGTGCCGCTGGCGCGCGGCAAGGTGCGCTATGTCGGCGAGCCGGTCGTCGGCATTGTCGCCGAAAGCCGCTATCACGCCGAGGATGCGCTCGAGCTCGTCGCCATCGATTACGAGCCGCTGCCCGTCGTTATCGATCCGGAACAGGCAATACGCGCCGGAGCACCGCTGTTGCATGAGGAAGCCGGCACCAACGTGCTGCTGAGCCGCGAGTTCAAGCGCGGCGACGTCGACGCGGCGCTGGCCGCCGCGCCGATAACGGTCGCAGGCAGATTCCGCATGCACCGCAAGACCGCGGTAGCGATCGAGCCGCGCGCATGTCTCGCCGCGTGGGAATTGAACAACGACGCGCTGACGCTGCATTCCGCCACGCAAGTGCCGGGCATCGTGCGCGATGCACTGGCGCTGGCGTTCGATATTCCAGGTAACCGCATTCGCGTTGTCGCGTCGGACGTGGGCGGCGGCTTCGGCGGCAAGGGTTCGCTCTATCCGGAGGAGATTTTCGTCTGCGCCGCGGCGCGGCGGTTGGCGCGCCCGGTCAAGTGGACCAGCGACCGCACGGAAGACCTCACCGCCAGCAGCCAAGGTTTTGACGAGATCGTCGACGCCGAACTCGGGCTCGATAACCAAGGCCGGGTGCTAGCGTTACGCGCGGATGTTATCGGCGACGTCGGCGCCTACTCGATTTATCCTTGGACGGCGGCGCTCGAGCCCGTGCAGGTGGTCAGCTTTCTTCCCGGCCCCTATCGCGTTGCAAACTACCGCGGCCGCGTGCAGGCGGTGGCGACCGCGAAGGCGCCGACCGGCCCTTACCGCGGCGTCGGTCGGCCGATTTCGACCTTCGTCATGGAACGGCTGATGGATTTGGCGGCGGCGAAGATCGGGATCGACGCCAAGGAGATCCGGCTGCGAAACCTTATCGGCGCCGACGAGCTGCCCTATAAAGTCGCTTCCGGCATCGTCTGGGACAAATCGGGCTTTCAGGAATGCCTGCACGCCGCTTGCGCCGCGATCGGCTACGATCATCTGCGCGCGAAGCAGGAGGAGCGGCGCGCCGCCGGCCGCTGGGTGGGCATCGGCGTCGCGTGTTATGCGGAATTGACCGGTATCGGCTCTCGCATCTCCGTTGCTCCCGGCATGCCGATCGCGACCGGCACCGAAACGGCCATCGTCCGCATCGATTCGGCCGGCGCCGTCACCGCGGCGTTCGGCGTCGCCTCGCATGGCCAGGGTCTGGAAACGACGCTCGCTCAAGTCGTGGCCGAACATCTCGGCGCCCGTTTCGAGGATGTGCGTATCCTGCAGGGCGACAGCGCCGCCGTCCCCGAGAGTACCGGCACCTATGCCAGCCGCAGCATGGTGCTCGCCGGCGGCGCGGCGACGCTGGCGGCGCAAGCGGTGCGCGAGAAGCTCCTTAATGCGGCTTCGCACCTTCTCGAGGCAGCGGCCACCGATCTTGTCGCCACGGATGGAAAAGTTAGCGTCGCCGGCACCGACCGCTCCGTGACGTTCGGCGAGGTCGCGCACGCCGTCTATGCGGAAATGGAGCGGCTGCCGCCGGAAGCGCGCGATGAGCTCGCCGCCACCAAGACCTACGATCCGGTGTTCGGCACCACGACCTCGGCAACACACATCGCCATGGTGGAGATTGATCCGGAAACCTATGAAATCCGCATCGAACGCTTCGCTGTCGCCGAGGATTGCGGACGGCTGGTCAATCCGCTGATCGTCGACGGACAGGTTCACGGCGGCGTCGCGCAGGGCATCGGCGCCGCGCTTTACGAAGAAGTCGTCTATGACGAACAAGGCCAGCTCAACACCGCGAGCCTGGTCGATTATCTCGTGCCGTCGGCCTGCGAAATCCCGCCGATGCAACTGGCCCATGTGGAAAGCGTCTCGCCGACCACGCTGGGCGGCTTTCGCGGCATGGGCGAAGGCGGCACCATCGGCGCGCCGGCGGCGCTGGCCAACGCGCTTGCTGACGCGCTCGCGCCGCTTGGAATTGAAATCAACGAACTCCCGGTAACGCCGGAACGCCTGTTCCGCCTCATCGAAGCGGCACGGGCGAAAGCCAAACCGTGAAAGAACGAACATGGATCTCGGACTGAAAGACAAGATCGCCTTGGTGACGGGCGCCACCAGCGGCGTCGGCAGCGAAGTCGCGCTGAGCCTCGCCAAAGAAGGCGCCAACGTCGCCGTCAATTACCGCGGCTCACCCGAGGAAGCCGATGCGCTGGTCACCGAGATCACGGCGAAAGGCGGCAAGGCCAAAGCTTATCAGACCGACGTGGCCGACTTTGCCGCGGTCAAGGCGATGGTCGATGATATCGTCAAGGATTTCGGCGGCCTCAATATCCTGATCAACAACGCCGGACTGGCGATACGGCGGCGCTTCATGGAGACCAAGCCCGAGGACTGGCATCGCCAGATCGACGCCTGCCTCTACGGCGCGATCCATTGCTGTTACGCTGCCGCGCCGCATCTCCATGCCGGCAAGAATGGCCGTATCGTCAGTATCGTCGGCGATTCCTCGCGGATCGGCGAATCGGGTTTGGCGATTGTCGCCGCCGCCCGCGCCGGCACCATCGCTCTGATGAAATCGCTGGCGCGCGAATTCGGCCGCTCGGGTACCACCGCGAATACTTTGGCACTCGGGTTGGTCGAGACCCTGCACGACAAGCAGTGGGTCGACGCCAACCGCGACAAACTGGTCAAGCTCTATCCGCTGGGCCGCCTCGGCATGCCGGCCGATGTGGCGCCGATGGTCACGTTGCTCGCCTCGCCGCACTCCGGCTGGATCACCGGACAGGTGCTTAGCATCAGCGGCGGGTTCAGTATGGTGTGAGGGGACCGACGTGCTGCGTACCGATTTGATCGCTTCCATTCCGGCGTTATTGCGCCGGCATGCGGCCGCGCGTGGCGGACAATGCGTCTATCGCGACGCCCAGACATCGGTGACCTATGCCGAGCTGCATGAACGCACCGGCAAGCTTGCCGGCCGTCTGGCCGATAACGGCATCGCCGCCAACGATACCGTCGCGATCATGCTGCCGAACTCGGTGCAATGGGTGGAAAGCTGCCTGGCGATCGCCCGCGCCGGCGCGATCAGCGTTCCGATCAGCTACGACTCGACCGAAACGGAAATCGGCTATCGGCTCACGGACGCCAACTGCAAGGCGGTTTTCACCACCGCCGAGCGCGGCGATTTGTTCGGCCGGCTGCAAGCCTCCGCACCCAATCTCACGACGCTGATCGTGACCGATCGCGGCACCTGCGGCGCGCCGGCACTGCGCTATACGGACCTGCTCATGGCGCCGCCGCAGTCGGCGCCGCGGGATCCCGCTTCGCTGCACGACACCGCGTTCATCCTTTACACCTCAGGCACAACCGGCCGCGCCAAAGGCGTTCGCCTCACGGTGCACGGGATGTTGTGGGTCACGGCAGCCTGCTGGGCGCCGATCACCGGCCTGTCCAACCGCGACACCGTGCTCTCCCCGCTGCCGTTGTTTCATTCCTACGCGCTCAATTTGTCGGTGTTGAGCATCCTGGCGACCGGCGCCAGCGAGTACATCATGGAAAAATTCTCGACCAGCGACGCGGTGCGGCTGCTCAAGACCGGCGAATTCACCTACTTCCCCGGCGTGCCGACCATGTTCCACTATCTGTTGCAGGCGACGCGCGGCGAAAAGAGGGTGACATTTCCCAATGTGCGGCTGTGCGTGTCGGCCGGCGCCATCATGCCGGCGACGCTCAACCGCGAGTTCGAAGACCATCTCGGCATCCAGTTGCTTGACGGCTACGGCATCACCGAAACCTCGACCATGGTGACGATGACCTGGCCGACCGGCGGCCGCATCCTCGGATCGTGCGGCAGACCGCTGCCCGGGCTCGCGGTACGGATCGTCGATATCAACGACCGCGACGTCGGGCCGAACCAGGAAGGCGAATTGATCGTCCGCGGCCCCAACGTCATGCCCGGCTATCACAACAAGCCGGAGGAAACCCGTAACGCGCTACGCGATGGTTGGTATCACACCGGCGATCTCGCCAAGCGTGACGAGAACGGCTTTATGACCATCACCGGACGGCTCAAGGAGCTGATCATTCGCGGCGGCCAGAACATCGCGCCGGCGGAAATCGAGGAGGTGGTGAATAGCTTTGCGGCGGTACTCGACTGCGCCGTGGTCGGGACGGCGCACGAGCATCTCGGCGAGGTGCCGGCGCTTTTTGTGGTGCCGCGTCCGGAGGTCGCATTCGAGACCGAGGCTTTGCTGGCCCACTGCCGCATCCATTTGTCGGCGTACAAGGTGCCGCACATCGTTCATCTTATCGCAGAGATTCCCCGCACCGGATCGGGCAAGATCATCCGCTACAAGCTGCGTGAATTGATCACCGGCTAGCGAAGGAAGGCCATGGCCGGCAAATCTCCGCGCCACCGCGGCGACCGGTTGCAGGCCCAAGACTGCAGGCCCAAGACTGCAGGCCCAAGACTGCAGGCCTAAGACTGCAGGCCCAAGACTGCAGGCCCAAGGCTGGCATCCGGCACCGAACCGGTTGTCGTAAGCGGGCTCTCGTGACACCATCGCCGCAGTGATTGGGTGTCAGGCCTCGAAGCACCATGCCGCGTAGGAAATTCGCCTGGGCCGTACTGCCCGACGAGAAGCTGCTGCAGCTTCGCCTCAAGGACCTCAAGGTCAGGGTCGAAGGCACGTGGCTCGAAGACTGCCTGCTTACACTTCACGACGAGCTGGCCGAGCGCGGCATTCGCGTGCGGCCCCATGCCTGGATCTCGAGCGAGTGGTTCAGCCCGAACACCACCCCGGGCATCGCCATCCCGTTTTATCTGGCGCATCCGCGGCTGATGCGGCTGGAACGAAAGATGATCATCGACGTGGAGGGCGGCACTTGGTCGGAGTGCATGGCTATTCTTCGCCATGAAGCCGGTCATGTGGTGCAGCATGCCTATCAGCTCGACCGCCGCCGCCGCTGGCAGCAGCTGTTTGGCCCGACCTCGAAGCGCTATCCGCGCTACTACCGACCGAATCCGGCCAGCCGGTACTTTGTCCAGCATCTTCGGCTGTGGTACGCGCAAAGCCATCCGGACGAGGATTTCGCCGAGACCTTTGCCGTGTGGCTGCGGCCGCGCTCGAACTGGCGCACCCGCTATGCCGGATGGCCGGCGCTCAAGAAGCTTGAATATGTCGACGAGCTGATGGCGGAAATCGCTATGCAGCGGCCGCTGCTCACCCATCGGGAACGTGTCGACCCTCTCAGCCGGCTGTCCGAGACGCTGGCCGAACACTACAAGAAAAAGCAGGCGCTCTATGCCTTCGATACGCCGAAAACCTACGACCGCGATCTGCAGCGGCTGTTCTCCGCCGATCCAAGCCATCGCCGGTCCGAAGCGGCGTCATCGTTCATCAGGCGCCACCGCGGCAGGGTGAGAGAACTGGTGGCAAAGTGGACGGGCGAATATCAGCTCACGCTCGATGCCGTGCTCAACGACATCATTGCGCGGTGCCGCGAGCTTAATTTGCGCGCGGTCGGTCCCGAGCGCAAACTGGTTATGGAATTTACCGTGTTATTGACCGCGAAGACGATGCATGCGCTGTTCGGTCCGTCGCGGCGAAGGCGGATCGCGTTATGAAGCGGCTGCGCGTCCTGGTGCTCGTCCACCCGGACCTGATACCTCCGGATTCCAGCAAGGGGTACAGCGAGCAGGAAATCAATGAGTGGAAAACAGAATATGACGTGGTGACGACGCTGCGTGCCGCGGGGCACGAGGTCCGGCCGCTCGGCGTGCATGACGAGCTCAAACCGATCCGCGAGCAGGTTGACGGCTGGAAGCCGCACGTGGTGTTGACCTTGCTGGAGCAGTTTCGCGGCGAAGCGATCTACGATCAGAACGTCGCCAGCTATCTCGAGCTGATGCACATCCCCTATACCGGTTGCAACCCGCGCGGCCTGATGCTGGCGCGCGGCAAGGACCTGTCGAAGACGCTGGTGCATTACCATCGGATTGCGGTGCCCGCCTTTGCCGTCTTCCCGATGCGCCGCAAGGTCCACCGTCCGGCGCGGCTGGCGCTGCCGCTGATCGTCAAGAGCCTGAACGAGGACGGCTCCTACGGCATCTCACAAGCCTCCGTCGTCGACACCGACGCCAAGCTCGTCGACCGCGTCGGCTTCATTCATGAGCGCATCGGCACTCCCGCCATTGCCGAGCAATATATCGAGGGCCGCGAACTCTATGTCGGAGTGATCGGCAACGACCGGCTGCGCGTGCTGCCGGTCTGGGAGCTGGAATTCGGCAATATGGCTCAAGGCGACTGGCCGATCGCCACCGAGAAGGCCAAGCACGATCCGGATTATCAGGAACGGCGCGGCATCTTGCACGGGCCGGCCAAGAACCTCGCGCCTGAACTAGCCGCCCGCATCCAGCGCATAGCCAAGCGCATCTACCGCACGCTGGAGCTCGACGGCTATGCCCGCATCGATTTCCGTCTCTCCGCCGACGGCATTCCGTATTTTCTCGAAGCAAATCCCAATCCCGAAATTGCGGAGAGCCAGGAATTCGCCGCGGCGGCGCGACACGACGGCATCGCCTACCGGGATTTGCTGCATCGCATTCTGGCGCTCGGCATAAGCCGGGCTGCCTCGACCACAACCGCGAGCTAAAGCGACACGCCCACCGATGGACCCGAGACCATGATGCCCAAACGACTTCTCGACGACGCGAACGAACTATGCCGATTAGGCGTCGCCGAACTCTTGGCAGGCTTCTCTGCCGGAAAGTTTACGCCGTTGGAAGTGGCGCAGGCGACGCTGGCGCGCGCCGAGCAAGTGCAGGAGCGATTGAATGCCTTCTCGCTGATCGATGCGAAGGCGGCGCTGGCGATGGCGACGGAGTCGACGGCGCGGTGGCGAAGCGGCGCGCCGCTGTCGCCAATCGATGGTGTGCCCACGACCATCAAGGATATCGTGTGGATCAAAGACCGCGCCGTGAGATACGGCAGTCGCACGACATCGACCCAGCCGTGCACGCAGGACGCGCCATCGGTGAAGCGGCTACGGGCCGCGGGCGCGGTGTTCATCGGCATTACGACAACCCCGGAATTTGGTTGGAAAGCGATCACCGAAAGCCCTTTGACCGGCATGACCCGAAATCCCTGGAATCCGCAGATGACGCCAGGCGGCTCGTCGGGCGGCGCCGTGGTCGCCGCGGCAACCGGCGCCGGCGTGCTGCACATCGGGACCGACGGCGGCGGCTCGATCCGGATTCCGTGCTCGCTCACCGGTGTGGTGGGATTGAAGCCGACCTTCGGTCGCGTGGCCGCCCATCCGCCGAGCGCATTCGGTACCGTTGCCCATATCGGGCCGGTCGCCCGTTCAGCGGAAGATGCCGCCGCGATGCTCAACGTCATGGCCGGGCGGGATATCGACGACTGGAACCAGGGCATCGGTGAGCTGCCGCCGCTCGCATGGACGCAAGGAGTCCTCAAAGGAGCGCGCATCGGATTGTGGACCACACCGCCCCATGGAGAAGTCGATTCGGAGGTCGCCGCCGCCGTCGCTAGGGCCGCCGGGCGGCTCGAGAATCTCGGCGCGCATGTTGAGCCTATCGAACTGCCGGGCGAAGATCTGGGCGGGATATTCCGCACCCATTGGTATGCCGGAGCGGCCAACCGCTTTGCCGCGGTGCCGGCAGAACTTGCGCATTTGTGCGATCCCGGGTTTGTCGCTGTCGCCAAGGCCGGCTCGACCATATTGGCGTCCGCTCTGGTCGCCGCCCAGGGGCGTCGCGCAGCCTTCGGCGCTGCCATGGACAACCTCCTGGCGAAGCTTGACTTCATTGTCTCGCCGGCGACCCCGATCCCCGCCTTCGTCGTCGGCCCCGAGATTCCCGGCGACGTTATTCTCGATCGGAGCATCAACGCCGGCAGCTTCGCTTTCCCGATCAATCTCAGTCAGCAGCCGGCAGTCTCCACGCCGTGCGGCTTAACAGTTGCCGGCCTTCCCATCGGCCTGCAGTTCGTCGGTGCCAGAGGCGCAGACGGCAAAGTGCTGTCGGCGGCGCGCGACTTCGCGCGCGGCACTTGATAGAGCGTTACCGTAGGAAACCGCAAACTTCCGTCTTCATCGGAGCGATGCCTGAACCCGGCCGCATAAAACAAATGCCCCGCCCTGGGGGGAGAACGGGGGCGGGGCTTATACCGGCAATTGATGAAGGCGGAACCGGTATGTGCAAAAAATATTCCGTTGCGCCGCACAAGAACAAGAGGAGTCAGCTCGGGCAAATTGTCCCAAGGGCTCAGTTCGGCGTCGCATTCAGTTGGCGCTCCCTACGGGACACGAAGGGGCCAACGAGAAAAGCCCGTCAAATCTGAATAACTGTGCTGTCCTGCCTGTCTGATTGATACCACCCACTTATACCACCGTCCAGCAGTTCACCACTCAGGTCCGAAGCTAAGGGTTACTCGATTTTAGTACAGGCCCCCTTCTATGTAGGGGGTATCGCTGTCTTCGTCATTATCAGGAACTATCTGCCAATTTGGTTTAGTTGGGTCAGTTGGGTGAACATCGACGAACTTGCCGCTTCCAACCGTATAATACCCGAAGGGAAAACTCTTTAAGTAGCGGTTATTTTTGAGATTAACTCTATAGCCAATCCCTCCTTCCTCACAGAATACTACTCGCCCTAACCCACTGACCAGAACTTCCTTGTTGCCATGTGACATGCACAGGCCAGTATCGCTCTTACCGGCAGCTGTGATCGTAACTTCATAAACCACATCTGTTTCATCAGAGCCGGCTGCGGAAATCTGCACAGGCCGATAAGTGGAGTTTCTGCCTGACAGCGGGCACGCTGTGCCCAGCGAATCAGGAGAGACAATGAGCAGACGACCGCGCCGAAACCACACACCGG